>PBDH01000025.1 GCA_002717305.1 Gammaproteobacteria bacterium | reverse complement strand
TCCCGTAGGAGTCTGGGCCGTGTCTCAGTCCCAATGTGGCTGATCGTCCTCTCAGACCAGCTAAAGATCGTAGCCTTGGTGAGCCATTACCCCACCAACAAGCTAATCTTACGCAGGCTCATCTAATAGCGAGAGCATCAAAGAGAGGCCCCCTTTCATCCGTAGATCGTATGCGGTATTACCCAAAGTTTCCCTTGGCTATCCCCCACTACTAGGTAGATTCCTACGCGTTACTCACCCGTCCGCCACTCGTCGCCCACTAGCAAGCTAGTGTCGTTACCGTTCGACTTGCATGTCTTAGGCCTGCCGCCAGCGTTCAATCTGAGCCATGATCAAACTCTTCAGTTAAAAGTACCTGAATATCTCAGGCGTTATTTTTCGCTCAGACAATCGCAAAACTGCTAAATAAATTTATACAGGTATGCTTGTCTGAAAATTTGTCAACTTCCAGCTCAAGCACCCACACGCATTGCTTGATCAACTTTTTAAAAAACGCTTCAGAGGGCTTCTCTGAAAGGGACGCGCATTCTATCGAACCCTAAGTCTTTTGCAACCACTTTTTTACTGTTTGCAAGTACGTCAGTGCCTTGAATCCGACTTCAGTCGTGATATCACCTTGGCTTAACTCGGCTAGCACCCCTGTGTCCCTGAGCGGAGGCTACCATGTCTTTTCTTCAGCCCGACTGGAAAGCGCGAATAGTACCGTGTTTTATTCGCCTTGCAAGAAATTTTCGTATTTATTTTTTTCACAATTGCGGCCTTTGTAAAATACACTGAAAACGGCTGTATCTCGACTACTTTCGCTGCACCTACAATTAACCATTACTTAGTGACAGTCGCCCTGACAAACCGTTTCTTACCACATTGGAAAACGTGCGTTTCCCCCGAAGTGACTCTATACTGACAATCAGTTTCCAAATCACCGTTGATACGAACCGCTCCCTGTGAAATGAAGCTTCTTGCCTCAGAAGAACTCTTAGCCAATCCCGTCTCGCGGAGAAGAACCGCTAAGGGTATTCCCCCATCGGCATCTCCTTGTATTACTACCTCAGGCATTTGATCCGGAATGTCGCCAGCTTTGAATTTATTACCCGCACTCTTCGAAGCTTGCTCAGCTGCCTCAGGATCATGAAAACGCGCTATTAATTCCTTGGCTAGATCAGCTTTCGCCACATTTGGGGATACCACTCCGTCGTGGACAGAAGCGCGTAAGGTTTCGAGCTCAGCATTACTTTTGAAACTCAACAATTCGTAATAACGCCACATCAGTTCGTCAGAAATCCCCATAAGCTTTCCGAACATGTCCCCTGGTTCATCATTCAAACCAACATAATTTCCCAATGACTTTGACATTTTTTTCTCGCCGTCCAAACCTTCGAGAATGGGCATCATGACTATGGTCTGAGGTTGCTGGCCAGCGTCTCTCTGTAACTCTCTTCCCATCAAAAGATTGAAACGTTGGTCAGTTCCACCGAGTTCAACATCGGCCTCGAGTACGACAGAATCATATCCCTGCATCAGGGGATACAAAAATTCATGCATGAAAATTGGTTGCTCAGATTTGAATCGTTTATTGAAATCATCACGCTCAAGCATCCTAGCAACAGTAAGTTTTGCTGCGAGTCGAATAAATTCCTGCGGCTGCAATTTCATCATCCAACGACTATTGTATTCGACGCGCGTTTTGTCTTTATCCAAAATCTTAAAAACCTGAGATGTGTAAGTCTCAGCATTTCGCCTCAACTTCTCCTCAGTTAGTGGTTGCCGTGTCTGGTTCTTACCAGTTGGATCTCCGATTAATCCAGTAAAATCCCCGATCAGAAAGATAACTTCATGACCAAGCTTCTGAAATTGCCTCAATTTGTTTATCAAAACTGTATGGCCCAAGTGCAAATCCGGCGCAGTTGGATCGAAGCCTGCTTTTATTCTCAGCGGTTTGCCACTATTCAACCTTTGCCGTAATTCATCCAAAGGAAGAATCTCTTCTGAGCCTCGCGAAATCAGATCTATCGCGTCCCTTAGACTCCGCCCGTCTAATGTTGCCATACCAACTCTCAATTCAATAATCAAAAGTCTATAGTTTACATAACCCTCATTTTTTATGTGCAACGCTCAATTGAATTGTGTACACTCCGCTAAACCGCTACGTAGGATACGAATTGCGCAACTTTATCAATCGCTTATACGCGATATGTCATCCTTTTCCAGGAATTCATGTTCTTGGTTTAGTCGGGTCCCTTTTATTTGTCGGCGCCTTGATTTTTTGGCCCGCGGTGGGAGAAACGATCAACCAAACCGGCAAGTCAATGCCAATTCCAGTATTTTCAACGGTACTAGAGCGGTCGGAAGAATCTTCAGAATCGGTACTACGACTCATCACTCGAACTGAACACGTGGGAGAAGGTGACTCGTTATCCCGACTTTTTTCTCGTCAGGATTTGGAAGTGCAAGTGCTGCACTCACTCACAAGAGCAGAAAGCGGAGAAGCCCGAGTCTCGCAACTCAAGATTGGACAATCTGTAGAATTTAGATACGACAATGACAACACTCTCTCGGAAATTGCTGTCATTCATTCACCTTTTCATCAAACCATTGCGGCTCAAAGCGATGGCAGTTGGACAATAAGCCAACAATACCGAGAGGCTGAGATTTACATTGAGCATGCTCGAGCAACAATTGATAGCTCACTCTTTTTGGCGGGTGCACGTGCCGGACTCTCCGACAACCTAATTATGGAATTGGCCGATATATACGGGCACGTAATAGATTTCGTTCACGAAATCCGACAAGGCGACCAATTCGTAGTCACATTTGAGAAGCGATACCTTGACGGCGAATTCATTGAATATGGGAACATCTTGGCTGCAGAGTTTATTAACTCTGGTGAGTCCTTCATAGCGGTTCGCTTCGAAGACACGAAGGGCGATGTCGGCTATTACGATCAAAATGGGGTCAGCTTGAAGAAAGCCTTTTTACGAGCACCCCTCAATTTTCGCCGAATTAGTTCAAATTTTAGCCACTCCCGAAAGCACCCAGTTACAGGTGTTCGGCGCCCTCATAGAGGAACAGATTATGCAGCGCCTACAGGAACTCCGGTATATGCAGCGGGAGACGGTAAGATCGCGCACCGCGGAACCAAAGGAGGTTATGGAAAGACTATCGTTATGAAGCATGGCAGTAGCATTACTACCCTTTATGCCCACCTGTCTCGCTACGGAAAATTTAGGACTGGCCAAAAAGTTAAACAGCGACAAGTAATAGGGTACGTTGGTTCAACTGGGTTATCGACAGGGCCTCACCTCCATTACGAATTTATATTCAATGGTGTTCATCGAAATCCTCGGACGATTCTAAATAAACTTCCAAAAGCTAAGTCGCTACCAAAATCCGAAATTGCCCGCTATAGGCGCATCGCGGGGGTGTTAATAGCGTCACTCGATGCTCAAAGAAGCCATGATGAACTGGCTTTCCAAAGTATTACCAAGCCCTAAAGCGTCCCGATCTGCGATTGGGCTGATGAGCGGCACAAGCCTTGATGGGCTAGACGCTTGTATCGTAAGAGAGAATCCAGAGGATCACCGCATAGAAGTCGTCAATACCTTAAGGTCTGAACTACCAAGCCAGATTCGTGGTGGCCTGCAAAAAATCATCCAGTCCGGTGAAGTGAACCTGGACACTCTGTTGCATCTCGAGCACCAATACACGGAAGCTGTGATTAAGCAATGCCAAAAGCTTATAGAATCCAGTGATCACAAAATTTCAGTCATAGGCTTTCATGGTCAAACACTGTGGCATGCTCCACATCTACGATCAACGTTACAAATTGGTTTTTCTGAACGTCTCGCTGAGGCAACTCTCACTCCAGTCGCCCACCAATTTCGACGTGGTGATATGGCGCGAGGTGGTCAAGGGGCGCCACTTGCACCTTTATTCCACGAGGCCCATTTCGGTCGTGATACTGAGAATGTGGCAGTCCTCAACCTTGGCGGAATTGCAAATCTCTCACTGATAGTCTCAGGAAAGCCGGTTGAGGGGTGGGATTTGGGACCAGCTAATACCTTGTCGGACATATGGCATCAAATGCATCAGAATAAGCCTTTTGATTTTGCAGGAAACTACGCCGCGTCTGGTTGCGTAAATGACGATCTTTTAATGGTACTTCTCAAGGATCCATACTTCGCAAAATCACCACCGAAAAGCACTGGACGCGAATATTTTTCGTCGGCTTGGCTCTCAGCAATCGTGAATCAGTTTCCATTTATCAAAGCTGCGGACGTTCAAGCAACACTGAATCAGCTCACAGCGATTCTTGTAGAAAGAGCACTGCCCAATGAAATCGACATTTTAGTTGTATGCGGGGGCGGTATCCACAATGCTCACCTAATGGATCAGATCGACAACACGGTGGTACCACTTGTAGTTAGTTCTGATACATTTTCTATTGATCCAGACTTTGTTGAGGCTGCTTGCTTTGGCTGGCTTGGACTTCAATGCTTGGATCAGCAAATTATGGAAACAAGGCCAATCACGGGATCGAAAGTCGCGGGCGTCCTTGGATCTTTGGTGTTCCCGACGTCAGAGACTGAAACTCGCGCCGCAACCACAAGTACTTAAAGCGTTCGGGTTCTCCACAACAAACTGCGAACCAGTCAGTGACTCGGAATAATCCACCGTCGAACCAACGAGGTATTGGTATGACATACCATCCACGACTAATTTGATACCACCCTTCACAATTTCTGTGTCGTCTTCTTGATGCTCATCGTCGAAGCTGAAACCGTACTGGAATCCAGAGCAGCCACCACCGGTCACGAAAACGCGGAGATGGAGACTAGGATTACCCTCACCATCTATGAGTTCTTTCACCTTCAAAACAGCTCGATCAGTTAGCTTGATCGGAGTCGGAACAAATACTTCAGCCATAGTTTCTCACGGACTCAATGCATCTACTGGGATTGCGTCAAACTCATTAAATCCAAGCATCAAGTTCATATTTTGGATTGCTTGACCTGCCGCTCCTCTCACTAAATTATCGATGACACTCGATATGATCAACTGTCCAGGTCGCTGCTGGTACAGTCCAATCATGCAACGATTAGATCCTCGAACCCATCGCGTCTCGGGATGCTCACCGATACCAGCCAATGACACGAATGGCTCCCCATCATACCGCGCCTCGAAAAGCTGCCTCGCATCATCAATGCTAAGTGACGCGGAGACATATACCGTGACTTCAATCCCTCTAATCATCGGTAACAGATGAGGGACGAACGTTACGCTAACCTCCTGTCCCATTTGTGAGATTTGATCAGCCATTTCCGGCTCATGGCGATGACCGTCGGCGGCGTAGGCACGGAAATTATCAGATGTCTCAGCAACGATAAGATCCTCACGGGCCAAGCGCCCAGCACCCGATGCTCCGCTCTTACCATCCACGATAACGTGCGGTTCGCTCAAAACCGATGCCTCAACAAGCGGCATCAGTGCTAACGCAGTTGCTGTCGGATAACACCCTGGATTCCCTACGATTCGGGCCCCGGCAATCTGATGACGATATTTTTCAGGAAGACCGTAGACCGCCTCTTGAAGTAGGTCCGGCGCGCTATGGTGGCTTCCATATACAGTCTCCCAGAGCGCCACATCGCTGAATCGGAAATCTGCAGCAAGATCGATCACGCGGACGCCGCGCTCAAGAAGGGCTGACGCCTCCGTCATCGCAACCTTATTCGGAGTCGCGTAGAACACTAGATCACACGACGACAATGCATCAAGAGAATGTTCCTCAAAAGTCAAATCAGCTGAATGTGACAGCCAAGGATATAATGAGCCGACTGTTTTACCCGCTTCCGACCTAGATGTTAGACAACTAACCTCTATCCTTCGATGCCAGGATAGCATCCGAATAAGCTCTATACCCGTATAACCAGTTCCGCCAACAATTCCGATCTGTTTCAAGCGTGATTTCCATCTATTCAATATTTAAGCGCATAATACGTCAATCCAATGCTAAAACGTACAAAAACGGGAAGTGTATGCAGAGTCAAGTCAAGGACACTGGCGCAGAACTGATTGCAGATTTTGTCATAGGTGGGCTCGTCGGGATCATAGTAGCAACCGCCTCAAAGGCATTTGTGTCGGGGGTGAGCTTCTTCACGGCCCTCCGCGAAAATCAGACACTCATGGAAGTCGTCGTTTTTGGGACACCAATCGAACTTACATGTTTGGTTTTTCTTTGGTCTGCGGCAGGACTGCTCATTTTGATACGTCGGGTATTCAAGATAACACGTTGGCACGGTCCCGCAGATTCAATTTACCATGCACACCAGTCAAAAGAACCGCTTGATGAAAAACATGGGCTGGTCTCCACGCTAGCCGCCTTTACAAGTGCTGCGGGTGGTGGATCGGTGGGACAATATGGACCGTTAGTGCATTTCGGTGCCACGATCGGGATCATTTTCAAACGATTCTTTAAGTCACGACTTTCAAACGAAATATATCTCGGGTGTGGGGTCGCCGCCGCCATTTCAGCAGGTTTCGGTGCCCCTATTGCGGGTATCGTCTTTGCTCACGAGGCGGTTCTGAGACATCTCTCAGTCCGGGCAATGGCACCGATCTCTATCGCCTCCGTAACCGCGGCTGCATTCAGTCAAGCTTTCTTCAAAAATACAACTCCCTACGCGATTTCAGCGCACCCCCCAGACTTGGCAACACTGATCCCAATTTTAATTATCGCAGGCCCTGTTGTTGCTGCGACGGCAATCACCTTTATGCAGGGACTTAGGTACTCTGCAAAGTTTGCTCGGGAGTCAGGTTGGTCAGCCGAGCGATTAATTGTCACCGCTGCGACTGTTTGCGGAACCGTGGGTATCTGGGTGCCCGAAATTCTGGGAGTAGGCCTAGGTACTGTAAACGCGATGCTAGGTGGACAGTACCAGATCCCTATGCTTCTCGTCTTGCTCGTACTAAAGATATCTATGACGGCCTTATGCATTGGTTTTGGTTTATTCGGAGGGGTATTCTCCCCAGCGCTTTTTATCGGTGTCGCGGTAGGGGGACTGGTAGCACAGCTATCAATCGCTGCGGGCGGTCCGAGTTTAACGGAGGCCATAAGTATCGCCGCGATGGCCTCAGTTGCCGCAACCGTAATAGGAGCGCCAATTACAGCCGTTCTTATTGTTCTCGAACTCACACAATCCTACGCATACGCCGTGGCCGCCCTCATGGCCGTGATGACCTCGATGCTATTAACACATCGATTATTTGGTCATTCCTTTTTTGATCGTCAATTGATCGACCGTGGTATCGATCTGTCACTCGGCAGAGAGGGAATAGCCCTAAATCAACACACTTTAGAGGCTCATGTAGGAGATGATTGCGTTAATCTTATTGAGGATAGTACTGGACAAGAGGCTCTACACGAAATGCGCACGAAGGAACAAACCGAGGCCTACATAATTACTGACTCAGGCAAACTATTAGGGAAACTATCGGTACATCAGGCCGTTGCAGCCGGTGATAAATTCGTAAAACAATTTTGCGATGAAAATCCACTCATGCTCAAAAAAGACGATTCATTACAACATGCGATGTATGTGGTCAGTGATTTTGTTGGTGAATCTATACCGATCGTTGATGGAGACGATCGAGTCTTTCTAGGCGCTATTACCGAGGGAGACTTATTCACAGCAGTAATCGAGGTGCAAAATAAAGTTCGAAATCAGGAACGAGGATAGCCTTGTCTTTCAATTAGATACTTGGTGTACTCCTGTATCTAGGAAAGGAGAGATCATGTTTCTTTGGGTTAAAGCGTTTCATTTAATTGCTGTTGTGACCTGGTTTGCCGCCTTGTTTTATCTTCCAAGGTTATTCGTATATCACGCAATGACTGATGCGGGCGATCTCACCGGAATAGAACGTTTTAAAGTTATGGAAAGAAAACTCTTGAACGGGATAATGACCCCTTCAATGATCGTTGCTGTCGCGCTCGGAGGCTGGATGATCATGCTAGTACCTGGCTATATGACTCAAGGGTGGATGCATGCCAAACTCACATTTGTGATATTGTTAATGGGGTACCATCACTGGTGCATGAAAATCGTCAAAACGTTCGCAAACGATGCCAACACAAGGAGTCACGTATGGTATCGCTGGTTTAACGAAATACCGGTGATCGGCCTTGTTGCAATTTCTATCTTGGTAATCGTTAAACCATTCTGATGCAAGGTTTGTATGTCATTACTGATGCTTCGATAACCCAGCCTGAGCAACTCTACAGGCAGATACAAGAAACAATCGAGGGTGGCGCCGCCTGCATTCAGATGCGCCACAAAGGTAATGATTTGGGGCTCCTCGAAGCACTCGCCGATGCCGCTATCGACATCTGTCGTATTAAAGGTACACCATGCATCATTAACGATCATGTCCTAGTTGCCCGAGGTCTAGGAGCAGAGGGAGTGCATCTTGGTCAAAACGATGAATCGCTGACCAGGGCTCGCGAGGCTCTCGGGATCAGAGCCATTATCGGTCGTACCTGTCATGACTCCACCAAACTTATGGAACGTGCTGTTCGCGAGGGCGCTACTTACTGCGCATTCGGGCGATTGTTTAGATCGGAGACCAAGCCGGCTGCTAGCGAGCTATCCCTCGCTAAACTGAGTGAACTCGTAGCAGCGTGCCCTGTCCCAGTAGTCGCAATTGGTGGCATCAACGCAGATAATGCTAACCAAGTTTTAGACACAGGAGTCTCAACGATTGCAGTCTCCGGAGCCATTTTCAAATCTAAAGACATCGGGGAGGCGGCGCGCCGTCTTTCTGAACTATTTTAAGGAAAAAGCATGTCTAAATCAGAACAACTCTACCAAAGAGCCAGTCAATCCATAGCCGGTGGAGTTAACTCACCTGTTCGGGCATTTCGCGCCGTAGGTGGGACACCTCTTTTCTTTAATAAAGCTAAGGGACCCTACCTCTATGACGCCGATGGCAAGCGTTATATCGACTATATTGGCAGTTGGGGTCCAATGATTGCAGGACATGCTAATCCCACGATATTACGAGCCGTACGAGAAACGATCGAAAACGGACTATCTTTTGGAGCACCGACAGCTACCGAGACAGAGATGGCCGAAATCGTGAAATCTTTTTTCCCATCGATGGTAAAGCTCAGGTTCTGCTCAAGCGGAACCGAAGCAACCATGAGCGCGATACGACTCGCGAGAGGTTTCACTGGTCGCGACACCATCGTAAAATTTGAGGGATGCTATCACGGACACTCGGACAGCTTGCTGGTTAAAGCTGGATCAGGCGCTCTCACATTCGGCATTCCAAGTTCGCCCGGTGTTCCTCCAGAACTAGCCAAACAAACGCTAAATCTTCCGTTTAACGATCTGGAGGCGGCTACCAAGTTACTGAATCAACGAGGTAACTCGATCGCATGTATTATTATTGAACCAATCACCGGTAATATGAACATGATTATTCCGAAACCCAGCTATCTCCGCGGTTTACGCGAGTTGTGTGATCAACATGGTGTAATTCTAATCTTCGATGAGGTGATGACGGGGTTTCGTGTCGCCAAGGGTGGTGCTCAAGGCCTATTCAACATCGCTCCAGATCTGACGTGCCTCGGAAAGATTATTGGGGGCGGTATGCCGGTAGGTGCTTTTGGCGGCCGCCAAGACATTATGGATATGCTGGCGCCCGATGGTCCTGTCTATCAGGCAGGCACCTTATCCGGAAACCCTGTCGCCATGGCGGCAGGCATCGCCACACTGTCAGAATTATCAATCCCCGGTTTCTATGAGCAACTAAACGCGACCACCGAACGCTTTGTCTCAGGCGTACTAAGAGCTGCTGAGGAGGCTGGGGTTAGAATGCAGGGCGTCAGTCGTGGCGGAATGTTCGGCTTATTTTTCGCAAAACAACCGGTGACCTCTTTCGACGAAGTTACCGCCTGTGATGAAAATTTGTTTAAGCGCTTCTTCCATTTGATGCTAGACCGTGGTGTATACCTAGCCCCATCCATGTATGAAGCAGGGTTTGTCTCATCAACACACAGCGCCAAAGTGATCAACGATACAGTTGCAGCAGCAAGAGAGTCCCTAAAGGCGCTTTAAGAGCCAGACGCGCGCGCCAAACGTCGCGCCTCGCTCGCTCCTGCAATGTCACCAAGAGCATCCTTTGCTCGAGCAATTACTGTATACAGATCACGCTTCATAGCCTGATCAGTACCCGACAGGTCAACGCCCTGAGTCGCTATATTTGCCGCAGCTTCGAGACTACCTTGTTCGAGCCTTAGGTTGGATAGCTGGAAATATACTTCCGGTTCCGTTGGAGCGATTCTCTGTGCACGCTCCAGTCGCGCAGAAGCTCCTAGCAAATCTCCTGCGGTTCGCAGCTGGTCTGCCTCTTCCAATAGGGAGAGAACGGCTGGGGCAATTTCGCGCACTTCTTTTGGTTGATCAACCGGTTCAATTTTTGCAATAGGTTCAATCGGAGTTACTTTATTAGGCTCAACATTTTTGGTTTTATCATCTGGAGAGACTTTCGGAACAACGCGCATCGAAGAAATCACTCGATCGTCCTCGTTGGCGCGCCATGATGCATCAACTACGGGGGGCGGGGATACAGGCGCCTGAGCACAACCCACCAAAAACACTACGCACATTAAACTCAATTCAAGTCGCATTGTTATCCTCCAAACCAGTTTTTTAGCCAATGATCATCCGACGAACTTGCGGGATTTGATCCACAGTCATCCGACTTTGCATTCAAATACTCTATCGGTATTGGTCGTCTTTCAGCACCTTGACACCGTTTATCAACTACCTGCCCCGATTTGTTTAACCACGCGTAACCCAATCCCTCGGGCAAATTATTTGGCCGGTGGCGTCTCCCGACATATTGGAAAGCATCAGAAATAATGGGGAGCGCTGCAACCGATCCGATCAATCCGGCCTTACGATTATCGTCAAATCCAACCCACGCAGTGCCTAGACGGCGACCATCCGCACCAACGAACCAAGCATCGCGACCGTCGTCAGTAGTTCCCGTTTTAGAAGCCATGATCTCCTCGTAGCGTCGACCGAATGCTCGCCCGGTTCCCACTTTTGCACCAACTCGCATCATATGATCAACTTGAACCGCAGCGCGCGCTGTAATCAACTGCGTGGACCGAAAAGGTTCTCGCGTCAATACTGAACCTGCATCATCCACAACACTTCTTACTGCCTTGAGCGGTGCTTGGTAGCCTTGGTTAAGCAAGGCCTGATAACGCTGAGCTACTTGATATGGCGACATTTCAGAAACTCCAAGTAATGTAGCAGGCGGCTTAGTTGGTCCTACGGGAATACCAAGATCATCCAACCGATCCAAAATTTGATCGAGACCCAGTCCAAAAGCTAGATGCACGGTTGCCTGATTGATACTACTTGCTACCACACTTTCCAATCGAACAATACCAAGCTCTTCCTCATTATAATTTTTAGGTGTCCAAACACTACCCCGCTCGTCCTCGATGGAAATAGTCTGATCACGGACCAGAGTACCGGCATGTAATCTCAGATCTTGCTCAATAGCGGCCGCGACCACAAAAGGTTTGACTAGGGATCCAATCTGTCGCCTTGCATCAAGTACTCGATGAAAACCCAACCGGTGATCACGACCTGCGAGAACAGCCAGTATCTCACCAGTCGGTATATCAACCATGATCGCCCCTAACTGGGCCTCCCCTTGTGAATCAGGGTTGGTGGCCTTTAATCGGGCCAGTATATTTTTTCGACCTTCATCCAAGCCTCGGTGTATTTGAGGATCAAGCGCCGTGTAGACTCTTAATCCGTCGGCCGACAGTTGTTCGCTGGTGTAACCTTGCGCTAATTCTCTTCGCACAACCGATATATAACCCGGAAAACGACCAATACGATCGGCTGGCCGCTCGGGAATAGACAACGCCGCCTCCGAGGCTTTGATTTTTTGCCGCATGGAAATAACACCCAGCGAAGCAGCTAACTGTAAAACAAGATTTCGACGCTCGAGAGCTCTTTCAGGAAAGCGTCTTGGATCGAACACACTTGGTCCCTTGATCAACCCAATCAATAGTGCTTGCTGGCTGACAGATAACTCCCTTATCGGTTTGCCGAAGTAAAATTGTGCTGCCGTTCCAAATCCATGAATAGCACGAGCACCCCACTGTCCGAGAAATACTTCATTTATGTAAGCATCGAGAATACGTTCTTTGGAAAACTCCGCGTCGAGCAAAATTGCGTAGATCGCCTCAATTGCTTTTCGCGTCAGTGTGCGCTCCCGTGTCAAATAAAGATTCTTCACCAACTGCTGCGTCAACGTACTGCCACCCTGCGAGAAACGACCAGCTACGATATTATTAATGATGGCCCGCGAAATGCCTGTGATCGATATCCCTGCATGATCGAAAAAACTTCGATCTTCAACGGCTACTAGCATCTCAATAAAACCCTTGGGAAAGTCACTCAAGGGAACAACATCTCGGTCTGCGTGTTTGCCCGATAATTTCGCCAGCACTAGGGGCTCGAGACGGATTATCTCAAGCGGCTCGGAGTCACCATTCCTGACCATCTCAACCAGATTTTTAGAAAAATTAATTTGGACCAAGCGGTCCGGTTCTTTACCATCTGGGTAATTGTGGCCTCGCATACCAACCCAAAGGGAATTACCGTCGATGCGATATTGCCCCTGAGCTGGCGATCCTTGGACTGGTTGATAGTTCAGAAGGTCAAGTTCAAATCGCACCTGTTCCTGCGTAAACATCGCGCCTCGGTAAAGTTCCAGAGGTCGTGCAAAAATTTTTGCTCCGACTGCCCAAGACAGTGACTCAAACTGTCGTATTAGACTTGCATTGAGATAGACTAAACTCATCCCCACTGCTACGAGTAGGGTCAAAAAGATTTTAAGCAACGAACGCAACCACCGATTCATGGTGACAGTATACAGGGAGGACCAGTTGAGCGAGACGCTGATTGACGCATTGCGCCATGAATCATGTTTTCAGCACGACGTAAAAACAATCGAAGTGATCGAGTCAGATCTCGCGTGGGTCGTTCTCACAGGGCATTATGCTTATAAAATCAAAAAGCCACTCGACCTATATTTCCTTGACGCGAGCACATTAGAGTTACGAGAACAACTCTGTCAGAGCGAATTCACTTTAAACCAACGAAGTTTTCGCGATCTTTATCTAGGCGTGGTTGGTATCTACGAAGATGATCGAAAGATTCGGGTTGAGAATGGGTCCGGGAATCCAATTGAATATGCTGTCAAAATGCGACAGTTTGATCCCTCTAAAACGTTAGACCAAGTACACGACCGAGAGGGACTGAGCCATCCCAGACTTGAGCAGATTTGTAAACAAGTGTTTGACCTACACGCAAAAGCTCCCGTTTCTGGAATCGAAACCCCATTTGGCGAACCGAACTCCCTTTATGTCCCCGCCCAACTAAATTTCGATCAAGTCAGACCCCATCTCACAGAAGCCAAAGATCTATCGCAATTATTACAACTCGAGGCGTGGGCGCATGAATATTTGAAGCGTCTGTGGCCCCGCTTTGCCGAACGAAAAGACCTAGGCATGATTCGCGAGTGTCATGGGGACCTGCACTTGGGAAACATCTTGGAAACGGAATCAGGCGATATTCGTCTTTTTGATTGTATTGAATACCGATCCGAATTTCGCTGGATTGATGTGATTAGTGAGATCGCCTTCTTAACAGTTGACCTAGAGGCGAGAAATGATTTTGCGTCCGCATGGCACCTCTTTAATCGCTACCTCGAATTGAGTGGAGATTATCATGCACTCTGGGTTTTCCAAGGGTACCAAGCATACCGGGCGATGGTTCGCGCAAAAGAGTGCTTATTGGGTCTCAACGCACCCATTCTCCCGACAGAGGATGATCCCTCGCCTCTGGCGAGATATCGAAATTATGCCGTAATGGCCGAACATGCGACGATGATTCGGCCCCGAGTTTTATTGATCACACTCGGCCTCGACGTTGCCATAAGGCAGTCGCTCACCCATCAGTTGATCGATGATTTCGGTATGATCAGACTCCAGTCTGACCTTGAGCGTCAGAGACTTTTTGGGGATCAAGAAAATACGATACTGAAAACATATCGACACCTCGTTGAGCTTGCTGAGCTGACGCTGCGGGCGGGTTTCCCGGTTGTAGTATCGGGTGACTTTGATAACCCAGATGATAGAGAGCGTTTCAAACGATTAGCCGAATCGCACGGACTTCTGTTTGGGATACTGACGGATGAAGGTAGTGCGAACCAAGCAAACCTTAATCAAGAAGAATTGGCTTCTACACACGTGTTGAGGCTCGACGACGCGGAACGGATGATTCGAGAAGTGAGAGATCTAGGGCAATCCTTCGGGATGCATTTAGGTGTCCTTCGGTGAATACAGTCGATCAGTTGGTTCATGGGTTCGATGGCTTTTTGACATAAGTAGCTCGAGTTAAGCCAGAAGCGCAAAATCTGTCCCCTGTAAAAGGAATATTGGATGAACCGCTGACCGCTGATGAAAGAACACTATCGGGGAACCTTATGCGGGTTAACCACACTGGCGAAATTTATGCGCAAGGTTTCTATAACGCCCAGGCAGTATTTGCTTCAGATCAGGCTATCTACGAGGCACTAGTCAGGGCGGCGGAGGAAGAACTGGATCACCTAGCTTGGTGTAGAGACCGCCTCGAAGATCTTGGAACCAGCCCCAGTATTTTAGATCCAATATGGTACGCTGCATCGCTCGGCCTTGAGGCGGGAGCTGCGCTCAGTTCAGATAAGGTATCGCTGGGATTTATCCACGCAACGG
>PBDH01000003.1 GCA_002717305.1 Gammaproteobacteria bacterium | reverse complement strand
TGTTATCTTTTTTGAAAAAACATTTCGAAGATTTCTCGTATCTAAATTTGGTAGCGGTCGATTGTCGAGCGGCCACTGATCACGCTAAGCGGAATTTAGGTGCCGCCTCGTCGTTGGCCATTACGAATTTAATAGCCGTTGGGAGTTCGGCCACAACCCGCAGAAAAATTCGAGACTTAACCCGATAATTGTTATCCTAATCATGAATAAAAAAACAAGTCGCCGTAACTTCATAAAAACAACTGCTACTGCCGCTATCGGCATGCCGACGCTGATACCAGCCAGCGCTCTCGGTAAAAATGGGGCCGTGGCTCCCAGCAATCGAATTATAGTGGGGGGCATTGGGTTAGGTCCGCGGGGACGAAAGGTCCTCGCGGGATTCTTCGCTCATAGGGACTGTCAATTCGTCGCCATTGCCGATGTGCAAAAGGAGCGACGCGAAATCATCAAACGTTTAGCGGACCGCGAATACAGGAATACGGATTGCATGACCTACAGCGACATGTCAGGAGTCTTGGAGCGCGATGACATCGACTCGGTGATCATTGCGACGGGGGATCGTTGGCATACAACGGCCTCCATCACCGCAGCTCGGGCGGGTAAGGACATCTATTGCGAAAAGCCTTGCGCCATGAATATCATGGAATGCCAGCAGCTAGATGACACAATTAGGAAACACAAGCGCGTCTTCCAAGCGGGAACGCAGCGACGGAGCGTTCCGAATTTCAAGCTGGCGGTTGATCTGGCCCGCAGCGGCAAACTCGGACAGGTGACGTCCGTCCATGCGGGTATTTTGGAGTTACAGCAATACCTTGAGCCTTTGCCGGCCGAACCGGAGCCTGATCCATCGGATGTGAATTGGGACAAGTGGCTCGGTCCGTCGCCGTGGATGGACTTTAACGCTGCCTATTGCAGAGGTCGCTGGCGCAATCACGCTGGTTTGTATGCGGCATGGAGATTGCCTGAGTGGGGGTCCCATACAATTGACGTCTGCCAGTGGGCTGCGGATGCCGATGGAACGACTCCTATTGAATACGAGCCGGTATCCGATGGTGAGATAGTCGCGAAGTATTCGAATGGCGTCAAACTGGTGATGCGCCTTTCCGGTTTTGAAGGGGAAGGCGTTTGGCAGGATGGACTTGGTACTTGCCCTGTTCGCTTCGAAGGTGATGACGGCTGGGTAGAAGCAGGGGATGCGAAGGCAATCGTAACCAGCAATCCCAAGATGCTAAAAAACATAACCTATGACCAGCTCAACGGCACGGATCCAGTAATGCATGCCCGCAACTTCCTCGATTGCGTTAAGACTCGGGAGGACCCGATTTGCAACTCGACGGCCGTTCGCTACGGACACATGGCCTGCTTCGCGGCGGCCATCAGTTGGAAGCTGGGACGCAAGGTCACGTTCGATCCGAAGAAGGAACGCTTCATCGGAGATACGGAAGCCAATAGCATGCGCACCTACAAACGCCGCAAACCGTATACGATATAGTAATTGATAACAGGGTACGCCCGGGTTTTCGGGATGCAGGATGACCAGTATTCGTAGGAGAAGACGGGAGGAGGAATCATGTAGCTACCACTTCCGCCCCTTCAATTTGCCGTAGCGCATCGAGATGAAGTTCTGCGACCCAGCCTGTTCCAATGTCACCTATTTCATGCGATTTATCAGAGAGCTGTCTGGGGTATCTAATTAATTGAGACCCTACTTGGTGATTGCTTTCGCTGGCCCCCTGCCGTAAGGGCCGGTATTTTCGTATCGGTATTCTTTGTCGACATCCACGGGTAGACGAGAAATCCGTTTGGGCCCATTGCTCTTTTTGATCAATTGAAAAGCGTCATAGAGTAGCCCGTTGGCGGTGAACGCCTTATAGGTCAGTTTTGACCCATCAATAGAAACCACTTGAAAAAACTGGCTGTTCTCAGCACTGCGATCGAGTACAACGCCTTCTGGTGCATAGACATCCCAACCCGTCTCCATGAATTCATACATTTTGGGGCCACTCACCGAATTTATGTACATGGTTTGAACGTTCTGGCTCTTGCTGTTGGTGCGCATGCTAACGGGAATATGACCGCGGGCATACGTGTGGTCGTGCCCCTGTAGGACAAGATCCACTTTGTGTTTGTCCAGGACTGGTTTCCAAAGATCTCGCATCGCTTGGTTGTCCCTATTTTTGCCCGAGGAAAACATGGGGTGGTGGAAGGTAACGATGGACCATTCCCCTGGGTTTTCTTCCAAACGCTGGTCTAGCCATTCGACCTGCTGTTCGTGCATCGCATTCGAATTCAGAACGATGATACGGGCACCCTGGTAGTCGTGATAGTAAACAGTTTCGGCCAGTTCAGTAGGCAGGACATCGTAGGTAGGAAGTTGAAATTGAGGTTGCCACATAAGGGCTAGATAGCGGGTGCCAGCTTCACGATTCGGTAAGGGCCGGTATTCATGATTCCCCGTCACTACGACGCTAGGAATTGAAGAGTGAACCCAACCTCCCGCCTTGAACCACTGTCCCCATTGTTCGTCGAAATGCCCATCGTTTATAAGATCACCGGCATGGAGGAAAAACCCGGCGGTAGGCGCTTTGGCATAAGCGGCCCGAATGACTCGTGACCAATGCGAAAGAACGTCGTTTTGAGCATCTCCAAAGTAGACAAAACTAAACGGTTCCGATTTGTCGGAGGCGGTGCGGAACTCGACCCATTCGCTCCAAAAGTCACCTCCGTCTCCCACGCGGTAGAGGTATTTTGTGCTTGGTTTAAGATCTTCAAATGCTACCGAGTGGTAGTTTACTTCGTCTTGATGGTTTTCCGGTATGGAACTGAGCTCCAAAGATTCCGTTTTTGCCTTTTGACGACTGGAGTGGAAATCGAATCGTGGCTCTGAGGTGGAGAGGGCGATTTCAGCAAAAGCCTCGCCTATGTCGGAGCTGGTTCGCCAGCTTATCGCGATTGATGTGGCAGGATCACCGGTCCATGTGAGGGCAATTCGATCTGGGTCCCTTCCGGCTTCCTCCCAGCGATGCATGTGTGGGTCCGCGTTGAGAGGAAACACCGTAGTGGTGGCCAGCAGAAACGCGGCAATTCTTGATGATGGGATGACTGGGAAGCGTTTGAAAAGGTACATTACCCAAACATTGCTGCGACTCTTTACGGAATCAACCCTCATTCGCCATCAAACAGCAGCTTGTACCTGGGTCCTGATATCATGCGTGATACCACCAATTGCTATACTGGGCACAATCTCGGTCGAAAAGGAATTAATGAAACCGATATCTACTCTGCCTCTGGATCGATGACTAGGAATTGGCCCATCATACCGCCATCTTCGTGCTCTAGGATGTGGCAATGATACATGTATGGAATATCTGGATTAGCGTAGGTATTGAATTGAGTGATGAATCGCACGGTCTCATTGGTTTCAACCAGAACAGTGTCTTTCCAGCCAGATTCGCTAGGGTCAGTTGGTGTTCCATCGCGATCCAAAATCAGAAATTGAACATCATGAATGTGAAACGGGTGGGCTTGGCCCCCGCGGTTTACAATTTCCCAGATCTCGATATCGCCTAACCTTACTACCTCATCGACTCTGCCCATATCCATCAACTTTCCGTTGATCGGTATTCTGGGTCCGGGCCCTGGAGGAGGACGCCCTTCCCGAATGGATCCGCCCAATACCATTCGCCTAGTCTGGACCGCATCCTCGGGTCGCCAGCGTTCAATTTTGTTGAGTGTATGAGGCAAGTCAGTCGGCTCTGCATTTGTCGGTTCGGGAATAATTTTGAGAATCTCGAAATGACCATTTCCGATGCCATCTGCAAAAACCGCTTCGGCCAAGAGTATTACTTCATCCTCGGGAAAGCTTTTTAGCAGGGTCTCTTTCCCATCGGAAAGATTTACGACGATTTCCGCTCGCTCGCCGGGTGAGAGTCTGAGTCGTTTCGTCAAGTGCGGGGATTCCAAAAGCCCCCCGTCGGTGGCGATTTGATAAAACGGGCGATCATCATTGAATCCAAAGTGGTATGCTCGTGCATTCGACCCGTTTAGAAGTCGAAATCGGACATTGCGTGCGGGAACCGTAACATGCGGATTGTGAGTCCCGTTTACGAGGATGGTGTCGCCATAGTAGGCGCCCCGATTCAGTTCGTATCGCTGTGATCCGTCTTTGTCGAAAAGCCGCTCTTGTATTACGAGGGGAATGTCGTCGATCCCGTACTGGCTTGGTAGTTCGAGACTTTTGCTATTTTCATCATCTATGATGAAGAGCCCCGCAAGTCCACGATAGACTTGTTGGGCAGTCTTGCCGTGAGGGTGAGGGTGATACCACATCGTGGACGCCTCATTCAAAATGGGAAACCGTGCCTGCCAAGTCCCTCCGGCAGGGATCATTTGGTGAGGCGTGCCATCCATGTCGGGCGGCACGTGCATGCCATGCCAATGGACAGTGGTCATTTCATCTAGTTGATTGGCGACGTTGATGACTACCTCATCCCCCTTATCCACCCGAATAGTAGGCCCAAGAAAATTGCCGTTGTATCCCATCGTTTCAGTCTTTCCTACTTTAAGGAATTCTGAGTAGCCGTATTGTGCTTTCAATTCGAAGACCTTCTGACCGCCCTTGTCCTTAAAAGTAAGCAGCTCGGGAATTCTTAGAGAATTAGAGAATGTGAGTCCACCGTTTGCCGTGTGCACATAGATTAGATAGTGGGCGATTGGTAAGAAAACGATCAATACAAGGAAAAGGCCCATTAAGGCTCTCTTGGCATATTTGATAGAAGTTGGTTTATGTTTATCCTGAGTCGTCATCGTGGTACTACCCGTTTTCATGAAAAATTGGACGACCAGCCTGGCGGTTAGGTTACGTTAATGTGAGAACGACTGATGCTTTTAGCTGAGTCTTCAAGGATTGGTGTACCTTTCATCGAAGTATCGTTCCCGAATCAATCTTCATAACGGCTATAAAACCGCAGCTTGTAGTAGGGTGCCTTATTGAACAGGGAGCCATGTAACTTTGGCTTTCTGCGAGCAGGGGTTCATTTTTGAATTGGCCGGAGATGCGGGAGAAGACGCTCAAACGGTTGGATGACTCGTCAAAGTCCGAATCGAGTTGATACATTATTCTCAATTTTGAGGATTCGCTTTTTCCCGCGAAAGAAAGGCATTTCTTTAGGCTTCCCGGTGACTTTTTTGTTCTATCAGTGGTCCTCCTTCAGGGAAACGACTTTGTGCACTTGCTTTATCGCTTGCTGCTTTCGTAAAATGAACGTTCAAGTAAAGAATGGAATTTCCTTTTGGTGGGTTGATTCTGGGGATTTACTGCAAAATAGCCTTCCACAAACAGTGTCTCCCGTGCCATCCTATGGTTTCAACCATCATCCCGGGAGTAAGCAATCCAGAAGAGGCATTGCAAAATCTAGAGGCGGTCTCGGTGGAGATTCCGGATCAATTCTGGAATGATCTGGAGCGATTGGTTATGGATATGTCGGAGTCGAGATTCATTGTAGAAATCAAAGATGTAATCGAATAAAAATGGAAAAATACCAGTGTTTGGATAAAAGTCTGTGAAAATCAAAAGGTTAGGTTTATTCGTATTCAGATGTTCTGTTATCGCGTTCCATAAGCGGGTGATCAACAGGGTCTTTTGAAAAAACTTTTTCGCTATGAATCCCTATTCAGATTTAAGTCTTCTCTTTGGAGATATGCACAACCATTGCGGCATCTCCTATGCCCATGGATCTTTGGAGGATGCTTTGAGCAACGCTCGTGAGCAGCTCGATTTTGTGAGCATTACCGGCCACGCACATTGGCCTGATATGCCGGAGCCGAACGATGAAATTCAGTACATTATTGATTTCCATGAGGAGGGCTTCGCCAAGCTAAAGGCCGGTTGGCCAAAGATGATGGAGACGTTGAAGCAGTTTAACGATGAGGGAAACTTCGTTGTCTTTCCAGGCTTTGAAGTTCACTTCGGCGCCTGTGGCGATCGCAATATGCTTTACAAGGACTTGGAGGGAGAGATATTGTATCCAAGAGATCTGGAAGAATTGCACGATCAACTGCGTTCGTTGCGAGAGCAGGGTAGGGATGCCATTGCTCAGCCGCACCATCTTGGCTATCTCAAAGGTACGCGTGGTATCGATTGGAACAGCTTCAGTCCCGAGTTTGCTCCCTTTGTTGAAATGCTTTCGATGCACGGCTGTTCTGAATCGTCGGAGAACATTAAACCGTTTCTGCATTCCATGGGGCCAAGCGATTGGCAGAGTACAATTCATTATGGTTTGAAGGAAGGGCATGAATTTGGATTTTCAGGCGGTACGGATCATCACAGCGCTCATCCTGGCAGCTACGGGCATGGAATGACTGGGCTTTGGGCGGAGTCAGGCAATCGAGAAGATGTCTGGGACGCATTATTGAAGCGTCGTATGTTCGCTTTGACTGGCGACCGAATGGATTTGCGGTTCGCAGTGAACGGCCTGCCTATGGGATCAGAGATTGCGGCTTCTGAAAAGAGACGTATCGAATTTTCCCTACAAGCCGGCGGGGCCATCGATTGCGTAGACATCTTGCGCGATGGCGAATTGGTGAAGCGTTTTTCACAATATGAAATGGAACCCACTGGCGAAACCAATGACGATCTTGTTCATACGAAGATCTATTTGGAGCTTGGTTGGGGTGCCCGTCACAAAACCTGTAATTGGGAGGTTGAGTTGGGATTGACGGATGGCGAAATTAAATCGGTGGAGCCGCGCTTCCGCGGACGTGAAGTGGTATCGCCCGTGGAAGCGAAGGACACGGGTAGCTACTACATCAGTAAGGTACTGGAGACAGGAGATCAGTGCGTTCGATTTGTTACCGTCACGAGCGGTAATCCGAATAATTCAACCAATCTTTCACAAGGGGTGTGTTTAGAAGTGAGTATGCCACGAGACGCAACCGTTTGGGCAAACCTCAATGGCAGGCGAGTTGAGTGGCCGTTGATCGCATTGATGGATGGAGCTCGCTCGGGAGTAATGAAGGATATTGATTCCCCTGCTTGGCGTTTCAATCGTGCACCCTCGTCGAATCAGTGGAAATGGTCCGGGGAATGGGAGGATAGTGAAAGGGAATGCAGCTCCTACTATATGCGTGTGCGACAGCGCAACGATCAGTGGGCATGGTGTTCACCGATATTTTTAAATCGCTAGTCGGATCTTCAGGTTACGTGACTATAGACTTCTCAACCTGGACTATCTCAAATTCTATTGGAGATTTTAACTACAAAAAGCACAAGAAATACAAAATTAGTAGCTTACGATATCCTCTAATTAGTTTAATCGTTCGTCCTGTCGTTCAACTGCCTTATTTCTTGCAAACCTTGTGTTTTTGTGGTTAAGGTTAATTAGTTTCATTTTATTATAAAATGATTATAAATTGTAAAGAAAAATTGGATACTTTAAATTAAGATGATGCGAAATAGTGGGAAATCGCCAAAGTCCGAAATCGATGATAATATAAAATAGCCGAACACGCAAAATGAAAGGTAGTTCACGCGACACGGGTGTAAGCACCAATATTTCCCGACGGCATTTTGTGAGGAATCTTACCAAGCCCCAGGTGCATTGAAACTATTGCCGCTATCGAACCTGAATGCTGCTGGGGTTCGTAGTCCTTGGATTTCTAGAATCTAATTGCGGTCGGAATTCAGAATCCGAAATTAATAAAGCTACTCTTGACCAAGTGGCCTCAGACGCTCGTTGATAATCTCCATCTCCTCAGGAGTAGGGAAGTGCTGCTGCAAGTCGTCCAACATCTCTCTGAGAGGCTTTCGGATTACATCACGAAAGGCCTTGTCCATCATCTGTCGATTTCCTCCCGGAGGGGGAGTGTCTCTGTGATTGTAAGTTCCTAGTGTATTCAATTGTCCGTACTTTGAGAGCTTGGCGCTGATAACCGCAACTAAGTCACCGGAATTGTCTTGCTCGAATCGAAAGGCATGAATTTCCAGCAATGGGCCCGGCCCCGGATTTTCTCGCTCTTCTAAGATACGAATTTCGATAGGAAGCTGATAAGCGTAGAGTAGATTGGCTAGTACCACTCTGAAGTCTTCGCGGCGATTCTTTTCCATGGAATTCGCTACATCGGGCATGTTAATCTGATAGATTGGGCTCGCTCTATGCTCGAATTGCACAAATAGAGTCTCGGTCTTATCCAGAAAAATATATTGGTCGGTGTCCTGTGGCCCCATACTCGCACATCCCGCAAGCAGAAGGTCTAACAATAGGAGTATCAGATGACTTGGATGAATACCTTTCATTTCAATTAAGAATCTAAACTATTTTCTACGATCCAGATATTTCGGAAGTGGTTGGGATTCCCATGGGCATGAAGATCGGGGATTCCTTTGGGGATTTCAGGCAGCTTCCACCGGCGCCAGTTCCTCCAAGAAGCTCGATGTCGTCGTGTATGAGGACGCCGTTGGGGATGACTGATATACGGGCGTTTTCTGCTTTGACGCCGCTCTCGAGACGCGGCACCTGGAACGGGTTATCTTAGCTCTGCCAGGCGAGAGAAGGAAAGCGCATATTAACATCCGTTTTTTGAACTTGTAGAGACTCCCGCGCCAGGGATCCGGTTCGGTCTCGAGAGGTGCTTCGTTCCAGACGTTCTTGTCAAACTTCAATCCCAATGTATCCCAGATTTGGAGCTCATGGGACCCAAAAATGTAAATGCCGCTGTTACCTCTGTCGCGATGGCCGAGAGTGAGATTCGGTTTGAACGGGTTGCGAAACTCAAAGTGCAGGGTAAAGTCTTGGAAGGTGCGTTTGCTAGCCGTGCCGGTAGCGAGTACGCCATCTGGCATTTTGCCGTCCTTCCATTCATTGGTGTTGGAACCATCGAAGAGGATAATCGAACCCGGAGGAGATTTTGTCTTTCCGAGGTTACGAAGCTCAATGGGCGTGAACCCAATTATCCAACGCTGTGTATCTGAGAGATCGCCCCATAGGTGCTCAATCTGGGATTCATCCCAACCGGCTCCGGAAAGGACGCCACTATTTCGAGACGGGTAAAATTTGTTTCCCTGTGCCGAGACGATCCGCAAACCATGGGTCTTGCCTCGGCACTCGCCTTGGACGAGGAAATCGGGACGTCCCTTTGCAACCGCCTCTGAATTGGTCCGGACGGGAGTGCCAGAGGTCTCTGCAAAGGCCAGTGGGAAGAATGTAAGAAGAACAAGGGAAAGTCCTCTACGGATATGCATCGGTAGCTCCGGTGTCTTGAATTTGTATTTGCGGATAATAGCTGGATAGTGCCGCTAGCAATAGGAAATAAGTCAATGTACTATTGCCTGTTTTGGGCTCTGGGAGGTTGGTCCCAGAGACGGTAGGGGTCTCCCCATTTTATCATTTCGCTTAGCAGAATGGCTTCCATTTCTTTTCGTTTGGTGGCGTAGGCTGGGTTTTCTGCAAGATTTACTTGGTGACGCTTCGGTTCGACTCCAGTCATCGCCACCAAGGCACGATCGTGGTGCTGAATTAGAAATTCGTTGGGATTATCCTTCAGATTGAATAGCTGGGTTTCCTGGATGTACCCATCAAGTACATCATACTTGATCAGTTTCCAGTCTCCTTTTTGACCGATCGCATTCCCGGTTTAGTGCCTCCATTGTAGACTCCGTAGAGAACATCGCGAACCGTGTTTCTTTTCCCCATGAGAACGGGCTTAAAACTAATACCATCGAATGTAATTGGTTTTTCAATACTCGCAAGATCACAGAAAGTGGGTAGTAGGTCCATGAGGTAGGTGTTCCCTTGAGCCCGGCTGCCCGCTTTGATTCCTGGTCCTCGAATGATCATAGGTACCCGCCAGGTGTGCTCGTAGAGATTCTGTTTTCCCATCAATCCGTGCCGGCCCACCGCTATGCCGTGATCAGCAGAGTAAAAGATGTAGGTATTTTCTAACTCGCCCATTGCTTCGAGTTTGTCGAGCACTCTGCCTACCTGCCGATCGATATTCTCGATACAGGCGTACTCGCGGCCAAGCTCGTTTCTAACGGTGGCTTCATCTCTCTTGAGCAGAACTCCCTGAACTGCGACCTCGTCGCGAAGTCCGGGATGACCATGATGGAAAGGGTGAGCGGGAAGGTAGTTTGCCTGGAGTGGGGGGGCGAGGGGATTGGGAGAAGTCGGAATATCTGTATTATCAGCCCCGTATTTATCAAGCAGGACAGGCTTTCCATTTCTAGGGTCATGCGGATGAGTGAAGCCAAAGAATAAGAGAAAGGGGTCTTCCTTTATTCCCTTCTCTCGCTCCTTCAGGTAGTTCATGACTTGCTCCCCGTGCCACCAACTTCCAGTCTCGTCTTCGGGTCCGTAGTTGGTTTGGTCGTTGCGTCCCAAGTACAGTCGATTGGCCCCCTCGTAGGTATTGCCAATTTTGCAGGTTCGATAGGTGTCGTAACCGGCCCGAAAGAAGAGAGCAGGCATACTATAGTAGTCCGGATCGTTGGGAGAAAGATCTGCGAGCAATTTCCTCGGCTGGTGCACGTAGGTTCTCGGATTCATGCGTGGGTAGCGCTTGGCGATGTCTTGCGTCCGCCACACATTGATAGACGTCTGTACCATGGTGCGGGAAGGCAGGCATACGCCACCTACCCAGGAACCCATGTGATGGGCGTTATCTAGAACCATTCCTTCGCGGGCGAGTCGATCTAGATTGGGGGTCTGGCAAACCTGGTTCCCGTAGGCGCTCAGCGTAAGTGGCGACTGGTCGTCGACAAAAATGAAAAGAATGTTTGGTTTCGACACGCTCGCCACAGGGGGACGGTCTTGTGAGATTGCGGATTCTGTAAAAAGAATGCCGGCGAGCATTAGAAAACCGGCTTGGCGGAAAACGGAAAAGGGTGATAGAGGTTTCATGGAGGTTTGGCTGGGGAGTGACTTCAAGTTTAGTGGATAGACGATATATACCGAGCGGCAATAGCGTAATCCGAGAATTCCTTAAAGCACGAACCAAAACTGCTGAGGCATGACCCTTACATCCTTGGTTGGTAAAAGGTTGCCATTCTACGGTTGCAGCTCGGGGCTTCGCGATCGCAAGCGGTGGGCAATACGTAAGGAGCCATGGGACACTCTTTTACAGTATGGCCCGTCGACTGGTTAGGTAAGTTGGGACAAGACTCTTCAATCGGCGAGCCTGAAAGCACCGAAACCTTTAAGTCGTCGCTAGTCCAAAATGAATCTGTTGTACCAATCGTATGAAACCACCTACCGTGCAATCGCGGGCAGGGCTTGGCCGATTGTTTTGGCGAATACGTCAACGCCTTTGCTTGGGCTTGCGGAGGCGACAGTCATTGGCCGGCCGGGAGAAGTTGCGGCATTGGGAGCGATCGCCCTCTGTACGCTCGTTTTCAATTTTGTGTACTGGACCTTTGGCTTCCTCCAGATGGTAACAAACGGTTTGGTTGCTAAAGCATCGAGACTCGGGGTCATTTATCCATGGTATAGGCACTCAATAGGGGAAATGCGGCCCCTGACTCGGTAGGATTTGCTTGTCCTATTTCGTGCGGAACGTTTCGCTGGTGATCAGTGCAAGAATAAGATCTTGGAAACCATTTCCTTTTTCACGGTTCTGGTGGACAATGGTCTCGATCTCTTTCCGTTCGGCAAAATTGGGCACTCGACCAGTGGCATAAGTCACTAATTTCTCTGACAAACAGAGGGAGAAAAAGTCGATATGATCAACGAGCCAAGACTTGAGCTCAGTTACGTCTTTTATCGAAGTACCATCGGGGAGGGTACCGGTGGGATCGATCGGAATGCCCGTTTTGGGCCACTCTTCACGCCAATTGCCGACGGGATCGAAGTTTTCCAGAACGAACCCGACGGGATCAATTCTGACGTGGCAGGTTGCACAAGAATCTTCTGAAGTGTGAGCTGCCAGTAGTTCCCGCGGTGTGTTGGCACCCCGAGTATCCGGCGTGAGGGCAGGTACGTTTTTTGGTGGTGGTGGTGGCGGCATGCCGAGAATATTTTCAAGGACCCAAACGCCGCGCAGTACAGGTTGTGTATCCACTCCATTGGCGGTGGCGGTCATGACTGCAGACTGGGAAAGGAGTCCGCCGTAGCGACCCCCTCGATCAAGCGGGAGCTTCCGTAGCTCTGATTCAGAGCCCATTGAAGAACTTTTCATCGCTGCCTTTTCCGCTCGTGGGTACTGGTAATTGTCCTTTGCAAATGCAAGGGTGGTGTAGTGGAAATCCGGATCGATAAAATCCGTCATGGGAAGATTCTTGGTCAGTATTTCGGTAAAGAAATGCTCTACTTCCTCCTCCGCGATGGTGATTTCCGCCTCGGAAAACTTGAAGACGGGATCCGGCATGATTTCCGGTAGGAGATTGGTATCCAGCCATTGACTCGTAAAACTCTGAACCATGGCATCCGTTGGCTTTTGCGGTAATAAACGAAGGGCCTCTCTGCGAAGGATTTGAGGATCGGAGAGTTTTCCTTTCTTGGCTGAGTCGAGCAGTTTCTTGTCTGGGGGTGCTTGAGTCAGAAAGTAAGACAGGCGGCTCGCTAGATCATAGTCATCCAGTTCGCCGGGACTCAGAAGTCTGTAGATGAAGCGAGGTGAGATCAGAATATTTCGGATGAGGAGGTGCATCGCAGCATCGAAGTCGCCTCCTTGCACCCAACGTCGTTTAGCGATATTAAGATAGGTCTCAATGGTCTCCTGATCGACGGGACGACGAAATGCCTGAGGAAGAAATCTCTCAAGAATGTCTTGCGTGAAGGCCTCGTCTGACTGGCCAGGAATTCGAGTGCCGGTAAAGCGCTTCTGAAGTTTTTTGGCTAGCATCTCTCTCGGGCCATCGACCGTCTTTAAAGGACCCTCGATGGTTACCTGATGGAATTCTAAAGCTGGACCGTTTGTGAAGTAGTAGTGACAAAGAATGTCGGCGAAATTAAACATACCGGTGTTGGAGTTGGCCAGTTCGAGGAATTTGACCGTAAGCTCGTCATCCATCGTCGCACGGCTCATATCGAGGTTCGGATCATTGAACGCCTTGTTTAGGAACTCCCAACCACTGCGTCCACGAATCACGGACGTGCGAATTTTGCTTAAATCGCCATTTGGAAAGACGGTATGCTGCCAGGCAGCTAACCAGCGCGGATCTTTTTCGAACCACTCTTCCATGTGTTTGGCGAACTTAGCATAGTCGTGGGCCATGTCCGCATTCATCCAGCGGAAGAGCAAAGTCTGACCTTCATAGAGCTCTGCCTCGAAGGTAATAGTTGTGGGTTCCGTTGAAGGAACATCCATGACTTTGAGCAGGCGGAAAATGTCTGCGCGCGAGCGGTCACTGGCACTGAGCTCGCGAGCACGGATTTCTAACTTCATCGGGCCTCCCCATGTCGGCTTGTGCTTGGCTGCTCTCACCGTGATTCGGTAAGTCCCGGAAGACATAACTTCCATTCGGCTGGGCCAATAGCAGCTGCGAAAAATTTCATGTCCACGTGAAACGAGGAGGAGCGAATCGTCCACTATTTTCCCGGCGGAGAAACTGAGCACCATATCGTTGGGGCCGGCGGTTCGTGTTGTTGAGCGAGGTTCCTTTCGTGCGGGTGGATAAACCGTGTCGGCAACGAGCTCTGCGACCTTGGTGTAGGCCTCCATTAGAGGAGGTGAGAGAACTAGGCCTTCACCGACGTTATTGAAGCCGTGAAATTCTGAGTCTTTGGGAAATCCGAGTGGCAGTTCGTAATCTGGCAAGTCGAAGAGGCTACGGATAGTGGAACGGTACTCGTCGGCACTAAGTCGTCGCGGAGGAGTGCCTCCAATTGGTGTATTTTCAAGAAGTTTCCCATCGAGCCAGCGGACCAGAGTGGCACGTTCTTTCTCATTGGGCTGCCTCTTTTTGGCGGGAGGCATGAATCCTTCTTTCGCAACGTAGTGAGCTTTTTCCCATAGGTCCCGATTGTCTTTCTGTCCCCAGTCAACCGATATAGGATCCAGGTTGACGTCGCCCTTCATCTCAGCTTCGTCGTGACAGTCTAAGCAATAGTTGGAGAGGACTTCGTAGGCTGCGTCCGGAATTGGCAGCTCAGTTTTCGCGGAGAGGGAAAGCGTGCTGGTTACTCCGATGTAGCATAACAG
Organism: Gammaproteobacteria bacterium; assembly: GCA_002717305.1. GTDB lineage: Bacteria > Pseudomonadota > Gammaproteobacteria > Pseudomonadales > Litorivicinaceae > HIMB30. Next base: position 2,986 of record PBDH01000003.1, on the reverse strand, counting down.
GATGTAGGGCTTTCGCTTGCGAAGTGCCGCGTAGGTTGTTAGCACAATGTGGCATTTCGCAAGCGACAGCCCTACGACGAAAGCATTCGTAATGTGAGAACGCATTTTTATTAGCTAAAAAACTGGTTCATGTTGTGCGACGCATTGGAGAACTCATTCGTCTCTACTCCGAGGCGCTGCATCAGGGAAATGTAGAGGTCCCCCAGTAGTGGCGCGTCTGGCTTCCTCTGGTCGATAGCGATGTGGCTTCCGTGATTAAATCCGCCCCCTGCTACTAGTGTCGGCAAATTAGCGTTGGAGTGACGACTCGCATCCCCCATCCCAGTTCCTACGAGAATAATGGTTTCATCGAGCAACGATTTGCCGTTGGGGCGCTTCTTCTCTTTCAGCTGACCAAGGAAGCCGCTCAGGCAAACCATGTGAGCGGACTCAATTGATACCAAATCGCGAATCATCTCCGGATCGTTACCGTGGTGGGAAAGGCCATGATAGCCAGACCTGAGGGGCTGTCCATCAAAGGAGAAAACTTGCCCTAAGCCGTCGATGAAAAAAGATAGCACGCGACTGGATTCTGTTTCGATTGCCAGGGCCATGAGATCGTACATCAGCACTTCCGCCTCCATGAGAAGATTGGGTGTGATGGGATCGGAATCGGGAAGTTTGTAATCCGTGGTTGGCAGGGGATCGTTGATCTGTGAAATCTGTCGTTCCATGCGTTTTTCAACGGAGCGCATTGAATCGAAATACTCTTCCAATTTATCGCCGTCTGATTGCGGTACCGATTTTTTAAGGCGTGTCGCATCGTCAAGCACTAGGTCGATTGCGCTTCTGCCGCTACGAAGCATGTATTCCATGCGGGCTCTGTCGGATTCGGACATGAAGAGTTGTTTGTAAAAAACGCTTGGCCGTTGGATCATGGGAAGACCCATGCCCTGCTTGGTAAAGCTCATGGCCTTACTGCCTTCCCCGGTTCCGGCCGTCAGTTGCAAAGATGGAAAGCGCGATTTCTGCCCAATTTGGTCTGCCACGATCTGATCCATTGAGTAAGTGTTTGGAGTATTGCCGCAAAGGAAGTTGCTCCAGGCTCCATGGCCATTGGGCGCCCGGTGATCGAGGCCAGAGAACACGGTGAAATCGTTCTGGTAGTCAGCCAATGGGGCCAGCGTAGTGGGAAGGTGGTAGCCTTTACCCACTTCTTTTGGAAAGAATGCGTTCTGGTGCCAACCGAGGTAGGCCCCGATCGAAACGAGGTTTTTAGCGCCTACAGTTGAGGTCGCGGCCTGAGCGATTGGTGCGGCGATCGATTCGAGGGTAGGTAAAGCAATGAGAGCCCCTGCAGCTCTTAGAAACTGGCGGCGTCCGATGGTTGATACTCCTGTTAGGTTAGTTTGAGTTCTCATGGGTAGCATGAAAGGTTTTTTGATTATAACCCCTAAACAAACATATACTTTGGATCTGCTCTTTTAACAAGAGATATTGAAGTAGACAATTGATCATGGGGTTTCCCTCGAAAAAGAATAAAAGGGTTGATCTATCCATTATCTTGCTGCAACTGCGACAATACTTCAAGCTGCGATTAAGACGAGCTTTGCCGTTTTAGAATCGCAACGTGGCGATCGACGAACTTGCCGGGTGTTGGCAGTTCTCGGGACATCTCGTTGGCCTCGGTAACCACGAGTTCGCCTCCTTGTTCCTTGATGACTTCAAGCGCTTGTTGATGCTCACGGTCGAAGTAACTCGTGATGATAAGCCGTCCATTTGGGGAGAGCTTCTCTAGGGCTTTGTAGTATATCTTTTCCCAATCGCTTTTACCGTTCCACAAATTCTGGTGGCGGACGAAGACGACGTCGAACTCGCTGGGCAGTTGTTGGTGGTCGTGAAGCTTGGTGGCGTCGCCTCGAAGGAATTCAAATTCTGCATTCGGATTTCCTCTGAATCGGACGGCGGCATCCGCGATTTCTCGGGCTCGAATATCAAGACCAACGAATTTCAGTTTCCTGTTGTTGGCAGTTTCCTCACTAAACCGACCGAAAAAATTCGCTAGGGTACCCGCTTCGTTGCACGCTCCACAGGCCAAATTCAGCAGCTGCATATCGCCGCCACTCGCGAGGTAGCGGCTCAGAGCTTCGTCTGACTTGGTAACCCTTGACAGCATCTCATCGAGACGCTGCATATCTTCTGCGAGATATTGCTGATTCGTAGAGCGATCCATAAAAGAACCAACGTTAGGGATAAGACATAGTATGTCGATAGCTATAAGCTTCAGGGCTTTATGGGTTCCAATTATCTGGGATTCCATTATGCTATTAATTTGCATGTATGTATGTTGTGGGTTCACTCGTTGTTTCTCGAAAATGTACAAACGTCTATTTAACCTAATTCTTCTCAATTCTTTTGGGCTTCTTGCTCTTGATGCTGCCGATCGTCCCAATGTTCTCCTGATCCTCTCAGATGATCATAGCACACCTCACTTAGGAGCCTATCGGGACGTCAATTGTCAGCGGTTTAATATAACCCCGCATTTGGATGCCTTAGCCGATGAGGGTATGCGTTTCGATCGTGCGTATACGGCAGCTCCGCAATGCGCTCCATCGAGGACCGCTATTTTTGCGGGCCGATCTCCAGTGGGATTATCTGCGACCCGTTTCACTCAGCCGGCACGTTCGGAAACGACTTTGTTTACAGATGTCTTGAGAGAGAGTGGCTATTGGGTTGGGCTGGCAGGGCGGCATCAGCATTTGGATGGGAAGAATCGAGACTTGGACCACGTGACGGATACGCTTGTGGAGCTAGATGTGCGGGATCGAGCGTTTACGCAGCGATTTGATCACTTTGCGAGGGGAGCCTCTACAAAAAACGAGGCGATTCATGATACAGACGAAGTTGTGGGTACCATCTTAGATGGTGTTCCAGACGACCAACCTTTTTTTCTCTATTTTGGGTTTAGCCAGCCCCATCGGAGATGGGGAGATGACCATGAAAAGAT
>PBDH01000024.1 GCA_002717305.1 Gammaproteobacteria bacterium | reverse complement strand
GCGTGAGGCGCTTATAAGATTGTCCGCGGCGGTGGATATTGCGTGTTGGGATATTATCGGTAAGAAGGCAGATTTACCCTTATACCGACTAATGGGTGGTTGGTCTCACGAAGTTCCATATTACGTGACCTGCGCCTACTATCAGGAAGGGAAAGATCTTGTTGCGCTTCGCGATGAAATGGAGCAACTGAAGTCGCAGGGACACACTAGATTCAAAGCCAAAATAGGAGGGCTCAGCCTCGAAAGCGATATCGACCGGTTGGAGACTATCCGAGATGTGGTCGGGTTTGATGCCGATCTTATGGTGGACGTAAACCGAGCATGGGATCTTAAAACAGCGATTCGCGCGACAGAGTTGTTAGCGCCTTTGAAGCCCCGATGGTTGGAGGAGCCACTGCGTTGGATGGACGATCGTTATGAGACAACATTGCTCGCTCAGAAAACTCACATACCAATCTCTGGTGGGGAGAGTGAGATTACGCTTGAGGGTTGCCGCTCATTTTTGGATCAGAAGGCGATCAGTATTTTACAGTTTGACGTGACGATGTTCGGAGGGATCACGGGGGGACGGAAACTGGCCGCGTTGTGCGAACTGAACCATGTAGATGTGGTCCCACACCACGATCCTTTTATTCACGCGCAGATAGTAGCTTCAACGCCCGCCGGCTTGATGGTCGAGTCGTTTCCTGACCCGTCTAGGGATCCTCTGCAGGCTGAATTATTTCAGAATCCGTTGATCCACAAAGATGGGATGCTGATCTTGAATCAAGACCCGGGTCTAGGCTTAACCCTATCGCCTGACGCCATTAAAAAGTTTGGTAAGCCGATTATTGTTGCGTAAAGATTTTTGTTACTTTTGATTTGCGTTAAAACAGCTCTTACAGGGGCTTTCTTGCAGCTCCTCTTATTCTGTTCACCTGATCGAATATTTTGGAGGCCCCTACCTCATAGAAGTTTTTGATTCTTGCGGCAGCTGTAGTAACGGCTTTTGCCCAAACATCCTGTGCGTGGGCTTGTCGGCGCTGGAACTCAGTGGTTAGTCTGCCGGTCAATCTGCAGAAAAAAGGATCAAGTCGAAATAGAACTCTTTTCTGCCCGCTCGCTATGCTGCACGAGGTTTGATCATACGATGAATCGGTCGGACATAGATCCAATGGGTTCGATTTCTTGAATGCCCTCAAAGCTAGCCTGTTTACTCTCTAGGTTAAGTAACGAGGTAACAGGTCTCCTCTGAGCTTCGTCAAGGTTGCACAGAAGACGAATAGGCTGAGTGTGGCGCGTGGCGGTAAGCAACAGGGAAATAGCTAAAGTTCCGTGTCTCATATTGGTGGTTCTCCCTCAACTACTCTCCGGGACAATTATGCAACAAGAGGTTGGCACTCCCGACCTGATCCAGTCTAAGTCGAGTCCGCTAGAAGTTGCTTAGCCATCTGGTCGATCACAAATTGCCTGGCAACGCGCCCCCCCCGGCCACCCCGGCTGATCGCAAAACGATTTGCCTCAACCGCTATTTGCTCTGTGAATTCTGGAAGATCTAGGTCGCGGCCAAGCTCGGTATACCAATGCTTGACGATTGCAATGTAGGTATCTTGAGGATAAGGATAAAACGATAACCAAAGCCCGAAGCGATCCGCCAATGAGACTCGTTCTTCAATTGCGTCACCTTGGTGGATCTCGCCATCGACCATAGTTGCGTGTTGATTATCGCGCATTGGCTCGGAGACCAGATGACGACGATTGCTGGTACAAACAACCAATATATTGGCGCCAAACTCTTCGAGGGTGCCATCAAGCACAGTCTTAAGTCCCGAGTACTCGCGTTCTCCGTCTTCGAAGGTAAGGTCATCGCAATAAATCAAAAATTGGAACCGCTCAGAGCGCACATTGTCGACAATGGCTGGCAAGTCCCCCAAATAACTTTTCTCAACTTCTATAATCCGAAGACCACGATCGTGGAAGGCCGTAAGCGCAGCGCGTACCATGGACGATTTACCAGTGCCTCTGGAGCCCCAGAGTAATGTTGCATTAGCGGGCAAACCTTTCAAAAATAATTCAAGATTAGCTTTGAACTGATGTGCTTGTTTATCGACGCCAATTAGCCCCTCAAATGTCTGATCGAGTCGAGGTTGTAGTTCACGTAAATGCCCCATGTTAGCGCGGTCATGAACCCATCGTGCACAGAGGGTCTGACCCCAGTCAATTTCCCGTACAGAATTCGGCAGCGTCTCCAGAAAGCGGTTTGCTAGCTCTAATAATGTGGTGCGCAGCGTAGACATAATTTGCTCTTACAAAATCTTTATTTTTCAGTGTAACCGGCGTCATATTCTTCGGGAACTGAGGAGTGAAGAATGATCGACCTGTATTATTGGCCTACCCCAAATGGCAACAAAATATCAATGATGCCCGAAGACCATGACCTCGATTATACTGTCCATCCCATTAATATTACTGCAGGCGATCAGTTTCGACCTGATTTTCTCAAGTTATCTCCCAACAAACGGACGCCCGCCATCGTCGATAGTGATCCCATTGGCGGTAGACTGACGACGGACCTATTTTAATCCGGTATCATTTTGCCGCACCTCGCTGAGACAATTGGTCGTTTTTTTGGCCAGACCTGCGTGAACGCTTCTGTGCCATGAGGTAGCAAGTGTGGCAGAAATGGGGGCTTAAGGCGATTGCCGCGCGAAAGATCACTTCGGCCGATTTATGCCTGAAAAAATTCCTTACGCGATTGGTCGAAACTGCCGGGAAACGGCTTTCCTGTGTGGTTTGCGGAATGGGGCGCTGGCCGAAAATGAGTTCATTGCTGGAGACTATTTTATTGGCGACATGGCTTGTTATCCACGGATCGTCAGACACGAATGGCAAGAGATGGAGCTAAAAAACTACGGGTATATCAAAGTTGGTTTGACTGAATCGCGGCTAGACCCGCGCCTTGAACCGCATAAACTAGAAGTAAGTCAGTAAGAAACACCTAGTCTTGACAAATATAAAAATCATCGATGACCGTTTGGTTACCGCTCGTAAAGCGAGCCGTCAGACTGAGGCTTGAGGAGTAACAATGTTTTCATGGATTTTTGCGGTAACACTATTTACTTCCGCAACTGTAGCAGCACAGCAGAAGACGGCGTTAGAGCGAGGTGAGTATGGTCCTTTGGACAAGGCACCAGACTCAGCGCTCTATGATCTTCCAGTGAAAGTGAGCGATCATGTTTACACTGCCATCGGCGCCACACAACCACCTACGCGCCTGAATGCCGGGCACAACAACAATTTATCTTTCGTGATTGGGTCAGAATCAGTGCTAGTCGTCAACGGTGGCGCCAATAATGCTCTTGCTCGAGCCCTGCATTTTGAAATAAAAAAGATGACGGATCTTCCTGTGAGATATGTCATTAGTGAAAACGGTCAGGGACATGCGATTCTCGGCAATCATTATTGGGAGTCTCAAGGTGCTGTGTTGATAGGTCACGTTGATGCACAAGATGAGATCGATGAAAAAGGATTTGGCGTACTCAACCGCATGCGTGAGTATGCCCAAGAATTGGCGCAAGACACCGAGCTCGTTAATTTTGATATTACATTTGAAGATCAGTACATCTTGGAGCTCGGCGATTTAGAGATTGTCGCTAAAACGTATGGATCAGCCCATTCTCCTGGGGATGTCAGTGTATTGGTTCCCGAAGATCGACTGGTTTTGGCGGGGGACATGGCATTCCACATCCGAATGCCGCCGATTTTTGGTGACACAGACACCGCTCTTTGGATTGAAAGCTTCGAACGGTTTGTAGAAGAGGTCGCCGGTTGGGTTGTTGTACCGGGTCATGGTGGGGTGACTGATGTAGCGACCGTGACAGTAGGAACGAAGGACTATCTTCTCTTTCTGCGGTCACAAGTTCAGGGAATTTTGGAAGCAGGCGGGTCACTCGACGATGCTTATAAAATTGATCAAAGTCGTTATCAGCACTGGCATACTTATGATGAGCTAGCCGCGAGAAATGCAGGCCGCGTGTTCGAGCGAATGGAGTTTGAATAATATTTAGGGGCTCAGAAAATGGGTGATCAACATTTTCAGCGCAGTATCACTCGGCTCGCCGAAACGTTTCTGGGCCCGGCCATTCAAAACCAGCAACATATCCTCAAGTTCATTACCACTTTGGCGCACGAAATCAAATGACTGAATATCATCCTCTGTGTATCGTTTAGGCCCCAAAATCACGCACAGTTTCGATTCCACTTTGGAAAGCGTCTTTCGAATTCTGTAGCCATTTACGAAGACCCCTTCATTACGGTGACCGTGGGTTTCAGATTGAGTAGCAGGTGTGATTGCTGAAAAGCTTATAGGACGTCCGAGCTCCAGTTGCATGGCGCCGATTGAAAAATCGTCAATCCCCAGTGTGAAATTTGCCTCACCAGCAAGAAAAATTGTCCAGCACTTAACTGATGATCTGATCAGATCGGCATCCCAATCGGTCAGCACAGGCGTATCCTTGTAGGACATTTCAAGCTTTTCTTTTATGGCATCTGTGATCGCGTCAAACTGTTTTCCTAAGAATTTTTTTCGGTCGTCAGGCCTCAGTTCTTTGGCGTGCGCCTCAACTTGAGCACGTAGAAGACGCTCACTATATCTTTGAAGAACAGGAACTAGGAGTGAATTAGACGGATGCATCGCTATAATCTTGGCTGTAAACGCGAAAGGATAACAGTTTGAACGAACTCCCTGATAGTCTACCAAGTAATTTGGTTTCAATTTTGGCCTCGCCGTCTCACCCGGGAAATATCGGGGCTGTTGCCCGGTCTTTGAAGACGATGGGGTTATTGTCGTGTCGACTGGTTAGTCCTGATGATTACCCGTCACCGATCGCATCAGCGCGCGCATCTGGTGCGTTAGATGTTCTCAATAACGCCTCACTTTATGAAACTTTTGACGAAGCAATAGCGGACTGTCGAATTGTGGTGGGTACCTCGGCACGATTACGTTCGCTAACCTACCCACACGTAACGCCCCGACAAATTGCGCCACTTCTAATAGAGGAAGCCGAAAAAGGTCGCGTTGCGATCTGCTATGGCCGTGAAGAGTGCGGGCTCTTGAATGAACAGCTCGCACGTTGTCACTACCACATCCAGATCCCAGCTAATCCCGTTTATTCGAGTTTGAATCTGGGTTCTGCGGTGCAAGTAATGTCTTACGAACTCAGACAAGCATTTTTAGAACGACAAGGGCGCTTGGGGATTGAGTCTAAAGAATCCTGGCCACCAACTTACAATCTCGATCGATTTGGATGTGAATCATGGGATGAGGAACCTGCAACCTCCCGAGAGGTCGAGGGATTGATCAATCATTTCGAGCGCGCAATTCGCCACAGTGGTTTCCTTGACCCAAAAAACCCGATGCTTGGGATGGCACGCTTACGCCGTCTATTCAATCGTGCACGTGTGGACCGTGTTGAGATCAATATTCTACGAGGAATTTTGAACAGCATTGAAAAGATGGATCCGCCCACCAATCAAAGGGTTATTGAAAAAAACTACGGAATAGAGGGTGGAGAGCGGGATGATGTTTAGTGGATTGCGAGAGGATGTGCGTGCGGTCTTTGACCGTGACCCCGCCGCTCGGCATTGGCTCGAAGTCGTCACTACAAGCCCCGGGCTTCATGCAATCTGGATTCACCGTCTGGCACACAGTTTTTGGAGGTGGCGATTAAAGTGGATAGCTCGTCTTATTTCACAAACTGGGCGGTTTTTGACGGGCATAGAAATCCATCCGGGAGCGCGTATTGGTCGCCGTTTCTTCATAGATCATGGCATGGGCGTTGTAATCGGTGAGACCGCAGAAATCGGTGATGACTGCACCATGTATCATGGTGTCACTCTTGGCGGTACCACGTGGAATCCGGGTAAGCGTCACCCGACACTGAAAGATCGAGTTGTAGTTGGTGCTGGAGCGAAAGTTCTTGGGCCGATTGAGATCGGCGAGGGAGCGCGTATCGGCTCAAACGCCGTTGTTACAAGGCCTGTTCCATCCGAAGCAACGGCGATGGGTATACCCGCTAGGTTTGTTACAAAGGGGTACGCAGATCCTGAGTTTGAGGTCGAGAAGCGCCGCCGTGATATGCACGAGAAGGCAGGTTTTGACCTTTATGCGCTTGGTGAGGACGTCCCCGATCCGTTGGTTCGATCCATTCACGCGATTCTTGACCAATTGCACCGTGTCGACCAGAAGATGCATACAATGGGAGAATCGCTTGGCCAAGTTAATCCAAAATATTCAGACGAAGAGTTGCCAGTTCTGAATGAAAAAGAATTAATGGGCGGATTTGTTTCCCCAGAAAGTTCTTCGGACAAATCAGAGTGAAAACGGCATACTTCGATAATGCCTCGACAACAGCCGTCGATAAGCGCGTGGTCGACAAAATGCAATCGTGCCTAAGCGCTGATGGGACGTTCGGAAATCCGGCGTCTACGACTCATAGCTTTGGTTGGATGGCCTCTGAAGAGGTGGAGTGGGCCCGAGAGACGGTAGCACACTGCATTGGGGCTGACCCGCGGGAAATCGTCTGGACGAGTGGAGCCACAGAATCCAATAATCTTGCAATTCGCGGCACCGTGGAAGCGATGGGAGCATCCACCGGCCGGACAAAAATCATTACCCTGGAGTCTGAACATAAGGCGGTGATCGACACCTGCTCCCATCTCGATGACGTAGAGGTTGTGGTTTTAAAGCCGAAATCCAGTGGTTTGGTATGTCTGGATGCCTTAGCAAAGGTATTGGATGAAGATACATTACTCGTGTCTATTATGCTTGTGAACAATGAGACAGGTGTCATTCAGCCGATCCAAACGATTACGCGACTGGCTCATGATATTGGCGCTTTTGTGCATTCCGATTTAGCACAAGCAGTGGGTAAGTTGCCGTGGACTGTCGACCAACTGGGAATTGATTTGGGTTCGCTTTCGGCGCACAAGATCCATGGTCCTAAAGGAATTGGCGCTCTCTATGTAAGGCGTGATAGATGCCAAGTTGCTGAGCAACAACATGGTGGGAAGCACGAGCGAGGGATGCGCTCTGGGACTCTACCGTCGCATCAAATTGTTGGTATGGCAGAAGCTTATAGGTTATCGAAAAAAGAATCAGACTCTGAAATTCGGCGTTTGGATCGAATTCGTGACAAAATCGAGGCTACGCTTGCAGAACTGGGTGGTGTCCAGATCAACGGCGAGCGCGGTGTTCCTCATATTTTGAATTTCACTGTAGACGGTGTAGACGGGGAGCGTTTGATGGCAGCAATGCCACAGATAGCTGTTTCAACAGGCAGCGCATGTAATTCTGCGACGATAGAGCCGTCCCATGTCCTGAAGGCTATGGGACTTTCACGCCAACAAGGTTTATCATCTATTCGAGTTAGTACAGGCCGCATGACGACAGAGGACAATGTAATGGTGCTTTTGGATTCTTTGAGGCATGCAATCTCCAATTTAAGGAGTTCAGCATGAGCCTAGTAGTTACGGCTGAGGCTGTTGATCATTTGAAGAGTGCGCTAGAGCGAAACAGTGATGCTGCAGCAATTCGTCTTGGAGTGAAGACCTCGGGCTGTTCTGGCTATGCCTACGTCGTTGATTACGCGCAGCGGCCTACGGAGGCTGATATTCAGATTGAGATCGATGGTTTGAAAATATTGATCGATCCGATCTCTGAGTCACTTCTGGCTGGTACAAAGGTGGATCTCAAAATTGAGGGAGTAAACCGCACCCTATGCTTCGATAACCCCAATGTGGTGAGTGAATGTGGCTGTGGAGAGAGCTTTGCGGTTGGAGCCTCTGTTCCTCTATAATCGCGCGCCGGAATATTTCGAACCAAGCATTTGAAGGAGAAGCCGTCGTGGCAATCGAACGTACTCTATCCATTATCAAGCCTGATGCCGTTGGTAAAAATAGCATCGGTCAAATCGAATGTCGGTTCGAGGCGGCGGGTCTCAAAATTGTCGCCATGAAGATGATTCATCTAGACGATGAGGTGGCAGGCGGTTTTTATGCAGAACATAAAGAACGTCCTTTTTATAAAGATCTTGTAGATTTCATGACATCTGGGCCGGTGGTTGTGCAGGTTCTCGAGGGCGATAACGCGATTGCTACGAATCGGGACCTGATGGGCGCTACTAATCCAAAAGAGGCGGTGGCCGGCTCAATCCGTGCAGACTTCGCAGAAAGCATCGATGCCAACGCTGTTCACGGGTCTGACAGCCCCGAAAGTGCGGCCCGCGAGGTTGCCTACTTTTTCCAAACATCAGAAATTTGTTCACGCTAAATGACAGAAAAACCGATTGAGAAGGTTAATTTACTCGGATTGACCCTACCAAAACTGGAAGCATTCTTTATCTCAATTGGGGAGAAAAAGTTTCGTGGCGCTCAGCTGGCAAAGTGGATCCATCAGCAGGGCGTTACGGATTTCGAGCTGATGACTAATCTTTCGAAAGCACTAAGGGAGCGACTGAAACTAATAGCAGAAGTGCGTCCTCCACGAGTTACATTTGAAGGTGATTCGTTGGATGGGACGCGCAAATGGATCATGGAAGTTGATGGCGGTTCGAAAGTCGAAACAGTGTATATTCCGGATGGAGACCGAGGGACTTTATGTGTTTCTTCGCAAGTAGGCTGCTCGCTTGACTGCAGTTTCTGTTCGACGGGTAAGCAGGGATTTAACAAGAATCTGACTGCAGCGGAAATCATCGGACAGGTATTTCTAGCCACTCAGTCCTTCGGACTGCCTGTGAAAGACTCTCAAAAACGATTGGTCACTAATGTTGTGATGATGGGTATGGGCGAGCCATTGCTGAATTTTGATTCAGTCATTGATGCAATGAGTCTCATGCTCGAAGATCGGGCCTATGGTTTATCTAAGCGTCGAGTGACCTTATCTACTTCCGGGGTAGTGCCTAATTTGAACAAACTGGCTAAAGTAACGGATGTTGCTTTGGCAGTATCGTTACACGCGCCAAATGATTCGTTACGTAATGAGCTCGTTCCCATTAATCGGAAATACCCTATCGCCATCCTTCTCGACAGCATTCGAAATTATCTGGGCGCACTCAGCGACAACAGGCGAGTCACCTTTGAGTACACCATGCTAAAGGGCGTGAATGATTCCGATGGCCTCGCTCGGGAACTTTCAGAGCTTGCGAAGACCATTCGTTGCAAAATCAATTTGATTCCATTCAACCCGTTTCCAGGCACAAAGTATGAGGTGAGTCCTCGAAATCGTATTTATGCATTCCAGCGTATTCTTTTAAGTGACGGTCATGTGGTTACTGTCCGCAAGACGCGAGGTGATGACATCGATGCGGCCTGCGGACAGTTGGCGGGCCAAGTCGCCGATAGGACAAAGCGCTCCTCTCGTTACATTCAGATTCAGGACGTGACAGAGCGCGTACGGGAAATTCCACACTGATACACTACTAGGAACGCCAGTTAAACTTGTCTGGCAGGGATATGAATCCTCATAGTAGCCAACGATATACTCCTAGTTCTGTTGGTCATTTGCCGAAAAATTTAGGCGAATATGCATACCTTCGGCTTGTTCACTATTTTTTGTTCAATGTGGTTTCGGTTTGTTGAGATCGTTAGCAGAAAAGTCGGGTATTCAGTTGTTGAGTTGGACCATGCATGACCACCAGTTGGCTAGGCTCTGATTCTCTCAGGTTTGTCAGATGATGACTTGCGCGATCACCATGGGGCCTAAACTTTACAAACCTTATCCCTGACGAATCTCAAAGTAGGACCACATTGGATTATTCCGCGTTGGGGTTTCATTACACCGTTTATCGATGAGATTTTGGTCCCCAACACTTCTGATGTATCATCGGATTAGGCCAATTTTAGATAAAACGTATGTCGACAGAGAAAATTGAACCAACTGTTAACCCAACGTCTGGCTTGCCGGGTGCGTTATTACGTAAGGCGCGGGAGGATAAGGGACTGACAATTGAAGAGATGTCGGCGATCTCTAACCTTACCAAACAGGTCATTCGTGGAATAGAGGGCGACGAATACTCAGGACTGGCTGGTCTGAGCTTCGTTCGCGGTTACCTTAAGCTCTACGCTAAAAAGTTGGGCGTTGACGAAGCCCACGTACTTGAGACCTTTGATCGGTGGAAGGCCGAACAAATAGGTGGACCTCGACAGGCTCATCTTTCTACTTCACGAACCCAAGAACCTTCAACAGGCCCGAGTAGATTATCTTTGATTGTGGCTGCAATGGCTCTGATGGGACTTGTCGTGGCGGGCTCGATTATTTCTTACCTCGAATCTAATGAAGGCGGATTAGTAGTCACTGTTGATGACGAAACACTGGTGAATGCAGAAACAACCGAATTGAAACCGCAGACAGGTGAATCTGTCGCTCGGAACCAAAAAAGTGACAGCTCTGACACGAACGTTGCATCTGATGCCGTCGGCGGATACTCAGCTACACAATCAACCGAGACTGGAACGCAAGATATCGAGGTCACACAGCTTGGAGAAACCCGGCCTAAGGAGACACCTACAGATGTTGTATCGGAAGCAACGGAGCCAGAAATAGCCACTGCGGAGCAAGCGCCACAGGTCTCTGTGGCTGAAGCGCCAAAAGTCGAACCAAAACCCAAACCCCAGAAAAGCCCAATACCAGCTAAGAAGCGCGAAGTGGTTGAGCGCCCTGAACCAATCCTTGAACAGGTACGGGAAGAAGAGAAACCTGTTGTGGTCTCCTCTTCGAACGTAGTGTCTTCCTCGGTGAGCCCAGAGGCACCCGCCGAGACTGCGCAAATTGCCCAAAATCAGAGCCAAGGTGGTCGTGTAATTGCGGAGGCAACCGGTCTTGCGCCCCCGGATGAAGGATTACGAGTTCTGTCGCAGACCGTGACTGCCCCCTCAGCTGACCAGTTAGCGATGGGAGCGCGCGGCAGATTGGAAATTGAGTTTTCTGGTGAGTCATGGGTAGAAATTCGCGATGCGCTCGGTCGACTTGTGCTTTCTGATTTAATGACACCCGACCAAGGCATAGATCTGGAAACGTACGGACCTGTGGAGGTCCTGATTGGTGCTGTTAGTGTCAGTGACGTGACCTTTAATGGTGAGAGACAAGACCTAGAGAAAAGAGCCTTTCAAGATGTTGCTAGGGTCACCTTAGGAGCTGCGACCAATTGATCGACTCCCCGATTAAGCGCCGTCTTTCTCGTCAAATTAACGTAGGTTCCGTTTCGATTGGGGGCAATGCGCCTATCGCTGTTCAGTCGATGACTAATACCAACACATGCGATGTTATAGCCACGATTGAACAGATCGAGGCAATCGTCGATGCCGGCGCAGATTTGGTCAGGGTTTCGGTCCCAACAATGGAAGCAGCAGATGCATTCGGTGAGATCAGGAAAGGTGTTTCTGTTCCTCTGGTCGCTGATATTCATTTTGACCATAAAATCGCCCTGAAAGTTATTAAGGGTGGTGTTGATTGTCTACGGATTAATCCGGGAAATATTGGGAGAGAAGACCGGGTGCGAGCTGTCGTGTCGTCGTGTCTGGATAACGGCGTTCCAATACGTATTGGCGTGAATGCGGGATCGTTGGAAAAAGATTTACAAAAAAAGTATGGGGAACCGACCCCCGATGCACTGGTTGAATCAGCGATGCGTCATATCGACATTTTGGACCGTCTGAATTTCCAAGAATTTAAGGTGAGTCTCAAGGCAAGTGAAATTTTCATGACTGTTGCCGCTTATCGAAAAATAGCTGATCAAATTGAGCAACCACTGCATTTGGGGATCACGGAGGCAGGCGGGCTACGCAGTGGAACTGTAAAGTCTGCTGCGGGACTCGGCATGTTATTAATGGATGGAATCGGCGATACACTGCGGATTTCGTTGGCGGCCGACCCAGTAGAAGAGGTCAAAGTCGGTTTTGATCTGCTACGATCGCTTCGGCTTAGGTCACGTGGTATTAATTTTATTGCGTGCCCGAGCTGCTCGCGACAGACTTTTGACGTGATTGGGACTATGAATCAACTAGAGGCGCGCCTTGAAGATGTGAAAACATCCCTGAACGTTGCAGTTATTGGATGTGTGGTGAACGGGCCGGGAGAAGCAAAAGAGGCGGACATTGGTTTTACTGGGGGTAATCCAGAGAGTCTGGCGTTGTTCATCGACGGTAAACCGGCTGCTCGTCTGCCAGGGGGCAGTTTTCTTGATGAGTTGGAATCGATGATTCGTCAACAAGTCCAAATCAAAGAACGAGAACGCGCTGAACTCATCGCGCATTCCACGGATACGCATTAATGAGAATCCAATCAGTCCGGGGAATGTCAGATATTCTCCCAGACCAAGCTGGCGCGTGGCGTTATCTTGAGCAAAGTGTTCAAAGGATTTTTAGCGCCTACGGGCTTACACAAATAAGAACTCCGATCGTTGAAGATACTGAGCTTTTTGCGCGATCGATCGGAAACGTGACTGATATTGTCGAAAAGGAGATGTATACATTTCAGGATCGCTCGGGTGATAGTCTAACCCTCCGGCCTGAACTTACAGCTGGTGTGGTAAGAGCAGCCATCCAACATGGCTTATTACATAATCAAACCCAGCGCCTTTGGTACCAAGGACAAGCGTTTCGACATGAGCGGCCACAAAAAGGGCGTTACCGACAATTCCACCAAATCGGCGTCGAATGTTTTGGTATCGCAGATGCTTTAATGGATGCGGAACTAATCGAAATCACCGACCAAATTTGGAAAGAGTTAGGTATTCGTGACTCCGTTACACTGCAACTGAATTCTATTGGATCGACAGAGGCGAGAGCCAATTACCGAAGCGCACTAATTGATTTTTTGGCCGCACGTAAAGATCAACTAGACCACGACAGCTTAGCACGTCTAAAGCGAAGCCCACTTCGAATTCTAGACTCCAAAAATGAGTCCACCCAAACGTTACTCCGCGATGCACCATCATTGATGGATTATTTAACCGAAGCTGACAGAGAGCATTTTGATCTTTTGAGACGCGCACTGGAGGATGCTGATATCGATTTTTCTGTTAATCCCCTCTTAGTTCGCGGTCTTGATTATTACGGTCGCACAGTCTTTGAGTGGACCACTGAGGTGCTGGGGTCACAGGGGACCATTTGTGGAGGTGGTCGTTACGATGGCCTAGTCGATCACTTAGGAGGAAAATCAACTTCAGGTGTCGGATTTGCGCTTGGTATGGAGCGTGTCATTCTATTAATGGAAGCCCTAGAGGTAATTCCAGATACTTATCGAACTCAAGCCGATATATATTTGATGTCACAACAGCAAGCGTGTGAAGAAGCGATCAGACAGCTCGCTCGCCGTTTGAGACAGCAGTTTCCTGCGTTGCGTGTGATGACCCATATCGGAGGAGGTAGTCTGAAAAGTCAGTTAAAAAGGGCGGATAAATCTGGCGCACTCTTTGGGTTAATTATTGGTCAATCTGAACTTGAAAGCGGACATATTATCTGTAAACCACTTAGAGGCGGTGAACAAGAAACTCTCACAGAGGCCGGACTTTTGAAGCGGATGTCAACACTTAGGGACAGTAATGGATTATTTGAAAACTGATGAAGAACAGGGCGAGGCCCTCAAACGCTGGCTTGCGCAGAATGGACTAGGGTTGTTGATTGCAATCGCCGTCGGCGTGGGCTCGGTAATTGGATATCAGCAGTGGCAAGAGAATCAGGTGAACCAAAAAACTGATGCTGCTGGCCGTTATCAGGAACTGGTTGAGCTAGCGGCCGTTGACTTTTCCAACGAGGATACAGACGCAGATTTTAAGCGGTTAATTACGGTCGCCGACGGTTTGCGACAGGCTCATCCAGATAGTAATTATGCGGCGATCGGGGCCGGGATTGTTGCTGCGCAAGCAGTTGAACGTGGCGATTTTGATCTGGCAGTGGGTCAACTTACCCTCGCGGAGTCACAATTAGAATTACCTGAGCTAAGAGCAATGGTTTCGCTCCGTTTGGCTCAACTGGAGCTTGAGTTGGGGCAACTTGATGCGGCTTTAAGACGGATTCGTGGTTTATCGGGTGGATACTTTTTGGGGTCACGTAACGAGCTTGAAGGGGACATATTAGTGGCGATGGACAGGCTGATAGAGGCACGAGAAGCCTATTTGCGGGCGCATACATCGCTTACCGAGGCGGGTTTAAATACGGCGGTTATCGACCTTAAATTATCTTCATTACCCGAGGGTTGATGATGCGTTACTGGCTTTTTTTAGTAGTAGTATCGCTTGTCGCTTGTTCAAACGTCCAAGAAAAGCTAGAGCCGACTCCACTCCAACGAATTAATGCAATTGTTGAACTTGACGAAGTTGAATCAATTTCACTAGGCGGTGGCGATCAGACAGGACTGGCTCCAGCGGTCAAGGGTGAAGTAATTGCTGCAGCGTCGGCCTCGGGTGAGGTCTATCTTCTTAACTCCGAGCTAGACGAAGTGTGGGACGTCGATCTTGACCGCACCATATTGGGTGGGACGGGTTTGAATTCGACGAATGTATATGTTGCTACGTCCGATGCAAAGTTGGTTGCGCTCGCTCGGGATGACGGGGCCAAAGTCTTCGAAATAGTTCTTCCCGGTAGTGCAACAGTGCCGCCAGTTGCGACTGATTCTCTGGTTTTTGTTAAAACGCAGATTGGTCGTATTTTAGCGATTAATGCGCAAACTGGCGAAACAGTATGGGTCGAGGAAGCGAAGGAATTCAGTGTGGGCATTCGTGGCGGCTCTCCGATGACGCTTGAAGGTGGCACTCTGTTCGTTCTTTGGGACTCTGGACGGATCGTCGCTTATCAGGCGGACAGCGGGCGTATTATGTGGGAACGTCAAGTGGCTGTCTCGCGGGGCCGCAGCCCGCTAACGAGAATTGTTGACTCTAAGGGTGCGCCATCAGTCCGTAATAACCAAATCGCAACAGCAACCCGGAACGGACAGGTGAGCCTGATGGATGCAAGGAACGGACAACTTATTTGGAGTCTTGATTCCGATGCCTATCCTGGTGCGTTGCTGGCGTTCAATTCGGTAATCGTAGTTGAGACAGACGGCACGATCTCGGCTTACAGCGCACAATCGGGTGTATCTCTCTGGAGCAATGGGGCACTAAAATTTCGAGAACTAAGTGCTCCAGTTGTGATCGATGATTTCGTAGCGGTGGTCGATCTAGAGGGGGAGCTACATTTGCTCTCTCCCGCTACAGGAGCAATCGTTGGTCGAGTGGATATCGGAGGCGAAAAGGGCAAAGTAGCCCCTGTTGTTGCTGATTTCGGCGTACTTGTGCAGCTATTGGATGGCCGATTGAGCCTGTTGGAAGTGATTCGTTGAATACGCCGGTCATTGCACTTGTTGGTCGTCCTAATGTTGGTAAATCAACGCTCTTTAATCGCCTAACACGTAGCCGTGAAGCACTGGTAGCCGACTATCCCGGTCTGACGCGCGACCGAAAATATGGGCGGGCTAGTTTATCCGGTCATCCATTTCTACTAATTGATACAGGCGGTCTGACAGGCAGCGAAGCCGGGATTGATGCAGCCATGGCCGAGCAGTCCCGTGCCGCTTTAAAAGAGGCCGACGCCATTCTTTTTATGGTTGACGCTACGAGTGGCGTCGCCGCATCGGATCAGACGGTAGCGGATATCCTAAGACGCACCGATAAGCCTGTCTGGTTGGTTGCGAACAAAATTGATGGACAAAATGCAGAAATCGTGTTGTCAGAGTTTTTTGGGCTCGGTTTCGGTAAGCCTCTGGCGATAGCAGCCTCCCATGGGCGAGGGGTGGGCGCACTAAGTGATCAGTTGCTTGGCCATTTCAGTTTGCTTGACGTGGAACCATCAGAGGCTAACAAAGAACGACAAGATGCGCCTGGGATCCGTATTGGCGTAGTGGGTCGACCAAACGTTGGTAAATCCACGTTAGTCAACCGCATGCTTGGGGAAGATCGGGTGGTGGTGTTTGATTTACCGGGTACCACGCGAGACTCGATTTACATACCTTACCAGCGTCACAACGAGACCTACACGCTGATCGATACCGCAGGCGTGCGTCGTCGCGGCAGAGTGAGCGAGACCGTAGAGAAATTTTCGATAGTCAAAACGCTGCAGGCTATAGAAGATTCAAACGTCGTGATTTTGATCATCGACGCGCAAGAGGGCCTTGTGGAGCAAGATATGCATCTAATGGGAACCGTTGTGGATGCTGGGCGTGCACTAGTTGTTGCAGTTAATAAGTGGGATTATTTGACTTCAGAGATTCGCGAAAAAAACCGTGGAACATTGAAGCGTCGACTTAGTTTTATTCCATGGGCAAAAATCCATTACATCTCAGCACTACATGGCACCGGTGTTGGTAATCTGTATGGATCAATTAGAGAAGGCTACGAAGCGGCCACTACCAAATTTTCAACAAATTCTCTTACCCGGATCCTTGAGAATGCGGTTACTGAGCATCAACCTCCACTGGTTAGGGGTCGTCGTATCAAGCTACGCTACGCGCATCAGGGAGGAATGAACCCGCCGCGTATAGTCATTCATGGTAACCAAACCAAGGAGGTGCCGGAGGCCTATCGACGTTATCTTGAAAACATCTATCGTCGCGTCCTGAGTATTTCCGGTTCCCCAATAAAAATCGAGTTCAAGTCGAGCGAAAATCCATTTGCTGATCGCAAGAATAAGCTGACTCAGAGGCAAATAAAGGGGAAACGCCGCTTGATGAAGTTTGTGAAAAGAAAGAAATAGGTCAGGTTCGTCCCCAACGATCGTTAAATAAGCTGCTGGTTACTGCATTGACGACACCGACGCCGCCATCCGATCGACGTGCGCTCGCAAATGCGACAATGTCGGGATTGTTTTTGAGCCATCGGTTGATGTAGGCCTTAAGCAGAGGACGGCCATGCTTACTGTGCCGGCCGACACCATGAATTATCCGGATATGCGTTAATCGATGCTCATTCATGATCTGAAATAATATAGCTATCGCATTAGCCGCCTCATCAACAGTATGGCCGTGCAGATCTACCTCATATTGGGCTGAGAATGGGGCCTCATCTAGCAAACCCAAGACACTGCGGTCGACCTCATAGGCAACATACTCGAGCGGTTTGTTTTTATCCATGGGCGCCGGTTCTTCAGTAGAAAGACCGTGATCGGCGAAGGTTGTGACAGCGTCTTCAGCGCGAGCACGAGCAGCTTCGATAGCCTCGGACGACATTTTTTTAGGGGGACGGATGCGAACATCACGATTGGCCTGTTCGACCCCGTTTTTGAGCATCAGTGCTTTGAAAGAATCATCGTTCATGTTCAAACCATAAGGGGGAATTTCAAAGTTTCAAAGTCTGCTTGCCCTCAGAACAGCATCTCTCTAGTCTTCTGGCATGACTGAACTTCTTACGATTCGTGACTTTCTCCGGTTCGCGTTGTCTGAATTTGCAAGGCATCCGATTGAGTTGGGCCATGGCACCGATTCACTGTGGGATGAGGCGCTCGCACTGGTTTTTGGTGCTCTAGCATTACCTCCGGACGGTGATGAACGTTTGCTCGATGCAAGACTAACCACAGACGAAAGACAACTTTTGCTGGGTCTTATTGATCAGCGTATTCACTGCCGTATTCCTGTACCCTATCTAACGAAAAAGGCTTGGTATGCAGGGTTACCGTTTATCGTGGATGAGCGTGTTTTGATTCCGAGAAGCCCAATATTTGAACTCATTCAGGCAGACTTTAGTCCTTGGTTCGAGGCGCCAGCGGACCGGCCTCTTCGGTTTCTTGATCTTTGCACCGGTTCGGGTTGTCTTGGTATTACGACGGCGTTGAGTTTTGAGGAGAGTACGGGGATGCTCGCCGATATTGACGATGGGGCTTGTGCCGTGGCAAGGGATAATGTGGCGTTCCATCAACTTGGTCATCGTCTCGAAGTGATTCAATCGGACGGATTCGATGGGCTGTTAGATGTCGTGGTCGACATTATTCTTTGTAACCCGCCTTACGTGGACTCGGAGGATATGGCCAGCTTGCCACCAGAATTTCAAAAGGAACCTGAGGTTGCGTTGACATCAGGCGCAGATGGATTAGAACTCGTCAGACGCTTATTGAGTCGAGCCACAGATTGGCTTTCTGACGAGGGCATCATGATTCTTGAGGTTGGCAACACCTGGGGCCTATTGGATCGAGAGGTCACCGCTTGCACCGGTAAACCTATACAATGGCTCGATTTCGAGCACGGAGGGCATGGTGTCTGTGTGCTCTCAAAGCACGAACTGAACACGTTATACTCAACGTTTTAATCGGAAAGTATTATGAGCGGAAATACCTTTGGAACCTTTTTTACAGTTTCAACAGCGGGTGAAAGTCACGGCCCCGCACTAGTTGCTGTTGTTGATGGTTGTCCACCTCAAATACCACTCTCCATAGAAGATCTGCAGATTGATTTGGATCGCCGTAAACCCGGCCAGAGTAAACACACGACACAGCGGCGGGAAGAAGATGAAGTCGAAATTTTATCTGGTGTTTTTGAAGGGATGACAACGGGTACACCCATCGCTCTTTTGATTCGAAATACTGACCAGCGGTCTAAAGACTATTCACAAATAAAAGACGTATTTCGCCCGGCACATGCTGATTATACCTATGAGCACAAATATGGAATTCGTGACTATCGCGGTGGGGGTCGAAGCTCGGCGCGCGAGACGGCAATGCGCGTGGCCGCTGGCGCGATCGCAAAAAAAGTCCTCATCCATCTGTTTTCGGTCACGGTTCGAGGATGTTTGACTCAATTGGGTCCGATTACCTGCAAGATCAGAGATTGGTCGCTTGTTGATTCCAATCCGTTCTTCTGTCCTGATCCCGATCGTTTGGAAGAACTTGACGCGTTTATGATTCAATTGAGACGTGACGAGGATTCCATCGGTGCGCGCTTGACTGTTGTAGCAGAAGGTTTGCCACCGGGCTGGGGCGAGCCCGTGTTCGATCGTTTAGACGCGGATATTGCCCACTCATTGATGTCGATAAATGCAGTGAAGGGCGTTGAAATAGGTGAGGGTATGGCGGTTGTAGACCGTCGTGGTTCGGAGCATCGTGATCTGATGACTCCCGATGGCTTCTTAACCAACAATGCTGGTGGCGTGTTAGGTGGTATCAGTACAGGACAGCCACTAGTTGCGCATTTGGCTTTGAAGCCAACGAGTTCGATTACGACACCGGGTAAAACAATAAATAAAGAGGGCGAGCTGACGGACGTTATCACCAAGGGTAGGCATGATCCCTGCGTCGGTATTCGTGCTACGCCAATCGCTGAGGCGATGGTTGCTTTGGTGCTAATCGATCATGCACTTAGACATCGCGGTCAGAATGGTCATGTTGTAACTAAAACCCCGGTCATTCCTGGGCTCGCTTCTTCGTGACGAGTGGGGTTCCAAGCGCAAGGCTTGGCGGTCTCTATGGAATGTATTTTGCTATTGTCGCTCTTAGCATAGGTTGGTTTGGTCCCTTTTTCCAGGCCCTCGGGTTTAGCGCTTTTGAGATTGGTATCGCGATCGGAGTGCTAACGGGTTCTAAAATTTTTGCGCCCTATCTATGGGGTACATTGGGTGATTTTGTACCAAATCGTTTGCGTGTTGTGCAGATCGGAATTATCGGCTCAACATTTGCGGCCGGGCTACTGTTACTTGACGTCGATTTCGTCGGTTTGTGCCTAGTACTGGCACTCTTCGGTGTGTTCTGGAATGCGATCATCGCTCAGTTTGATACTTTGACTCTCGAGTATTTGGGTTCTGATCATCATCGGTATTCATCGATCCGGGTGTGGGGCTCTGTGGGCTTCATCCTGATGATGCTTGCCTCGGGTTGGCTTTTCTCTGATGTTGAGTATGGGATCCTTCCATGGCTGATCATTGGCGGGTTAGTTATTTCAGTAATGATATCTCTGACACTACCCAGACGTGTCGCGACTTACTATGAAGCATCTGAAGCAGCGGGTATAACCAAGCGCCTGACGAGTGCATCGGTAATGCTTTTCCTGGTGGTCACCGCACTGAATCAATTGACCCATGGGCCGATGAATGTATTTTTTACGATGTATGTTCAATCGCATGGTTATACTGCGTTTGAGGCGGGTCAGCTTTGGGCTCTCGGTGTTCTGGCGGAGGTGGTTTTATTTTTTTTACTTCCTCATTATATTCGATCAATTGATTTACGACTGCTCTTAACTCTTTCTCTGGTCTTTGGGTCGATCCGATGGATTCTTATTGGGATTTATCCAGACTGGCCATGGCTCTTAGTTGGATTACAACTCCTGCATGCGTTTACCTTTGGTGCAATTCACTCGGTCAGCATTGAATTTATAAGAAGGTGGTTTCCTGGGAAGCTATCGGGCCGTGGGATGGCCCTCTACAGCGGATTTGTTTTTGGTCTTGGCGGTTCTCTCGGTGCCACTTTATCTGGCATTACCTGGGAAACGTTTGGCGGTAGCACGACGTTCATCGCCTCAGGGATACTGACTGGATTTACTGCCTTAGTTGCTTGGTTTGGTCTTAAAAAGGCGAAACTAGGTGTGGAATCTTTGTAGCGAAGAGCCTTTGGTATCTGAGGTTTTCTGATAAACTATTGCGCGTGTGTTCCACGGAGATCGAAATGCCCAGTCGCACCCTTTACGACAAGTTATGGGATAGTCATCTCGTCACTCAGCGAGACGACGGCAGTGCGTTGATTTATATCGATCGTCACTTGCTACATGAAGTGACCTCGCCTCAGGCATTTGAGGGGTTGGCGCTGGCAGAACGAGAGCCTTGGAGGCTGTCATCGAACTTGGCGACCGTCGATCATAATGTACCCACTGAGAATCAATCTGCAGGGGTCTCAGCTATCGACGATCCAACCAGCCGTTTACAAATTGAAACACTCGACCAAAACTGTGAATCCTTTAACGTAACCCAATTCAAGATGGGCGATCCGCGAGCGGGCATCGTGCATGTGATTGGGCCCGAGCAGGGAGCAACGCTTCCTGGTATGACGGTGGTGTGTGGTGACAGTCATACAGCGACTCATGGAGCCTTTGGTGCATTGGCCCATGGGATTGGTACAAGTGAGGTAGAGCATGTGCTCGCCACGCAATGCCTAGTCGCGAAAAAGATGAAGAATATGCGTGTTACGGTGACTGGTCCCCTAGGATTTGGTGTTACGGCGAAGGATGTGATTCTAGCGACCATCGCCCAAATAGGTACAGCTGGTGGAACTGGCTGCGCCATAGAATTTGCGGGTGAGGGGATTCAGTCACTATCGATAGAAGGACGGATGACTGTCTGCAATATGGCGATTGAGGCAGGTGCCCGTGTGGGGCTGGTGGCCGTTGACGAAAAGACTATTGAATACGTGGAAGGCCGCCCTTTCGCGCCAAGAGGCGAGGATTGGGTTCGTGCAACTGAGGCCTGGGCAGACCTAGTTAGCGATCTAGATGCTGGCTTTGATTATGAAATCCATGTAGACGGCACCTTAATCGAACCACAAGTTTCTTGGGGGACCAATCCTGAGATGGTCACCGGTATCTCGGGGCATGTGCCAGACCCACAACTGGACGATGATCCGATTCGTCGCGGTGCAATCGAGCGTGCCCTGAAGTACATGGGCCTCGAGCCCAACCAACCTATTGGATCGATCCACTTGGATCGAGTGTTTATCGGCTCCTGTACTAACTCTCGGATCGAAGATTTGCGCGAGGCGGCCAGAATTGTGGACGGCAAGCGCGTGGCTGATTCAGTAATCCAGGCAATGGTCGTACCAGGATCTGGTTTGGTGAAGGAACAGGCGGAAGAAGAAGGTCTCGATATCGTCTTTCGCGAAGCTGGATTCGAATGGCGTGATCCTGGTTGCTCGATGTGTTTGGCAATGAACGCCGATCGATTGGGTCCTGGTGAGCATTGTGCTTCTACATCTAACCGTAACTTTGAGGGGCGCCAGGGTGCGGGAGGACGAAGTCATTTAGTGAGCCCTGCTATGGCAGCCGCTGCGGCAATCGCGGGACACTTCGTTGATGTTAGAGAGTGGTTGTAGGGACTAAACCATGCAGAAATTCATAAAAGAAACCGGTTTGGTTGCTCCTTTAGACCGTTCCAACATCGATACCGATCAGATTATTCCAAAGCAATATTTGAAGTCCATAAAGCGGACAGGTTTTGGCGTTAGTCTCTTTGACGACTGGCGTTATCTCGATCCTGGTGAGCCAGGTATGGATCATTCGGCTCGTCGGTTGAATCCTGAATTTGTGCTGAATAATAAAAAATTTGTTGGTGCAACGATTTTACTGGCAAGGGATAACTTTGGATGTGGATCGAGTCGGGAACATGCCCCGTGGGCGATCCTTGAGTACGGATTTAAGGTAGTTATCGCGCCATCGTTTGCGGATATATTTTTTAACAACAGTTTTAAGAATGGTCTATTGCCGGTGGTCTTGTCGGAGTCTGAGGTAGATACCTTGTTTGAACTGGCAACCGGTGAAACGGCCGTCGAGGTTTCGGTCGATCTTCAAACGCAGCAGATTACGGGTCCCAAAAGTTTCACCGCCTCATTCGACATCGACGCGTTCCGAAGGACATGTTTGCTCGAGGGTTTGGACGAGATCGGCTTATCATTGAAAGATACAGACGCCATCCGTGCTTATGAGACTAGGCGCGCGATCGAGGCCCCGTGGTTGTTTAGAGAGTAAATACTGACATATGCCAAACATTCTTTTACTGCCAGGCGACGGGATAGGGCCTGAAATCGTGCACGAGGCGAGCCGCGTTCTGGATCGAGTAAATGATCGCTATTCGCTCGGTTTGACGATGGAAACTCGCTTGATTGGCGGAGCTGCTATAGATGCCACTGGAGAACCATTACCGGCTGAAACTTTAGCCGAGGCAAAACAGTCGGAGGCTGTGATTCTTGGCGCTGTCGGGGGCCATAAGTGGGACTCGTTGTCGATGGATAAGCGTCCTGAAAAGGGGTTGTTGAAAATCCGAGCAGGGATGGACTTATTCGCTAACCTTCGTCCTGCACTTCTTTATCCGGAATTAGCGTCTGCATCGACACTCAAAGAAGATATCGTGAGTGGATTGGACTTATTGATTATCCGAGAGCTAATCGGAGGAATCTACTTCGGTGAGCCTCGTGGAATTGAAGGTGAACCGGGGCAACGCGTTGGGTTTAACACCGATCGTTACTCGGAATCAGAGATTGAGCGGATTGGTCGGATCGCATTTGATGCCGCGATGGCCAGAGACAAAAGACTGTGCTCGGTCGACAAGGCAAATGTACTCGAAGTCACCGTGCTTTGGCGCGAAATGATGGAGCGGTTGGGTACAGAGTATCCCGAAGTAGAGTTGTCACATATGTACGTAGACAACGCGGCCATGCAACTCGTTCGGCAACCCAAGCAATTCGACGTGATGGTTACGGGTAACCTGTTTGGAGACATATTGTCAGATGCTGCCGCAATGCTGACAGGATCTATTGGTATGCTTCCGTCTGCATCTTTGAATCGCCAAAAACAGGGGCTTTATGAGCCTTGTCATGGCTCAGCTCCAGACATTGCGGGTCAGGATATAGCTAATCCTCTGGCAACAATCCTATCAGTTTCCATGATGTTACTTCATTCGCTTGATACCTCGAAGGCAGCAGCTGCGATCGAAGAGGCAGTGAAAAATGTATTGGCTTCTGGATACAGGACAAAAGACATAGCGACCGGTGCATCGGGGGAGAAGATCGTTGGATGCAGAGCGATGGGTGAGGCC
The DNA here is from genome assembly GCA_002717305.1 of Gammaproteobacteria bacterium. Taxonomy (GTDB): domain Bacteria; phylum Pseudomonadota; class Gammaproteobacteria; order Pseudomonadales; family Litorivicinaceae; genus HIMB30. The sequence goes on along the minus strand of PBDH01000024.1, from coordinate 6,010 downwards.
GTGCTTGATGCACTGAATTAAGGAAAAAAATGCGAGCTGGATTTGTAGGGTGGCGGGGCATGGTCGGATCCGTTTTGATGGACCGGATGCGCGCCGATCGTGATTTTTCGGGTGTTGATTCTGTATTCTTTTCAACCTCTCAGGTTGGTGAGGATGCACCGTCTGAAGCAACTGAACCAGCGTTACTTGATGCGATGTCTACGAATGAGTTGGCCAGCTGTGACGTTATCGTCACCTGTCAAGGGGGTGATTATACCAAATCAGTGTATGGACCACTTCGAGCATCTGGATGGAACGGATACTGGATTGACGCGGCGTCTACTCTGCGAATGTCCTCCGATAGTGTGATTATTTTAGATCCCGTAAACCATGATGCCATTAAGAAAGCGTTGGCTGATGGGTGTAGAGATTTTATTGGTGGTAATTGCACGGTAAGTCTCATGCTCATGGCTGTAGGCAGTTTGATTCGTGAGGGTTGGGTTGAATGGGTTAGTGCAATGACCTACCAGGCGGCCAGTGGCGCGGGCGCCAACAATATGCGTGAACTGCTGTCGCAGATGGGGCATTTGCAGTCACGAGTTTCCAGAGAAATTTCGACACCATCTTCAGCAATCTTAGATATCGATCGTAAAGTAACTGAAGCTTTACGAGGGGACGAAATGCCGACAGAGTATTTTGGTTATCCGTTGGCCGGTAGTCTGCTGCCCTGGATAGACAGCAGGCTCGAGAATGGCCAGAGTCGTGAAGAGTGGAAGGCAATGGCCGAGTGCAACAAAATCCTCGGTCGAGAAGGGAATCCAATACCGATCGATGGAACCTGTGTGCGTATAGGTGCGATGCGCTGTCACAGCCAGGCACTCACGATCAAACTCACATCCGATGTTCCGATCGATGAGATTAACGATGTACTCGCAAAGAGCACCGAATGGACTGAACTGGTCTCGAATGATCGTAAAGATTCAATGGAGCGCTTGACTCCGGCGGCCGTTACAGGAACGCTCACGATCCCCGTCGGCCGCGTTCGTAAAATGAATCTCGGATCCGAATATCTCAACGCATTTACTGTGGGTGATCAATTACTTTGGGGTGCCGCCGAACCACTGAAGCGGATGCTTGCAATCCTTAGGGATACTCAGTGATTGAACTTGTTATTACAGGCGCAGGGACCGGTCTTTGTGATTCGATACTGGAGGCGATTGATTCCTTAGAGAGTGACTACCGCGTGCGGCTAGTTGATGCGATGGAGTCGGCTGGAGAGGCACGACGGTTCAAAGGACGTACGCTGGTGATTGAGCTCGATAGTGAGGCTGATCTCGAAAGTGCTGATGTGGTGTTTGACCTGAAGCAAATCTACCAGGGGCATGCGGTTACTTTTCGTCCAAGTTTCTCGCTGTTGCCGATGTTGAAAGGAGTTCTTGCGCCTCTCGAATTAGGCGACATCAAAATGCTCCATGGTGTCGTGAGAGAGCCTGCGGTGAAACATATTGGCGGTGTTGAGGCACTGGCGTCGCAGGTGACACAGTTATTTAATAGTCGGGATCTAAACCCCGAGCCGTTTGGCGGCATGTTAGCGTTTAACGCGCGAACCCTAGATGAATCGGGCGAGGTGAACGAGCTTAGGTCGATTTGTGCCTTGAGTGATACTGTCATCTCTATAGAGCGTTTGCAGACCGACTCGTTCTATACTGTGCACGCGAGTTTGTGGTTCCAGACATGCTCACCCCCCGTTGCCGATCTTATATTAGGATTTGGGACGGAAGCTTACAAAGCAGGCTTGAGTATCTCCCCTGATTCTGGTCGGGTAGCCCGTGACGAAGGGATCAGGGTATGCACTCGCCGTGTGTCATGCGACTGGGTCCATATGATGCTTACCGCGGATCTGGAAAAGACAATTTGGGCCAAAGAGGCAAAAACTATACTTGTCGATGCATTAGGAAAAATGTCATGAGACGTTTGGTTTTGATTCCATTGACTCTTTGGTCATTAATGGCCAACGGATTTGATTGGAGTCCGCCAATTGCGGTATCTCATCGGGGAGAACCGCTGGAGGTACGGCTCGAGATAAACAACCTCGCATCGGTTAAACCCGCGCAATTGTTTCCACTACTCGCGTCAGAATTGGCGTTTACAGAACAAGGTATCGATCGTCCCGAATATTTGTCAGGGCTTACCTATGCTATCGATTCCAACGGCGATCAGGTTGACCTGGTCATTCGAACGGCAACAGCGTGGAACAAGTCAGACCTAACGACGCTCATCGAAGTATTTACACCGAATGGTCCGGTATCGATCCCAGTCTCCGTCCAGATCGCAAAGAGACCGGTGTTGACACCGCAAATAGATTCTAAATTGGTCTCGCAAAAACCAGACGTTAAAATTACAGCCAACGAAGGGTCGACCGTTTCGGCGGCGTCTACAAAAGGAAAAAATAAAACACTAATTGTTAGAAACGGTTCAACGCTGTGGCGTCTAGCTAACAGAGTGAAGCCTGATGCGCTCACCATAGAGCAGGTAATGATGGCCCTGTACGATGAAAATCCAGATACATTTGAATACAACAACGTCAATGCCTTAGAAAAAGGTAAAACACTCTTCGTACCCTCGATTGAACGTCTGGCGCGAGAGTCAGCGATTGATGCAGCGAAGCGTTTTGACGCGCATATGAAAGCGCCAAAGAAAAATTTCCCCCGTACACCGAGAACTGCAACGAAGCTGATTGATCAAAAATTGAAACCAAGGCTGACATCAAAACAAAACACGCCGGATCTGATCCCATCGGTATCCAACGCGCAAGAAACCGAAGAGCCCACTATTTCCGTGACAACTCAAGCCACCGAGCTTTTGGACCAGCCTCAAACCCAACAAAACAACGCGTCTGATCTTGCACCAAATCCAGCCGTGAACGATGTGGTCAGTTTGGAGGTGACAGAGCTTCTTAAGAAGATTAACTCCTTGGAATCGAAACTCGACGCGATGGATGTCAAGTTTGAAGAGATCGCAACTGAGGCCAGAGACAAACAGCCGGTTGAGCTTCGGATTCCAGAGTCGAAGGTGCCACCTATAAACTCAGAGTTTAATGAAAAGATTATGGCCTTAGAGTCGAAGCTCGACGCTATGGACGCAAAGGTTGAGGTTATCGCGAGTGAGGCCAAGGAAAACAGCGAGATTGCGTTTTCAGCTCCGGGGACGATGCAGGCAAATACTGACCCAGAATACGACCTTACTGGTTGGTTAGCACTCCGAGCAAAGATAGAAGCCTACCTCCAAGCTTTGCTCGGTACCGATTTTGATGTTGATGAGTGGGTGCCGTTATGGGATCGAGTTGAGACCTTCTCGCGTAGTGATTTTGGCAAAGGCGCACTAATTTTTGGCGGATTAGTGGTCGTCATTTTGATGAGCCTCCGTATCTTCAAGGATAAGCACTCGAGCGCTACATCGGATGGCCCAACCTCGGATCCACCTTCCCCTCAGATACCTGAATCGAACTTTACAGCGACGCTAGAATCGGTTTCCAACCCCGGAGGCACGGATGCTCGAGAGGAAGAGGCGCTGGAATCGGCAATAGGGCGTCTTAAGGCAGAGATTGAAGAGCCGATCAAACAAAAAGAAATAGCGGTTTCAGAAACGGCTATCGAGCGTTTAAAATCAAGGATTGAGAATTCTGAGCGGAAACAGAAGGCTGAAGAACTTTACTCGGGAACAGATGACTCGTTGATTGATGCATTTTCCGCAGATACGCTGAATCAAAACCCAGAGTGGGGCGAGGACCCTGATGATGAGGCTGATGTCGCTTCACACCAGTTGGAGCTTGCCCAGAATTACCTTGACATGGGTATGACGCAGACGGCGATTGAGTTGCTTGAACGTGTGTTGGTATCGCCTGACCATGCAAGCGCAGAAAAGGCCCGTAGTTTAATCGATGCCCATCAGACCTAATAGCCAGCAACGGCGTGTTGCTATTTCGGTTGAGTACGACGGGTCTGGCTATGGAGGTTGGCAGACACAAACGCACGATGCCCAGGTGGTACAGACGAAGATTGAGCACGCACTATCCAAAATTGCAGCTGAGCCGATTTCATTGATATGCGCGGGTCGAACTGATTCTGGAGTTCACGCAAGTTCGCAGGTCTGCCACTTTGACACATATGCGATTCGGGATCCGTACAACTGGGTAATGGGTGTCAATTCGCAACTACCAGATGATATTTCGGTAGCGTGGGCGTTAGAAGTTGATTCTGGGTTTCATGCGCGCTTTGGTGCCTTGTCTCGGCAATATGTCTACTTACTCAAATGTTCGTCATCGAGGAGTGCTTTTCTAAAAAAAATGGTGACACTTACACACCAGAGCTTGGATCCACAATTAATGGCAATAGCTGCGCAGTCGCTGATTGGTACTTATGATTTTAACGCCTTCCGCTCCGCGCGATGCCAGGCGAAGACGTCGGTGCGATCGGTCACCCGTTTGAGCGTACATCATCACGATCAGTTGATCGCCGTGCATGTAGAGGCAAACGGTTTTTTGCAACACATGGTGCGAAATATTGTTGGTGTGTTGATGGCGATTGGCGCAGAAGAGCAGCCGACCAGTTGGGTCAAACATGTTCTTGCTTCAAAGGATCGTACTGAGGGTGGAGTGACAGCCCCGTCACATGGCCTCTATTTTCTTGGGCCAACTTATTGTGATAGCTATAACCTGCCTAATACCGTCCGAATTCCACAGATTGCTAGAGATATCTTGCGAACAGATCCGTTAGAGTGTGTATTATGACTCGAGTAAAATTTTGTGGGCTAACGAATCGCGACGATGTTGCTAAGGCTGTCGAGAGCGGGGCAGACGCACTTGGGTTCGTATTCTATGAGTCGAGCTCCCGATATGTGACGCCTGAGCAGGTATTAGAATTTACGCGTATTATTCCTGCATTCATTACCAGGGTTGGTTTGTTTGTTGACCCTGACGCGGCCTTGGTTCGAGGAATTTTCCAACATGTGGGACTGAATCTGGTTCAGTACCACGGCAATGAAAGTTCGGAATTCTGTGATTCGGTGGGTTTACCGTACATAAAGGCATTTCGGGTTCGCCCTGATAGCAATATTTTGGCTGAAATGGAGCGTTATCCAAACGCCTCTGGTTTTCTACTGGATGCCTATGTTGAGGGACTACCAGGAGGGACTGGAGAACGATTTGACTGGGGGTTGATCCCAAAGACAGACCGCACAATTATACTTGCCGGTGGGTTAACGCCGGAAACTGCGAAGGACGCGATTGAATCTGTCGCACCCTGGGCTCTGGATGTCAGTGGCGGCATTGAAACTGAGCCGGGACGAAAGGATCCTGATAAGATGCGGCGCTTTGTTACCGCATGTCGTAACTAATTTTGAGAACACTATGGCACTGACAGAACAGGAATTAAGAACTCTCGATTATGAACCGGATACCGGTGGTCATTTTGGGGATTATGGGGGCCGCTATGTTTCTGAGACATTAATGGCTGCTCTTAATGAGCTTGATCAAAGCTATCGAAAGCTGAAAAACGATCAAGACTTTCAATGTGAGTTTGATGCTGATCTTGCTTCCTTTGTTGGACGACCCTCACCACTCTACCACGCAGATCGTTGGTCAAAGGCTATTGGTGGTGCTCAGATTTACTTTAAACGCGAGGACTTGAACCATACCGGCGCGCATAAGGTTAATAACACGATCGGCCAGGCGCTACTTGCGAAGTATTCAGGCAAACCACGTGTGATCGCTGAAACTGGAGCAGGACAACACGGTGTTGCATCCGCTACTGTTGCGGCGCGGTTGGGCCTAGAGTGTGTTGTCTATATGGGCTCTGACGATGTCGAGCGTCAATCTCCTAATGTGTATCGGATGAAGCTGTTAGGCGCCGAAGTGGTTCCAGTTGAATCGGGATCACGTACACTAAAAGATGCATTAAATGAAGCAATGCGGGACTGGGTCACTAATGTCGATAATACTTTTTATATCATTGGGACAGTGGCGGGTCCTGCG
>PBDH01000041.1 GCA_002717305.1 Gammaproteobacteria bacterium | reverse complement strand
TTGGTGATCGCGTTGTGGTGGATCCAAACCTTGAATGTGGCAGTTGCCCAGCATGTAAAAAAGGTTGGGCCCATTTATGCGAAACATTAGGCGCATATGGGGTTACATGCGATGGTGGGTTTGCTGAATATAGCCTGGTTCAGGCGTCACAAGTTCATTCCATTGGCGATATGCCCTATGAAATCGCGGCGCTAGCAGAACCTTTAGGCTGTGTTTTAAATGGTCTGCACGCCGCTCAGGCGCATCGCGCAGGTTCGGCCCTTATTTTTGGTGCTGGCCCGATTGGTCTTTTAATGGCAATTGGATTACAAGTCTCTGGCTTAACCAATATTTCTTTGGTTGATTTAGACCGAACGCGTCTTTCCTTGGCCGAAAGCTTCGGATTTAAAGCTATTGAAGCCCATTCAGATGAGCTAAACAGTTTGCGACAAAATGTTGATTTGGTAGCAGATGCTACAGGTGTGCCAGCAGTCGCGACGAAACTGATCGATTATATTGCAAATGGAGGAGTGGGCTTGTTTTTCGGCGTTTGCCCCTCAGAGGCTCGGATAGAAATTTCGCCGTTCGAGCTTTTCCGCCGTCAAATTACCTTGGCCGGATCGCACTCGCTAAACCATAATATCCCAGAGGCCATTGAAGGACTAAAAGCCTATGGTACCGATATTGGGCGGCTTGTATCACATCGTTTATCGTTGGCAGACATCAATCAAGTATTTGAAGGATATGGGCCCAAAGAGAGCTTAAAGATACAGTTTTGCAGATAATGAATGGTACTGATAATTCTATTTTGTTCCATCTGAAGTTATTGCTGTGCGGGCCTGACTAAACCTTCTCACCAAAGACCACTTTCCGGAAGCAGGTTGTTTACATGAGGCTATATACGAACGGAATCTATCCAGTCGAAATTTAATTAATAATCAGTTTGAGCCTGATACATATACAAAAGACAGCGTGGTGCGCGGGCGCGCAGGCGTGCCATAAACGCGTACCGGCGTCAATAATTGTGGGGGAAAAATAAATAATAATATGCTAAGATATTGTTTATATAATATAAAAAAAGGTTTGTGGCGGTGTCGACTGACTAAGTAGATCAAGCATCAGATTTTGCAAATGGGCTTCGGCAAACTAAAAACCTTTGCACGATCCAACGCCACCTTTATCAAGGTTCGAGCATCTTCAATATCAAATCTGTTAACGGTTTTCATTGTTCAGGGTTCGTAGAATTTTTTTTTACTTTGCATCTCTAATAATGTTTTGACTTCCAGTGGATTCAAAGCCGCCATAAGCGTGCCTTCAAAAAGTATCAGTTAAAACTTTCTTCTTAAGACAAGTGCTTCGGTTGAATGCAACAATATTACCAAGACGGAGGAACGGTGTAGCGTTTAAGTGATTTGCCATCAGGGGTGAATAAGTGACAATCAACAACGGGCACCCAAATGTCGATTTCTTTACCTTCTTGAAAATAAATCTGCGTGTGGTTAGCGACAGTGATGTCGGTATGTTCAGCACTTGAACCCGAAATTTGCCCGTAGATATTTGTGACGGCCCCAAGATGTTCCACGACATCAGTTCTGAGACGAAAATGAATGGCCTCACCCTCAGGCTCTTTAAGCACTACATGCTCTGGGCGAAATCCAAGCGTTAGATCACCATCGGTCCATTCAAAGCCCCCGATTGGCAGCGTTGTCTTAGGGGCATCCCCAAAGCCAACAATGGTTGTTTTAGCGTCACCTCTGATAGCAGAGTCGCAGTTAATAAGATTCATCTGTGGCGCCCCGATGAAGGTGGCAACAAATTGGTTGACGGGTGCAAAGTATAGTTGATGTGGCGTTCCGACCTGCTCGATCTTGCCTTCACGCAACACTACTATACGATCTGCCATTGTCATAGCCTCAACTTGATCGTGCGTCACGTAAATAATCGTATTTTTTATTTGCCTGTGCAGTTTCGTGATTTCCACACGCATCTTGATACGAAGTTCAGCATCGAGATTCGATAGGGGTTCGTCAAAAAGAAAAACTTTGGGCTCCTTAACAATTGCACGTCCGATTGCCACTCGTTGTCTTTGTCCACCAGACAATTCTGCAGGTCTGCGACCCAGAAGTTCTTCGATATGGAGAAGTTTACCTACGGAACTGACCATGCGCTCACGGTCCTGCAAAGGCAGTCCTTCAGATTTCAATGGGAACTCAAGATTAGCGCGGCAGCTCATGTGAGGGAAAAGTGCGTAGTTTTGGAACACCATAGACAGGCCACGATCTGCAGGATCGACATCAGAGACGTCCTCCCCAGCGATCATCACGGATCCGCTAGCAATTTGTTCCAGACCTGCAATGCAGCGAAGGAGCGTTGATTTACCCGATCCAGATGGACCAACAAACACGATAAATTCGCCATCTTTAATTTCTAGATCAATTCCATGCAGGGCTGTAAATGCACCATATTTCTTGACCAAGCTCGATGTACTCACCCCTGCCATCTATGTTTCCTTTAAATCATTCGGCATCATAACCGGAATGGATGCCAGAGTTTCGATATCAAAATCGGGTTTAATGGGAAAAGGGCCCTCTTCAGCAACGCCCGTACGGACCAAAATTGTAGGTAGGCCAGCGGCATGTCCCGCGACAATATCTGTCATTATTTGATCACCCAGCATGTATGTGGATTTTGGGTCTGTCCCGAGAATAGATAACGCCATTGATATAAGATGAGGCTGTGGCTTTCCAATTATCACAGGTGGCACCCCAGAGGCTGTCTCGATAGCTTTAAGGATCGAACCAGCACCTGGCTCAAAACCATCACCTTTAGGTAGCATGCGATCAGGGTTTGTACCAATGAAATGTGCTCCGCCCATCAGAGCAATCTGCGCCTTTTCCAGTTTTTCGAAACTGAACTCACGATCCAAACCGGCAATGACAGCTGCCACCTTTTCATCTGCAATTTCAAATCCACTTTTCTCAACTGCCCGCAAGAGTGCAGGTGCACCTATTACCATAACCCGGGCTTTTGGCTCAAGCAGTGTCTTAAGGCGTTCGGCAGAGACCGCTGATGTTGTAATAATCCGCTCCGGCGTTGCAGGTATCCCCATTCTATTCAGCTTTTCCCCAAACTCCTCAGCAGATTTAGTAGAATTATTTGTTACAAATGCATAAGGGAGTCCGAGGCTGTGCCAGGATTGAAAGGCCTCTACTGCACTATCGATTGGATCGTCACCACGATAGGTAACACCATCCAAATCACTTATAATACCTGATATTTTTTTCCATTCTGTCATATTTTCCTCAATCACTCATAATCATGCCACCGTTGACATGAAGAACCTGTCCAGTGATATAATTTGCCGATTTTGAAGCCAGAAATACTGCAGCGCCGACGATGTCCGTTGGTTGACCTATGCGTCCGAGTGGGATACGACCGGCATGCCGTGCCTCGGTTTCCTCCAAAGGTCTACCATGCATCGGTGTATGCACAATGCCTGGGGCGATGGCGTTGACAGTGACGCCTTCTGGCGCCACCTCAAAAGCAATCAATCGGGTAAGATCGTGCACGATCGCCTTCGAGTAACAATAGTCCGCACCACCAGCCTGGTAGTTGAATACAGCTCCGCGCGAAGAAATTGATGATCCGATATTAATGACACGGCCACCCCTGCCTTTGAAACAATCTTCAAAAACAAAGCGCGTCAGGTTCAGCACCGCATCTACGTTGATTGCTAGCGTGCGCTGGATTTCGCTACGATCACCATCGATCAAACGTTCCGCCGACTTGATACCTGCATTGTTGACAAGTACATCAATTGGCCCAAAACAATCGCGCATTTTATTAAGGACATCACGGATACCATCAAGATCCATTAAATCCAAAGAGACGGGCATAACGCGTTCATTGCCAGAAAACGCATCTTCGACGGCAGAGCAGTTCAGGTCTATGGCAACAACTTTCCCACCAGCCTCTAAAAATCCTTGAACCAATGCCAGTCCGATTCCACCAGAAGCGCCAGTGACAAGGATCGTCATTCCTGTCAGATTAAACATATTCATTTATTTATCTCCTTGTTCTGACAGAAACTGCATAACTTCTGCCTCTGTTGGCATAGATTGCTGAGCGCCTTTGCGTGTAACGCTTAAACCAGCAGTTGCTACCGCGAAATGCAGGGCGTCCGCGATGTTACACTCCTTGGCAATCTGCACTGCAAGGGCCCCATTGAAGGCATCTCCTGCCCCAGTCGTATCAACGGCAGTGACAGGATAGGCATTTTGATGAATCTGGCGCTCGCTATCTAAATAGACAACACCGTTCTGACCCAAAGTGATCGCCACAGCTGCCACACCAAGATTGTGGAGCAGTTTTGCAGCCTCAAACGCCTGCTCCACAGAGTTAACTTTAATTCCTGTCAGTTGCTCAGCCTCTGTCTCATTAGGCGTTATTATGTCGATGCAGCTACACTCCGTCTTGTTAAGCTGCGCGCGCACCGGTGCCGGGTTGAAAATTAGAAACCTATCACCCTTGAATTCTAGAGCTGCTCTACAGGCCTCGACGGGCAAGCCCATTTCAACCACCATGACGGCATCCTGAGGAACGTCAGATAGCGCAGTTTTAACATCAGTCGCGTTGAACGCCTCGTTTGCGCCTGCATCAATCCCAATAATATTAGTGCCGTCGGAACTTACGAAGATCAGCGCCTTACCAGACTTGAACCCCGGCTTTCTGATAATTTTGCTAGTGTTCACACCGGCATCGCGCAGGCCTTGCGTCATACTATGGGCGGCATCGTCTTCACCAAACATTGTTGCAAAAAAGGGGTTACCGCCAAGCTGCGCTGCTGCAACTACCTGATTTGCACCCTTGCCACCACCAAATTCCTCGATAGTCCCAATCAAACTCTGACCATGAACAGGTAGCTGTTCAGCATAGAAAACGATATCCAGATTGGTTGTTCCAATAAAAATCAGAGGTCGACTCATTTTAAAGCTCCAAATGTCAAACCACGCTCCAGATGCCGTTGCCCGAGAAGGATTAGACAGATTGGGACAATCATCGAAACCACTAGGCCAGCTGACACCACAGGATAGAAATTGACCCCGGGGTTAAGGAGCTTTAGCAGCGCTACTGTTACAGGTGTGTTCTTAGCAGTAAGTATCAAACCAAGTGCAAAATTGTGCCAAGCTAGAAGAAAGACCAGCAACGAAGCTCCAACCAGGCCAGGCCGTAGCAATGGTAACACAACTTTTATTATGATTTGAGAGCGTTTCGCTCCACATATGGCCGCAGCTTCTTCGATTTCCAATGGGATATCTTCAACATACGATCGACTGAGCCAGATGATCATAGGAAGCGTTATTAGCTGATAGACCCAAATCATACCCAGGTAGCTGTCATAAAGGCCAACCGCCTGAAAGAACTGAAACATCGGGATGATCACAAGTAAAACTGGAGCAAACCGAAAGCCAAGGATAAAGAAGGCGAGATCTTCCTTACCTTGAAAATTGTAACGCGCCAGCGCATAGCCGGCGGGGACACCCGCGATGAGCGACAACAATACCGCCCCAACCGAAATGATGACGCTGCTAGTGACTGGCTTAAGGAACTGGATCTTTATTGTGCCGTAATTGGTTGCACCCGCTTCTGCTATGTCAAATAGAACCTTGTAGTTTTCCAGTGTAGGCTGGAAAAAAAAGGCTGGCGGATAAGAATTCACATCCGCGGCCTGTTTGAAAGAATTCATCAAAATCCATACAATAGGAAAAGCCAAAACAAAGACCACTATCAAAACAAGAACGTTTAGAAGCAAAGATATTGAACGGCTATGCATATCCACCAACCCTCTTCCGCGTGTATTGCCAAAGCTTCACAACTACCATTGCTGTAAGCAAAACCATTAACCAATTCACGATCATTATAGCTGCGCCCCTACCAAAATATAGATTCTGAAAGGCCGTAAAATAGGCTGAAACGGACAGCACATCCGTGGCGTTGCCAGGTCCGCCTTGTGTTGTTCCAAAGATGATATCGAACTGGTTGAGCGAGTCGATGATCCTAAACAGTGCCGCAAGCAGAATGTAAGGCAATACCATCGGTAATTCGACGCGCCAGAAAATACCCCAGGCCTTAGCACCATTCATGCGTGCACCTTCGATAATGTCGGGTGTGATACCACGAAGCCCAGCAAATATGATAAGAGCGAAAAATGGCGTAAAAGTCCAAACGTCAATGAAAACGATCGCAAACATCGCCGTCTCGGCCTTGGCCGTCCATGGAAAGTTTTCAATGCCGACAAAACTAAGAAAATAATTCATGACCCCAGTCTCAGGGTTCATCATAGTCGTCCACATCAGGGCGACGGAGAGTGGAGGCAATACCAACGGCAATAAAATAGCCGGCCTTAGCCATTGCGCAAGCACTGCTTTGGTATTGAACAGTTTGGCAATAGCAAGCCCAAGGACCGATTCGCAAATTACAGCTGAGAATGCGTAAATAGCTGTGGCTGAAACTGATTCCCAAAACCGACTTCGGCCAACCAGACGCGCATAGTTTTCTATTCCTTCGAAATCGACACGCGAGCGGCCAAATCTCATGTCCGTCAGCGACTGATAAAAGCCCCATAGGAACAAAACAATAAAACCTCCCAGAATGAGTATCGCTGGTAGCAATGTAATCAACAGAAACATGTTGCCAGACTTTACCTTATTGCGTGCCATAAGCCGTACCTTAGAATTTGACTTCAAAAAAAACCGGCAACGCTAGGTCGCCGGTAGTTTTAGTTATAGTATTATTGGGAGTATTATTTAAAGCTCGTCACGAATTTCTTCAGCGAGGTTGGACAAACTCTCTTCTACATCTGCGCCACCAACCATTTCTTGCATTGCAACTGCCCAAGCATTCATTGCGGCACCAAAACCATAACGTGGAGTGAACAATAGAGATGTCTTTTCCTGAACGGTATTGAAAGTATCATAGAAGTTGTTGAACTCTGGTTGATTCGCATATTCGATCCACTCCTGTGCCTGCCAAGCAGACGACCGTGGTGGGTTCACGAGCTTACCATCCGTCGCACCGCGCACGTTCATCTCTTTAGACGTGGCCCACTGCATGAAATACCATGCTGCACCTTTTTTTTCGGATGCACCATTTATTGCCAGCGACCAAATCCAAATATTGGAGGCAAACTCATCATTGTCTGGAGCAGTGAGAGGTGGCGCAAACGCGATTTTACCAGCTGCATCTGATGAACCTTCAATGTTGTTCCAGAAACCAAACATGTTGGCGTCTACGGCCATTGCAGTTGTACCGGTCGAAAGCCCATCAACAACTTGATACCAGTTATCATTAGCCCAACTATCCGGCGCACACGCCTGGATCATGGCAACGTAGTCCTTGTGGAAACGGATCGATTCGGCAGAGTCTAAAGCAGTATCCATAGCGTCACCAGTGCCAACAAAGTCTCTCACCCCATATGATTGGGCGATAGAAATTGGTGCAGTGTGAATTGATGACCAGAATCTGACACCACGAACAGCCATTGGCGTCATGTTGGGGTCGGCAGCTCTGATTTGCTCGCAGGCTATGGTCAATTCGGGAAGTGTACTTGGCGGCTCAACACCAAGGCGCTCAAGAATATCAGTTCGGTACATCAACTGCATGTTTTCAAATGCATGAGGAATTCCCCAAATCTCTCCATCAGGATTAGCGATAATTTCTTCTTCCGCCACATCCCATGTCCAAGCTGCTCGCAGTGCCGGAAAAAAGTCTTCATAGTCATAGGAGGGGCTGGTCATGTTCGGGTCTTCGATAAGCCCACGCAAACCTGCTAATTGTCCTGCCGGCGTCACATCCCAAGCTGGCTGAATGCCGGTACCAACTACGTCCCAATCTGGAGAACCGGTTGAAAGCTGGATGTTTAGTTTTCCCCAGTATGTATCATCTGGGTAAAGCTCTGCGGTGACCTTGATGCCAGTAAGTTCTTCAAATTCATCAAGATAAGCGACAACAGCATCCGCATAAGGGTGGATGTCATAGGCCCAAGTGATCTCAGTTCCTTCAAATTGACGCCAGTTAAAGTCTTCGGCATACGCCGCTGTCCCCATTAGTGCCACGATGGCAGAGGCCATAGTCAGTTTGGTTATCGTTTTCATTCTTTTCTCCCTATTCATATTGCAAATTTTCAAATTTTCGGCGCGGTTCTCGCGTCTCTGCAACTAATTTCATATTAACCACTAGACGGCCAACGCAGACCATAATATTGATGAGAGCGGGTAATTTTGGGAAAATTTTATAAATTGAAGCAAAAAAATAATAGGTTCTGGGTTGGTGCAGCAGTCGGATCAGGAATGGCCGCACATGCGGCAGAAGCCGCAGGCGCGGACTTTGTTCTCGCTTTGGGGGCAGGAAAAATGAGGTCTATGGGCATCCCATCGCCGGCTTCCCTTCTACCCATATACGATGCAGTTGATCTGACGTTGGATTTTGCCGCTAAGGAATTAGTGCCGCGTGTCAATCTACCTGTTTATGTAGGCTTGCCGCTATTCGATCCACGCCTTGAAGTGGAAGCCCTTTTGGAACGGCTAGACACTCTCAAATTAAACGGGGTTACTAATTTCCCGGCAGTTTTCCACTTTGGAAAACGCGCGGAAATCCTTGAGGCTCACGGTTTGGGGTATAGGCGCGAAATCAATTTTCTGGCCGCGGCAAAAGCCAAAGGACTGGAAACAATCGGATATGTCCGTAACCGGGACGAAGCCAATAGAATGGCTGCAGCCGGAATAACCACTCTGTGCATCAATTTTGGCCTAAACCCGCACAGTCGCGATAAATCGATAAACGATGAGACTTTAGACCGTCTCGCACTAGCAGCCAAAGAAATCGTTGACAGTGTTCGCAAACCTAAGAAAAATTTGAAGATTTATCTTGGCGGAGGGCCGATCACAGGAGGTGCTAAACTGGATAAACTTTGCCGAAAGGCGGGTATCGAAGGGTTCATTGGCGGCTCTGCACTTGATCGAGCACCTCTTGAGAAATCCTTGGTAAATTCCGTTGCCTCTTTTCGCGAAATCGAAGTCCTGCAGAATAGGGTTGAACGTTTGGAGCGTCGATTACGACAGTATGGCAAACGATATGACCTCGTTTGCCTTGCGGATGCTATGGACCGAATGCTTGATCAGGTTGAAGCGGTAATTTCAGACGGAAGCCATTTAATTTTGAAAGGCGAAACCGCAACAGGCCGGCACAAAGTTGCTAAGATGGCAGTGGTTCGATCCATCCAAAAGACGAATGGCAAACGTTGGAAACTCGACTTGTCTAAGCCACAATTATCCTCGGATGATTTTTTTGGAAAATCTCGCAGTCCAGGGGTACGTCGTAGGGTTGGCATACTCGAACTTGCTAATGAGTCAGATATTTTAACGCTGGTGGGAGTAGAACATCTCCAAGAAGAAGATCAAAACCGTATAGCCGAGGTCATCCTTAGTGGGAAATACTGCTGTAATGGTAGCGATTTAGAACGGCATTCGGGTGCGCGGATCGTCCTAATCTTGGGTAACGAAAATATCCTAGAGCAGCAGTTGGCGCAAAATTTGCGACTCATAGCTAAAGAAAAGGCGATTGAAGTACCCCCCCTGCGCGATCGCATTGAAGACATTCCGATGCTAGTTAAAAACATGATCTCTGAAATGACTGATGAACCAAGAGAACTTCCGCCTTCCATAATTCGTATTCTTATTCGACATAATTGGCCAGGAAACCTCAACGAACTCCGACAAGCTGTCAAATGGCTTGTTGAAGAAAAAGATACTTCTTTTAACCAATCCAGACTGATTGAGCATCTTAGCGCCGACACGCGGACAGTAGGATCAATGAAAATTTCCCAAAGAGACCGTGTTGTTAAGGCGCTGCTTTTGAACAATCTCAGTCGTACGAAAACTGCTGAATACCTCGGAATTACTCGCAAAACTCTATATAATCGGATCAAAAAATACGATATCTTGACCTGACGGTACCAGAGGCATCAGACATATTATTTTTTGAGCTTGCTGGTTGCATGTTCTACAGCGAGAAAGGCCGAGACAATTGCTGGGCCTATAGTAATACCAGCCCCTGGGTAAATGCCTGCCATAATAGATGTAGCATCATTTCCGCAAGCATAGAGCCCTTCGACAGCACTGCCATCCTGCCTAAGAACACGAGCCTTTGCGTCTGTTTTTAAACCAGCAGCCGTGCCAAGTGTCCCTGGTATAATCCGAAGCGCGATGAAGGGGCCATTTTTGATAGGGCCAAGGTTCGGATTCTTTAGGCCCAATGTGGCATCGCCTAAGGCTTTGTTAAAGGTTGATTCACCCCGTCCGAACTCAGCGTCAACACCCGTTTCAGCATTCTTATTGTGTTCCTCCACAGTCTTGGTCAATGCTTCTGGTTCGATTTCGATCTGAGCTGCAAGTTCATTGAGAGTTTTACCGCACTGAATATATCCTCGGCGGATGTAGCTTTTCAAACTAGGCGTCCAAGGCCATGGAAGAATATCGCCCATTCCACGTTTCTTCACGAAGGCTTCTTCGCAGATAAAGAAGAAGCGCTCATCGTTTGGGTATCCATTTTGAAAAAGTCCGATACATACGTCATGGTACGAGTTCGATTCGTTCACAAATCGTTTACCATTTGGGCCCACAGCGATAACTCCCGGACGCCCCCGATCAAGCCACCCATAGGGCACAATGGTGGCTGAACCATCCTTATTCTTCAACCGCGACACTGGCGTCCAGAAACCTGGACTTGCGACATTTTTATCAATTGCTCCACCAACTTGGCTTGCGGCATTGATCCCGTCGCCCTGCACTTCGGGTGCACATAACGTAACATCATGGCGATGCTTTGCGCCAATTTCAGCGCGCAAATCCTCGTTGGCGGCGAACCCACCAGTAGCAAGGATTACTCCGCCCGTCGCCAAGACCCGCATTTCACTGCCACCTATCACCACAGTCGCCCCCATGGCACGCCCATTTTCAACGATTAGCCCTTTCATTGGGCTATTGTTTCGCAGATCAACACCACTTTTGCGCAGGCTATTTACTGCAGCCGCAAGCAGTGCATTTCCGCCACTGAATTCCGTACCGCGCGAATATTTTAAACGATCTTTGGCAAATCGGCCAACCCTTCGCAGGACATGAATAAGTGCGCTTGTCGATTTTAAGGGATTAAGGAAATGTTTGATTTCACTTGAGGTGATCATCATTCCGCCCAGAACTACTCGAATTGGATCGGCTATTAAATCAAAATCCTTACCAAGTCGGCGGCCGTCATATGGTGCTGGGCTTAATGCGCGGCCTTTGTCTACACCGCCTTGGCGCGAGGAATGGTAATCCGGCGCGCCGGCAAGAACAAACTTGATTTCCGATATATTCTCGATCGTGCGAACTGCTTCGGGACCACGTTCCAGATAGGTATCAATTTTTACTTCATCATAGTAATTACCCAACTCGCCGCGCAAATACATACGAGCATTATCAAGCGTGTCATCAATACCGGCTTTTTTGGCATGGTCGGAACACGGCACCCAGATCATGCCATTGGAAAGCGCCGTAGTGCCACCAATTTTAGACGCCTTTTCACATAGCATTACCGATTTTCCTCTTTCAGCTGCATAAAGCGCGGCACAGACGCCCGCAGCGCCACTACCAATAATTAAGAAGTCAACGGTCTTTTCAGTACTCATTATAATTACTCTTTAGAAAATGTGATGGATTTGAAGTCTTCAGCAATCGATTTTACAGCGCGCTCTATAGGAATGCGTTCGATGGAAGATGCCCCAACAAATCCAACGCATTGCGTCTCCTCGTAAACACGACGCGTATCTGAGGGTTCAGTGATTTTGCCGCCATGGCACAGAAATATTGGGTTTAAGCCTAATGCGGAAACTGCTTCAATCATCTGAGATATATTTGATATCTCATCGTCCAAGGTACTATCTGTCTCATGGCCGACCAAACCACCACCCGTGGCGCCGACATGAGGAACAAGACAATCAACCCCTTTGCTCGCCATATCAAGCGCGTCCTGAACAGTTGCGACATAGGCCATTGTGAATATATTGCGTGCAACCGCCCGCTCAATCAATTCGACTTCACGTTCCCAGCCAAGCCCTACCTTACTCCGTCTCGCACGCCAAGTCTCACCCATAGTCGAAATTGTTGGATAATTGATTATACCGGAAAATCCAACAGCCTGAAAATCGCCAAGCAAAATGTCTAAGTCCATACGGGTTGGATCCCACGCCTCGATACCTCCAATTACTGGCGTATCATAGACCACATTACGTATTTCACCGGCCATATCCATTGTGTTCGCATTGGAGTCTCCAATTCGGCTTGTAGGAAGACCCATCAACCGTGATCTGCCAGTACTATAGACAATTAGCAAGTCCGCGCCGCCGAGTGCCGCACACTTTGCAATTAGACCACAACTTGTACCCGCGCCGAGAATTGGACGGTTTGCCGCTGTTTCCGCATGCAAGCGGTCAAGGATTTCTTGTCTTGATAAATTCTTCATGTTCTCATCTCCAATTGCGTGATCATCCATTCGGAACATAGTGCAGCGAAGTTGGGATGATTGATGTGATAGTCGGTCTCAATAAGGCTGACCGTTGTATTAAGCGACCGCTTCATCTCATGTAACCAAGCAGTATTGGCAGCGGGATCATAAAAATCCTGACCGGGCCTATCATAGTCGGACACGCCTCCCCCAGGCCAGACAACAACTACGGCACCCGAGGCCAAGTTGAGCCTTTCGGAAGTCATTTTTGCGATCTGCGCTGTATCGGCAGGGGTTGTTCGCACCAATGTAGTCAAAGGTGTGTGCTGGTACTTGGTCCGATCAGAAAATGTGTCAGGCACTGTCTCAGGTGGCCCGAAGTTAACCATATCAATAGCTCCCGGTGCGATAACCTGGGGAATACCAATAGCACTGGCGGCTTTTAATCGCTCCTCGCCTGCGCTCGCTGTACCACCGAGCAATAGGTCAGCCATTTCAGTCGTAGTCAAATCAACTATACCGTCAAAGGCGCCCCGCGCAATCAATGCTTCCATCGTGCGCCCCCCAGCACCATTTGCGGGAAAAACGATGACAGCTATGCCAGCCTGCTCAAGGTTTGACTGGATTGCTCGAACGGCTGGCGTGGTTACGCCAAAGGCAGTCACTGCGACGGTCTTAACAGATATTTCTTTTTCAGCAATCCAATTAAGGCCGGACAACATTAAAGCGGCATTATTCAAGACCGCTCGTGTGAACTTATTAACACCGAATAAATCTACAAGGGTTGGCAAGAGTATTGTATCAGTGGTCATAGCAATTTCTGCCAGCATCGCTGGGCGAGCACTGGTAATCAATAATTTGGGAAAACCATAGGGCAAACCCACGGTAGCATGATGAAAAACACTTGCGCCCTTGCCGCCGCCTATGCCCACAACGGCTGAAATATCATCACGATCAAACAAGTCCCGCAGAATTATCTCTAGCCCGGCTGTCATAGACTCTGGAACCACTGATACCCCAGCAGATTGCTGCGTTAAAGTTGTCTGTTCCAATACGGTTTCTCTTGTTATGTCTGCGTGGAACGCCGGCGTACCTGCTGTTCCGATATCAATCACGCAGACCCTGCGTCCTGCTTTTTCCAAACGTTTTTTAAGGTATGCGGACTCTTCACCCTTTGTATCCAAAGTACTGACTAGGACAATTTTTTGATCATAAAAACTCATAGTTTTGAAATAAACTTTCTTTAGAACTTATAAACATTTACATACTAATCGCGCGCAGAACCAAGCAATTACTTGTAACAGTGGGAATTTTTGGGTAATATGAGCACATGTCAGATAGCGCGGTTCAATTTTCGGTAGAACTTAAAACTGTCTTAGAGCATGAAGATAGAGACCATATTTTTGCACCGGCCCTGGCACTCTTTCCTAGCGCTTTGGCGAAAGACATAACAACATTTCCGCTTTGCAACACCAATCAAATTACTATGGAATATCTAAAGACCACCAGAGATTGTGCGCCAAAGAACTGCTATTGTGCTGTATTTGCCCTAGACCCTTTTATTGACTGGAAAGAATTTTCAGCCTTACTGCTTGCGGCTGAATTTCATGGTATATGCAACTTTCCAACAATTCCAAGTTTTGATGAGGTAGAAACTAATGCGCTTGCCGCTTCGGATTACAGTTATGAAATGGAGTTGCAAAGAATTAAAAGCTTTGCTGGAAATCAGTTCGAAATGCTTATTCTTTATTCATCTCGCAATCAGTTTGAGCTATGTACGAAAATAATTGACGAAGGGACGATTCACCACTGCCATGTCGATAGGGTTGCTGACTTCTCGTCTTGTTGAAACACCAACCAATTCTGACGCTTTCTCGCAGAAATTGACCAAGTGGTCCCAAAAGTGGTCCCGACAAATGGCCAAACCCACTGTTATCATTGAATTTATTAAGAAAAGTAAGGAAAATGGCGCACCGGGAGGATTCGAACCCTCTAAAATAGCTATTTTACCCACCGAATACGCCCAGGCTACGGTGTGGAGGACGGGCACATGTGTGCCATATTCACGCAAATAAATCAAGATTTGTGGGGGCAAATGTGGGGGTAATATCTAACATTTTTACATGATATACTGTTTTTAATATATAAAATAAAATTGAATGGCGGTGTTACTAAACATGTGAGATAAGGCATAGACAACTTTCATTTTAAAAATCTACTTTCTTAAAAACCCACCCTCGGCAAATTACTGCCTGAGGTTTAGCGATAATTATCGCTGAAATGAGAGCTGATGTCGGGCATCAGTCGCACAACGCTGTTGTAAACCCCTGAAATTACGCAGGAATATCGACAGAAATACCGGTAA
>PBDH01000038.1 GCA_002717305.1 Gammaproteobacteria bacterium | reverse complement strand
TTTCGAAATCAACGTACAGAGAACCGTCAAAACGTTAATCGTATGTGCCTCCGATCTATGCAAATCAAATTTTATAGCACTTATCCTTCGCGGTGACCATACGCTGAATGAGGTCAAAGCAGAGAACCATCCAATGGTAAAGAGTCCGCTTACCTTTGCAACAGAACAGGAAATTAGAGCTATAATGGGAGCTGGCCCTGGGTCATTAGGTCCAGTAAATTGTCCAATACCCATGGTCACCGACAGACAAGCGGCAATCTGTTCTGACTTTGGAGCCGGGGCCAACGAGGAGGGCTGGCATTATTTTGGGATTAACTGGGGTCGAGATTGTGAGGACCCAGAAACAGCAGATCTTCGGAACGCGGTTGAAGGAGATCCAGCTCCAGATGGATCAGGTCATTATCTGATTCGTCGTGGAATCGAGGTCGGTCACGTCTTCCAACTCGGTCAAAAATACTCGCTCGCAATGGAAGCAACCGTCCTTGATGAAAATGGGAAACAGTCAGCCCTATACATGGGTTGCTATGGCATTGGGATAACAAGGATTGTGGCTGCAGCAATCGAGCAGCGTCATGATGATCGAGGAATCTGCTGGACCCGATCACTATCACCTTTTGATGTCTGTATCGTTCCTATCGGCGGCAATAAGAATCCTGCTGTGGATGTGGAAGCAATCCGAATCCAGAATGAACTGCAAGATCGAGATCTCGAAGTTTTACTTGATGATCGTAATCTAGGGCCAGGCCCACGTTTTGCGGACATGGACCTAATTGGTATCCCTATCAGGATTGTTGTGAGTGCCAAGACCCTTGAAGAGTCTGAAGTCGAACTCAAACAACGAACCAAAGACAGTTCGACCCGCGTGGCTCTTTCAGAAATTGTAGACATTGTGATGAAAACCGAATGACCCAAATACTTGTCCTTTTCTACAGCCGTACTGGCCATGTTGCTGAGCTAGCCGAAGCGGTAGCGGCCGGTATTGAACTCGGAGGCAGTGAGGCAAAGCTCCGGACTGTGCCCAACCTAAACCCGGCTTCCGAGCCAGCGTCCGACGACCCATTCGAGAGTAAGCTCGGATACTTGTTCGCGACCAAGGATGATTTACGGGAGTGCGATGGACTCGCGCTCGGCTCACCGGCACGATTCGGCACCATGGCTGCGCCTTTAAAAGGTTTTCTCGAAACAACATCGGATTTGTGGTTGTCAGGGGCGATGATTGATAAACCGGCGGCTGTATTTGCGTCCGCATCCTCATTGCATGGAGGCCACGAGTCAGTTCTGCAATCAATGATGACTCCGCTGTTGCACCACGGAATGGTGGTTATGGGCTGTCCCTACTCAGATCCGGGATTAGCGGTAACTGAGGGTGGCGGAACACCTTACGGTCCGACACACCTAGATGCAGAAAAACTCCGGCCACATGAGAGAGACATGGCCATACGCTTGGGCCAACGGCTCGTCAAATGGAGTCAACATGACTGAGATTGAAATTTATCGCCAGCGTAAAAGGCTGTTCCACGTTTGGTTACGCATTTCTCTGTTTGGTCTGATCGCGTTACGCGTTTCAGGATTGTGGTTCCTTACCCCTCCGGCCACGGTGATGGGTGCAATTGGGTTAACTCTGATCTTGGTTGCCTTCGTGTGGCCGGTTTTGAAAGCGGATATTAAAGCCTCGTTATGGCTAAGCTTTATCTCTTGTCTGTTTTTCACTATTGGGGTGCTCAATGCCATGACCGAGGGCAGAGAAGTATTTGGGATTGTTGAATCCGTCTTAGCCGCTGGGATTTTTTTCTCCGCCATGTTGTTCGCTCGTAACGGGTATCGAGAACTAGAGGCTAAAACAGAAGCGTTAGAGCAATCGACCACATAAGGATACCAATTCCGATATCAAGCACGGTCCAAGCCTTGGGGTTTTCGAAGGTCGGTCCCAATAAGCGTGCTCCATAGCCCAAGACCACAAACCATACCCAGCTCGCCGAGACGGCGCCTACAGTGAACGACAGTCGGTCGTCTTCACCATACTGCGCTCCAATGCCTCCAATAAAAACGAGAGTATCCAAGTAAACGTGGGGATTTAACAAAGTCACTGCCAATATCGAGACCAGGGCAGGCCAGAACGACTCGATCACTTGGCCTTCAATTCCGAGCGCCTGGTTTTTTAGGGCTGATCGAAAACACAGTCCACCATAACCGATTAAGAAGATCGCGCCACCAATCCGGGTAATCCACTCAAATGGTGGCCAAATTGTGGCTATCGTACCCATCCCGTAGACGCCGGAGGCCATCAAAACTGTGTCCCAGATAATACAAATAGCCACCGTCACAGGAACCTGACGCCCAGCTAGGCCCTGTCTTAATACATGGGCATTCTGAGCTCCGATCGCTGCGATTAACCCGAGAGCGATCCCAAAGCCAGAGCCTGCGACAAGCCAGTTCAAACTCTGCCTTGACTGGTTGACAACGATCGATTGTTAATGCGAGTCATAAGGAACACTATGCCGTTTAAATGATAAGCACCAACCGCGTCGCAAACATAAGCAAGCGGCGAACAACGAAATCTATCCTGTAGCGATATTTCCTTCTCAACCAGCCGTTTTTCGCCTCGATGACAAAACTGACTCAAACAGATCTGCACGACGGATAAGAAGATGCAACCGGTGGTGGCTTCCCGTGGCCCCCCACAACAGCAATCGATCATTCTCGCCTAGTAAAAGATCCTCTCCCGGGAAAGGCACCACGTCACCATTAATCCGAACTAATAGCAAGCAGACCAGCGGCATATTCAAATGGTCAGCGCCAGGATCCACCAACAAATCACCCACCTTGGCGGCTCTCGCAGTGTTCAGGAATAGCAACACTCCCGGGGCTTCTTCTGCGTCTAGGCTGATATCAAAGTGAGCCAACTCAGGGCTTTGATTACCCAATCGCAAGTTCAGTTTTTCGATAATCCCCTGCACCGACGCTTCCGGCATCACATCGAGCTGACCTATAAACTGGTGTAGTAGTGGAGTCGCAATCCGAGCATACATCTCCTGCGCAACTATCCGCCCCTCACGCAACACGTAGTGAAAGTTGCCTTGGCGAAATACAGGTTCGCTCGTTGGTTTATTTCTTCGAGCGACGGTTATCAGACGTTCATTTTCAGTTTGGGCGGTCAAAAGGATAGACAGATTATCCCCGTCATCGTTGGTTCCCGCGACGATTCCTACTGCTTCAGCGATCCTTGCTTGCCGCAGGGTATTCGCCTCTGTACCCAGCCCTTGTACCCAACTGATGGAGTCGCCGATCGTTAACAACTCAGGACTCACCAGGCAGAACGGTATTTCGGCCCTCAAAAATGCCTCAGTGACGGTGTCAGCTAAGCGGTCTCCGGCGCAAACGATCCAGTGTCCAGAGTCAGGTACATTAAAAATTTCAATCTGGTTAAAGTCCGGATCCACTAGTTCATGATACAGAGCAAATGCGCGTGGTTTTCGAATGAGTTGTGTCAGGCTACGGGCTGCGACCCGGTAGGGATCGATTACTACCTCTGTATTAAAACTTCTTAGGTTACGAGTGTTGGCATCACTCTCCGAACGAGCGTGGACAGGCACTCTCGGTGCCAAAATACGGGTATTGGTTGCAATAGTTAGATTAGTTTGATTGTGATCGGTCAGGGCAAGAACGCCCCGGCACAACGCACTCTGCACCCCAGCATCAACGAGTGTTTGAGGCTCACTGGCATCGCCCACCAAAACATCGAGATGATAAGTCATATCGGATAATTTAGCTGTATCGGCCTGTATCTGATCCGAATCGATCATCACGCTACGGATACCCGATTGATCCATGAATCGGATCACTTGGTTGCCAGCACCACCATATCCACAAACAATCCAAAATGGCTGCTTCCTGGCCCGAATGCGACCGACGGTTCTCTGATAAACCCGAAGCCGACGAAAACCAGGGTCCGAGATCACAGACAACACAGAACCTAAAGCATAGAGCCAAGCGATTACTGTGGAATACATCACGAAAAGCATCCACAATTTTTGTTGAGCCGTAAACGGATGTGGAATTTCACCAAACCCGATAGTCGTCGCGGTGTAGCTTACGACAAAAAATGCATCAAGGAATGAGAGGTAGTAGATACCGCCATCGGGTATCTGTCCTGGAATTAAAACCAACCCCAAAATACTCACAGAGTAGGTGACGATCAGAGCTATAAGCGGCGCCCTGAGCCTTGGCAGAAGGAGCCACATCGCTGCGCCACGAATACGTGACCGAGTCCGATGGGTGGATTCCATTAGCGTTTCAACTGGATTGTTTCAGCGATTAATAGAATAACGCTTGTGACGTTGGCCAGCATCGCTCCGCCGGCGAGGGATACTATACTCGCCATTACGCTGCCTGACACATGGCCAGTCACCTGGGATCCATAGCCCCAAATCACCGCCGCCACGATCAATTGGAGATCAGCAACCAAGCTTGTCGCCAACAAGACTGCGCCTAGATGTGATCGATCGCCAATCTTCAGGATCGTCGCAATAAGGGACACAATCAGCGCGAAGAAAAACTCATAAAGGTTGTGGTGATTAGGGTTATCGATCTCACCAACGAAGAATCCGAAATTCAACGTGAGCGCCAGGACGATAAAAAAAGCAAACCAAACGCGCTGGGTATTCATAACCAACTCCAAACGATAGGGGCTAACGCCCCCTTTCCATTTATAGTCTCCGATTATGTGACGGGATGCGAGACCGAGTTGAGTTTCTGTTCAGTTTCCGGAGGCAGCAACTCAGCAATCGCGTCACGCTCACCAACTAGTTCATCGTTGGTTGCATCCATCTTTTCACGCGAGAAATTGCTGACACTGATGCCCTGAACGATCTGATAGTCACCGCCGTGACAGATGACGGGGTATGAATAGATCACACCTGGTGAAATTCCATAAGAACCATCTGCAGGAACCGCCATCGACACAATTTTACCATTCGTTCCTAGAATCCAATCACACATGTGATCAATCGCAGCCTGCGCCGCAGAGGCAGCAGATGAGGCTCCACGTGCCTCAATGATTGCTGCACCACGCTTCGCGACCGTCGGAATATAATCATGCTCGTACCACGCTCGATCAATCTGATCCAGAGCCGGTGAACCTCTTACGGTCGCGCGATGCAGGTCTGGATACTGGGTCGGTGAGTGATTGCCCCAAATGCATACATTGTCAACATCCGTTGGCTGAGCGCCCAGGTGATTTGCTAGGATCCCAACCGCACGGTTGTGGTCAAGACGGGTCATCGCTGTGAACTGGCGCGGGTCGAGACTAGGGGCGTTGCGGCTTGCAATCAAAGCGTTAGTGTTCGCTGGATTACCAACGACCAAGACACGAACATCCTTCGATGCGAATTCGTCTAATGCCTTGCCCTGTACCGAGAAGATCTCCGCATTCTCTTTTAACAGGTCGGCCCGCTCCATACCCGGCCCGCGTGGCCGAGCACCAATCATAAAAACGATATCAGCATCCTTAAAACCCGCTTCTGGGTTATCGTTCGTTGAGATACCAGTCACTAGCGGAAAAGCGCAGTCGATCAATTCCATAACAACACCATCAAGCGCTGTCATTGCCGGTGGGATCTCCACCAACTGAAGGATCACCGGTTGATCCTTGCCGAGCATCTCTCCGGCTGCGATTTTGAATAAAATTGTGTAACTAATCGCGCCGGCGGCACCAGTAACAGCAACACGTAAAGGTTCTTTCATTCCTTGCTCCTTGATGAGGAATCGGGTTTCAAACGTAACGCCATCCATTGCCCGATGGCCTTAAGTTGTTCAGGCACCACGCTGTGCGGCATGTCAAATGCCTGAAACGTAACCGGATAGCCCAGCGCCGACAGTGCGTCACACGCTTGCTCTCCCAGTACATAGGGGACCACAGGATCCAGAGTCCCATGATGAATCTCGATAGGTAAGCCTTCAGGAACACGCCCCGGCATCAAGTTAGAATCTTGTGCCCCAACCCAATAAGTCGACAGCGCTAAAACTCCAGCA
Organism: Gammaproteobacteria bacterium; assembly: GCA_002717305.1. Classification (GTDB taxonomy): domain Bacteria; phylum Pseudomonadota; class Gammaproteobacteria; order Pseudomonadales; family Litorivicinaceae; genus HIMB30. The sequence continues at coordinate 8,116 of PBDH01000038.1, read as the reverse complement.
AGACATTGTCTAGAACGCACACCGGCATAGAGCGCTACTGCTCCACCTTGGCTAAAACCAACAAGAATGATGCGGCTTGCAGGGATGCCCTCATCCATTTCCGTTTGAACAATCGCATCCACTCGGTCCGCGGAGCGGGAGATCCCGGAGACGTCGATTGTCCGATCGATATCCATGTACTCAATGTCGTACCAAGCGGGCATCGATATCCCACCATTCACGGTCACAGGAATTTGAGGAGCGTGCGGGAAAATGAAACGTGTGGTTTGGCTGTCGAGTTCCAACGACGGTAATACAGGCTCAAAGTCATGACCACTTGCACCGAGCCCGTGGAGCCAAACAACGGCACTATCGGCGGCTTGTGATGGTTCTACGACAACTGCGTCAAGCATGAAACTTCCAACGGATTAAGGAACAAGAAGCCTAATCGCGCTACTCTATACGCGCAACAACACTATGGCTAAATCAATGGTATCGATTTTACGTCTTTCTCTTCTCGCAGCCGCAACATTTTTAGGCGGATTGCTCATAACCCTCGTATCACCCCTAAAGTTAATCCCATCAACGCGGACACTAAGCTATCGACTCGCTGCTCGCATTGCTAGGACTTGGGGTGATTTCATGCGTTGGCTGTTAACCACGGTACCCATGGAGTATGTCGTCACTGGTGACGAAATTAATCCCAAGGGGACCTATCTTATCATCGCAAATCACCAGAGTTGGATCGACATCATGATGGTGATGGTAGTCCTCGGCAAGGGCACCACGCTCCCGCGTTTTTTTATGAAATGGGAACTGCTTTATGTACCCGTTATCAATATTTGCGCGTGGGCTCTAAACTTCCCGATAATGCGCCGCTACACGCAGCAGGACATTAGGAATCGACCCGACCTAAAAAATCGTGATTTTGAACATGCCCACGAGGTGTTGTCGCGGAATCCCGACCAGGCGTGTGTGATAGTAAATTATGCCGAAGGTACGCGATTCACTCCCGAAAAACACAAGAAAAACCGTTCACCGTATCAGCATTTGCTTAAGCCTAAGGTTGGCGGACCGCAGCTCGCACTTGATTGCCTCCGGGACCGCCTGGATGGGATATTTGATATCACGCTCGCATATCCCGGGGCACAACTCAGTGTCTGGCATTTACTCGCGGGCCATGTCCCTAAGGCCATGATCCATGTCGAACGGATTGAAGTACCGGAGGGACTCGAAGAAAAGCCAGAGACCTTGGCTGAACTCAAAGCGTTCCGAGCATGGATAAATTCGATATGGGCAAAAAAAGATGCCCGTATCGACCGAATGCTTAACGGTACACTGGAAGGCGATCACACATCGCCTTAACTCGATCACGGACTCTCCCCTTGACGCCCTCATCGTCGAGGTTGTCAAGCACATCACAGAGCAGGTGAGCGAGCTCACGGCAGTCGCTTTCGATGAATCCGCGAGTCGTAACAGCGGGTGTACCAATTCGAATCCCTGACGTCACGAATGGCGACTGTGGGTCGTTCGGTACAGCATTCTTATTCACCGTGATGTGTGACTCACCGAGTGCGGCATCGGCCGCTTTCCCTGTAATTCCTTGAGCAACTAAGTCCACCAGCATCAAGTGATTATCGGTTCCACCCGAGACGATTTTGAATCCTCGTTCGACGAAAACCGATGCCATCACCTGCGCATTTTTCACGACCAGCTCTTGGTAGGTTCTAAATTCTGGTTCCATCGCTTCTTTAAATGCCACCGCCTTTGCAGCGATCGCATGCATTAGGGGTCCGCCCTGCATTCCAGGGAACACCGCAGAGTTCAGTTTCTTGTGAAGGATTTCGTCATCCTGACCTGACAGAATCAAGCCCGACCGGGGGCCACGTAATGTCTTGTGTGTTGTGGTTGTGACCACATGTGCGTGCGGGATGGGTGACGGATAAACACCGGCCGCGACAAGGCCCGCGATGTGGGCCATATCAACTAAAAAATATGCACCGACATTATCGGCGATTTCCCGCATCTTAGCCCAATCAACCACACGAGAGTACGCCGAGAAACCACCAAGAATTAACTTAGGCTTATGCTGGTCAGCAAGATCCGACATCTGGTCGTAGTCCATGTAGCCATGGGCATCGATACCGTACTGAACTGCGTTATAGACCTTGCCCGAAAAGTTGACGGAGGCACCGTGCGTCAAGTGGCCACCATCTGCCAATGACATACCAAGAACCGTGTCGCCCGCCTCCATTAACGCGAGATATGCCGCCGCATTGGCTTGCGAACCGGCATGAGGCTGCACATTTACGTATTCCGCCCCAAAAAGCTGCTTTGCGCGATCAATAGCCAACTGCTCGACCACGTCCACATGTTCACAACCCCCGTAGTACCGCTTGCCAGGGTAGCCCTCTGCATATTTATTCGTAAGAACCGAGCCTTGCGCCTCCAGCACCCTGGGACTTGCATAGTTCTCTGAGGCAATCAGCTCAACGTGATCCTCTTGTCGTGTAGATTCATACTTTAACGCCTCACACAAAGCTTCATCGTAGACTGATATTGATGAATTCATGTCGAACATTTACGCTCACTCCTGTTACCTAATCATTCTGGGAGATCTAATGTTAAGTCACTGCTACCGGTTGCGAGCCTTTCCTGCCCGCTACAGGGTTGCGCGCTTTGAAGCGACCCACGATTTTACTTGCGATTTTGTGGATTCGGATTAACCCTGACGGACGTACACTAACAAAAAGTAACCATAAAATGAAAACGTTTAATGCCAAGGTTTCGCTCAAGGGCTGGTCGATAGAGATCACGCCCAAAGAATCTAAGACTATCAGTTGTTTCTCAGCGTTCCTCGAAAAGGGCACTAAAGTTAATGTTACTAGCCTGCCAAAGACGTCCGTCCGAGACACCCTCACAGCGGTTGAGAAATTGAAACGGGATGGCATGAATCCAATACCACATATCACCGCCCGCACCACAGCCGACGAAGGTGACCTAGCCAGAGTCGTGGAAAAATATGCAGACCTTGAAATCTCAGAGGTCTTAATCATCGCCGGCACCAAGGATCAGCCTGCCGGCCGCTTCTCAAGTTCTGCGGACCTTATCAGCTCTGGTGTATTTGAGCACTTTGGTATCGTTAATATCGGAGTAGCAGGTCACCCCGAGGGTTCTCCTGACATTACGGAACAACAACTCCAAGACGCTCTCGATCAAAAAAATCATCTCGCCGTATCACGAAATCTGAATATTTTTCTTGAGACTCAATTCTGCTTCGACGCCCAGCGGATAATCAATTGGGAAAAGGTGATCCGCGACCGAGGGAACATGTTGCCAATCCGGGTTGGTATTGCTGGTCCGACGAAATTTCTTTCACTAATCAATTTTGCAATCAAGGCTGGCGTCGGACCCTCATTAAAATTTCTGATCAACGAACGGGACAAGCTGACCAAACTCGTGAATTCATATGATCCCACCGAGCTAATTTGTTCTCTAGCCCCGCAATTTTCCCCCGAAGCTAACACGTGCTTTGAATCGGTCCACTTTTACGCTTTTGGGGGTTTCCGAAAAACGGCGGTATTCGCACAAGAATTATTCAAATAGAGTTTAAGCCTTTAAACACACACCTTGACTGGTCAGCTGAATCCGATTAGCTGTGCGAAATTAATTGACTCGACAAAAAGTTTTCCTGCAAAGTCGAAAAAAAAGAAGAGCGACCATGACAATTTCCCTTTCAATCGGTCCACAGAACCGGAAAAGTCCTTTTTTCAAGTCGACGTTACAGGATGGGTTGACGTCGGCTAGCATCTATAACCACATGTATTTCCCGACCAGTTACGGTGATAAATCCGCGGAGTATGATCGATTATTGAAAGGGGTGGCTATGTGGGATGTCAGCATCGAACGGCAAGTTGCCTTCAGAGGCAGAGATGCAGTCAAGTTTGCGCGGTATCTCACGGGCAGAAATCTGGACGACTTACAGATCGGTCAAGGAAAATACATTCCACTCTGCGATTACCAAGGGAAACTCATAAACGATCCTATCCTTCTCCAAATTTCAGAAGACGAAATTTGGTTATCAATAGCAGATAGCGATATCAAATTATGGGTATCGGGAATCGCTGGCTCTCTCGAATATCGTGTCGATGTTTTCGAACCTGACGCCTCACCACTCGCGGTCCAAGGACCGCTCGCGACACCCCTAATCGCTGACCTATTTGGCGAGTGGGTCCATGATCTCAAATTTTTTGGTTTCCGGGAAACAAAATTAAAGGGTATCCCAGTGATTTTGGCCAGATCCGGTTGGTCGAAACAAGGAGGCTTCGAAATCTATCTCCTCGATAGCAATCTTGGAGAAAACTTATGGGCCGAGGTTAAGAATGCGGGGGCAAAATATAACATCGGTCCAGGTGCGCCAAACTATGTCGAGCGACTGGAAAGTGGGCTGCTCTCCTTCAGGACCGACTGTGATGAGTACAGCAACCCGTTTGAGTTTAATCTTGGTCGTTTTATTGACCTCGATCAAAATCAGGAGTTTATTGGCAAGGCGGCACTTCAAAAGATCAAACAGACCGGTGTAAAGCGCGAATTTGTCGGACTCCAGATCGATGGACCAAGGTTTAATTCACCTCCCGAGGACAGGTCTTCGATCTACTCCGAAGATAATTACGTCGGTTACGCATCCGCAGCGGCATATAGCCCTAGACTGAATTCCAATATCGCGGTAGGGGTTATAAACACGAGACACGCGATTGACGGGAACGAAGTAGTTGTTGACTTCTCTGACCATAAAAGAGACGCACGAGTGACTCCGCTACCGATGTTTAGGTAAAGACAAAAATGACCACAGTAGATTCGATCAACCGTAAATTCATGAAGCCGAGGGCTGCGAATCACGTCCCCCTAAGCCCTCTATCCTTTATCAAGAGAACGGCGGCAGTCTATGGGAACAAACCAGCCACGACCTATAACGGAAAAACAAGGACGTGGTCCGAAGTCTATACACGCTGCTGCCTTTTTGCATCTGCGATAAAAAAATCTGGTGTCGAGCGTGGTGAGGTCATAACCGTTCTCGCCTTCAATACTCCAGAAATGGTCGAGTTACAGTTCGCCGTCGCGATGGCAGGATGCGTACTGAATACGATAAATACCAGACTGGACACGGACACAATCGCTGGGATCATAGCGCACGCGGAGCCTGCGGTTATTGTCGTAGACGCGGAGCTCACAGCGCAACTGGAACTAGCGCTAACCGAAATCAACACCAGCGAAAAACAACTAATTGTAATACCGTGCCCCGACCATGAAGTCTCCCGACATCAATTCCCAAAAGAAGTTCTTTACGATGACTTCCTTGAAAGCGGAGACCCAGATGATTCATGGTCACTGCCAGAGAGTGAATGGGAAGCATACGGCCTGAACTACACCTCAGGTACGGGGGGCACGCCCAAAGGTGTTGTCATTCATCATCGTGGCGCATATCTAATGGCTCTGGGAACAGTACCTGCTTGGGGTGTACCGCAGCATCCGGTTTATCTCTATACCGTGCCGATGTTTCATTGCAACGGCTGGGGCCATGCGTGGCTGAATGCGCTGGTGGCCGGCTCAATTATCTGCATAAAAAAAATTAGTGCCAAAATAATTTTCGACGCAATCAGCAAATATAGGGTCACACACTTTGGCGGTGCCCCGGTCGTACTGGGCCTCTTGATCAACGCCCCAGAAATTGATCAGAAAACGTTTGAGCATTCTGTTCAAGTCATGACAGCAGGTGCACCGCCACCACCCGCGGTCCTTGAAAAGGTTGAACAGTTAGGAATGGAGGTCATGCAGGTCTATGGCTTAACTGAGACGTTTGGTCACATAATGCACTGTGCGTGGGACACAGAGTGGAATAATCTAGACTTCGTTGAACAGGCGACTATAAAAGCCCGCCAGGGTGTCCAATTCACTCACACCGAAGAAACAGAAGTACTTGGTCTAGCAGACAACCAACCGGTCCCACATGACGGGAAAACTCAGGGAGAAATTGTGGTTAGATCCAACACGTTGATGAAGGGTTATCACAAAGATGAAGCAGCGACAGAGGCTGTCTTCGAAGGCGGTAAATTTTTTCGGACCGGAGACATCGCGGTAAGACATCCTGATGGATATATTGAAATCAAAGATAGGCTTAAAGATGTAATAATCTCGGGTGGGGAAAATATTTCTTCTGTGGAAGTAGAAAATGTTTTGTATCGCCTACCGGGGGTTGAATGTGCAGCGGTTATAGCCAAGCCCAGTGAAAAATGGGGCGAGGTGCCTGTCGCCGTGATTGAGCTTAAGACAGATACAGAATACTCAGAAACTGACATACTAGATCATTGCCGCCGTTCCCTCGCTGGATTTAAGACCCCAAAGGAAGTCATATTCAGAGAAATCCCTAAGACCGCGACCGGTAAAGTTCAAAAATTTGTATTGCGTCAGGAACTCAATCCATGACAAATCTTGACGGAACACCAACGATTACCAAACCGTCCTACACTTTTTGGATATTATTTTACGGAAGTATTTGTTCGAGTTGGCTACTGCTTTTCGTCATGTCGTCCACCGACAGCCTACCGAGTCTGTCATTCATCAAGGATTTCTGCACATCAGCATCTGAGGCGTCCATATTTCAGCTCACAGGAATGTGGAGTCTGATGATCGGAGCAATGATGCTTCCCTCCTTTTACAACTTCGTGGTCGTGCACCAAGATATCAGACGGAATGATTTCAAGCATACGGTTCTACTAACATCAGGTTACGTTGCTATCTGGGTGACGGTGGTCCCTCTAGCGAGCTTCGCTCAGAAATACTTCCTCGAACAGGATCTGATAGGGCTTGACGGTAGAAGTCATTCAATGCTCTTGAACGGTCTTCTTCTACTGACAGCCGGCATATACCAATTCACAAAAATTAAAAATGCGTGTCTTACCGTCTGCTCATCCCCGATGCATTTCTTCCTAGGTCATTGGAAAGAAGGTTACACAGGCTCCTTCCTTATGGGCGTACAACTGGGAATAATCTGCGTTATCTGTTGTTGGGCTCTCATGCTTCTAGCTTTTGTAGGCGGCGCAATGAATATGCTCTGGATGGCTGGTTTAACATCCATCATGGTTATCGAGAAACAAGGCCACCTGAGCGAAAAATTCTCTGGACTGCTGGGAATGACGCTGATAGGTGCCGCCTCGATCACTCTCGTTCTCTCAATCTTCTTGGAGGTAATAATATGAGCGCAGAATTCCCATCTTGGCACATAAAGGGAGAACTGATTCTCAACTGTAACTGCACGGTCTTTTGTCCGTGCGTGATTAGCTTGGGGGTGCACTATCCCACAGAGGGCCACTGCCAAGCATGGCTGGGTGTCGATATCCATGAAGGACGCTTCGATAATGAGGTCTTGAACGGCCTCAAAGTGGCGATGCTTCTTGATATACCGGGTCGAATGTCTAGAGGAGATTGGAAAGCTGGAACATTTATTGATCAAAGAGCATCCGGTCCCGCATACGAGGGCCTCAGCCAGATCTTCAGCGGTAAAGCAAAAGGGACTACTCACCTTTTCTCTCTTCTAATCAGTGAACATCTCGGTACCTCTCGGGAGCCGATCGAGTTCAAAAGAGAAAAGCAAGTTCGAAGCCTCACGGTAGGAAAAAAAATCATTGGAAGTGTTGAGCCAATAACGGGAGCTGACGAAAACCAGACAGTTTCCGTAGCAAACACCAATTATTGGATGGGTCCAGACATAACAGTATCAAGAGCGCTGAAAGGCAGAGTCAGAGCATTTGGACGGGTCTGGGACTTCGAAGATCGAAGCGCAGAAATATGTCAGATCAACTGGAGCGGTCCGTAAAAATTCTACTGAGCGTGATATTCTTTTGTTTATTATCGGTCTCGGCATCTTGGCTTGCCTGAGGGGTTATTAACGGCGATAATACAATTTCCTCGCAAATTGCTTTGCGACCACCTCAGCGGGAGAGAGCACTAAAGTGCCGCCGAAGGAGCAACCGACTCGGAAACTCTCAGGCAAAAGGACCGCTCTGGTGAATGAGGAATCTGGAAAGAAGCAACCGCTCACCGAAGGAGAAAGGGTTCATACCTGAATCTCTCAGGTCAA
>PBDH01000040.1 GCA_002717305.1 Gammaproteobacteria bacterium | reverse complement strand
TGTACCAGCCGGGTTCAGCATTTTCATTGTTTCAAACACCTGCCGGATCGCCCCGGTGCCGCCGGGTGTTTGCAAGGTTGCAACACGTTCAACCGCAACCGAATTAGCCAAGACTAGCTTGCGCATTTCATCGCGGAATAATTCTGACCCTGCCAACGCCACATAGGTTTTCGAGGTCTGTGTCTGATGCAAAATTGTTTCTGCCTGTTTCACCGCGCGTACGATTGGCGTATTGCCGCTGGCATCCTTGTAAACGCCAACGCCAAGGTCAATTTTATAATCGCGCGGATCAGCTTGAAACAACTTGCCAAGCCCCAAAATGGGGTCGGCTTTTGCAGGCTGGAATTTGTCTAACATGCGGGTCTCATCAGGGAAGGAGAAATGTCTTTCATTTTTAGGGCAAGTTATTACGTAAAAGCAACGATTTTTCACATGACAGTGTGGGTCACAACCCCCGGTTAGCGGCGCGCCTCTGGGATTAGTCCGCGCGGTGAAAAACGCAGTACCAACAACAAAATAACACCCATTGTCATTAACCGTGTATGCGCCGCACTTTCCAGAAGATGAAGACGAAGCCAATGCGTTGACGGCAATCCAGAAGTCACCACATCCATTAACCACAATCCGATTGGTTCTGCCTCAATCCAGAAAAACCAGATTAAAAATCCGCCAAGAACCGCACCCCAATTATTGCCCGACCCGCCGGCAATCACCATCACCCAAATCAAAAAGGTAAACCGCAACGGCTGGCAGCTGGTTGGTGTAAATTGCCCATCAAGCGTCACCATCATAGCCCCGGCCACACCAATAACTGCTGAGCCAAGAATAAAAACGCGAAGATGTTGCCAAGTCACATCCTTACCCATTGCGGCGGCCGCGGTTTCGTTGTCTCTGATTGCTCGCATCATCCGCCCCCATGGCGATTTGAGTGCAGTTTCCGACAGCCACAGTAGGACAGCGATGACTGCAATGAACAGCAACGCGTAGCAGATTTTAACGAATACAGCCGACGCATCGTCGACGGGCATACCAAAATCAAGAGCCCACTCTTGAAACCACTGTGCCCTTTGCAGGTCGATTTCATAAGGAACTGGCCGCGGTAGACCGTTCACGTTCTTAACACCGCGAGTTAGCCACTCTTCATTCTTGATGCAGAAAATAATGATCTCGCTGATTCCAAGGGTTGCGATTGCTAAGTAGTCAGAGCGAAGACCTAGCGCGATCTTTCCAATGACAAAGGCAATTCCTGCAGCAAATAGAGCGCCGACGGGCCAGGCGACTAAGATCGGTAGCCCAAGGCCGCCTAGGTAACCAGTAACCGAAGGGTCGATTGCCTCGATCGCAACAACACCTGGATCAAAGAAAATCCTCAGGAGCGCATATCCCAAAATGATGATGCCAGCAATGACCCAATAGCGTTGCTTTGTTAAATGCCTGACTTGTGACCACGTATATAGGGCGGCCGCGATTGTGCCTGTAGTGATTATCAGTCCGAGCAAGATGCCCAGCCCACCAGCTTGCCACGCTTCGGAAACCGGTGGCATCGAGATCAATACCCCGGCAAGCCCGCCAAGCGCAGCGAAGCCCATCACTCCAACATTAAACAGTCCTGCGTAGCCCCACTGAATATTGACACCCAGTGACATGATGGCGCTGATTAAACAGAGATTTAGAATGGTCAAAGACACTGATAAACCTTGCATAAGTGCGACGGCTAATAAAAGCCCAGCCATCACGCTAAATAAGATTTGATTACGGTATTGATAGTAGAATGCTGCTGCCATTAGATCGTCTTCCCGCTAAACAGGCCGGTGGGTTTAATGACTAATACGATGACCAAGATGATGAACGATACCGCGATCTTGTAGTCTGTCCCTAGAAACTGGATAAGTGAGTCAAGCTCTAGATTGTCTGGCCCCAGATACAACAAGACCTTTTTGTAGGCAAAGGTCAAAATCAATTCACTGAAGGCAATGACGTATCCGCCAGCGACCGCGCCTACTGGATTACCAACCCCTCCGACAATTGCTGACGCAAATATCGGAAGCAATAGTTGCATGTAGACAAAGGGCTTGAATGATTTGTCCAAGCCGTAAAGCGTGCCACCGATGGTTGCGAGGGCTGCTACTATTATCCAGGTGACCATAACCACACGATCCGGGTCGATGCCAGACAACAGCGCGAGGTCTTCATTATCTGAGTACGCTCGCATGGATTTGCCGGTACGAGTGTGATTTAAGAACCAGAACATGGCGGTCACGATAACCAGAGTCGTCACAATCGTAACTGCTTGCGTCATTTTGAGTGACAGACCCTCATTGAGACCCGTTATCTCTTTGAATTCCCGAGCTTTGAGTATAAAGCGGGTTCCGTCAAAAAAGATTTGGTCACCTGGGCCGATGACGAAGCGGATAAGACCACCCATAAAAAACATCACGCCGATCGAGACTATAAGGAAAATTACGGGATTGGCTTTACGCTCACGGTGAAAGCGATACACAACCTTATCGATGCCGAGGGCCAGTATGACTGTTACCACGATCCCGATAGGAATAGCTATCAGCGCTGTTGGTAGCGGTTTGATGCTTACCCCGACAGATTGAAGTCCCCAGGTCACAAGGATAGTGATCATTGCACCGAACGCCATTGTCTCGCCGTGTGCAAAGTTTGAGAAGCGGAGTACGCCATAAACAAGGGTAACTCCGAGGGCTCCGAGTGCGAGCTGGGAGCCATAGGTCAATCCTGGGATGATCAGGAAATTACCGAGCAAGGTTAGAGCATTTAAGATGTCTGCCATCTAACCTCCCAAAAATGCTTTGCGTACTTCTGGGTTCGCAAGTAACGCTTCGCCAGAATCAGTAAACCGGTTGTGCCCCTGAACCAAAACATATCCTTTGTCGGCAATTTCAAGAGCCTGCTTGGCATTTTGCTCAACCATTAAAATAGCAACATCGAGTCGCGCAATTTCAATGATTCGATCAAATAATTCATCCATCACGATTGGAGAAACGCCTGCGGTGGGCTCATCCAGTATCAGAACTTTCGGGTGTGTCATCAGGGCACGACCCACAGCGACTTGTTGACGTTGACCGCCCGATAGTTCGCCGGCGGATTGTTTTCTTTTGTCTTTAAGTATTGGGAAAAGTTCATACACCTGAGCGATAGAATCAGCGATCGGATCGGTCCGGATAAACGCCCCCATCTCGAGATTTTCTTCAACGGTCATGGACGTGAATACGTTTTGATTTTGGGGAACAAAGCCCATGCCCCGGAGCACTCGTTCTTCGGGCTTTAACTGAGTGATGTCCTGATCATTAAACAGGATACGGCCCTGTCTTAGGGGCAGCATTCCGAAGACAGCTTTCAACGCGGTTGACTTTCCGGCACCGTTTGGGCCAACGATGACTGCGATTTCGCCTTTCTCTACACCAATAGAGCAGTCATAGAGGATGTCTGTCGCCCCATAACCGCCGGTCATATGTTCGCCAAGTAAGAAGCTCATTCTATTTCTTGTGTCTCAGTCCGGTGCCGAGATAAGCCTCGATCACTTGCTCGTTATTCTTGACGTCATCAATGGTTCCTTCTGTAAGGACGGAACCCTCTGCCATGCAGATCACGGGATCACATAAACGTGCGACAAACTCCATATCGTGTTCTATCAGACAGAATGTGTAGTTACGTTCTTGGTTCAGCTTGATGATGGCATCACCGATTTTACGGAGGAGCGTTCGATTAACCCCGGCTCCCACTTCGTCAAGAAACACAATCTTCGCATCGACCATCATGGTGCGCCCAAGCTCTAGAAGTTTTTTTTGTCCACCGGAGAGATTACCTGCAAACTCGTTAGCGACCTGCTCGATTTCAAGGAAGTGGATGACTTCCTCTGCCTTGGCGCGGATTTCTTCTTCTTTTGCTATTACCAGGCCGGGGTTAAACCAGGTACTTAAAAGACTTTCCCCTGCCTGATTGGGAGGAACCATCATTAGATTGTCGCGAACGGTGAGGGTGGCGAACTCATGGGCGAGCTGGAAGGTTCTCAAAACACCCTTGTGAAACAGTTCATGAGGTTTGAGGCCGGTAATATCTTCACCGTCCAGTGTAACCTTACCGGATGTCGGTTGGTAAAGGCCTGCGATTACGTTGAATAAGGTCGTTTTTCCTGCACCATTGGGTCCGATTAGTCCCGTGATCGTTTTGGGTTGAATCGATAGGCTTGCTCCGTTTACGGCGCGAACGCCGCCAAAGTGCTTGTGTAGATTTTCGACGACGATCATGGGTAAGGGTTACAAAAAAGCGGCACAGAATTTACCTCTGCGCCGCTTCTAAAACAACGGATCAGCGATAGCGTACCGTTGTATTTTTGCCATCTTTTACGAGGATTTCACGATAACTACCGGCAGATTCGCCCGCACCGATTAACTCAACAGCCGTGGCTCCCACATAGTCGATATCGCCCCCATCCTTCAGGATCTGAAGACCCTTTGCGAGTTCTCCCGGGAGGATCTTTGTACCAGGGGCGTTTGCCACTTCAAAGACCTTTCCTTTTGCTGCGTTACTGTCGGTTGAATTAGCGGCTTGCATCGCCAACAACGTGAGTGCTGCTGCATCGTAGGCTTCTGGAGAGTAGGGACCTGCTGTGAAACCATCTTTTTTGGCCAGCTCAGCATAGATCTCGGCGCCTTTGGAATCAGTTCCTGGCACGGTACCGATAGAACCATCAAGGTCAGGGCCGATGGCTTTGACGAGGCTCTCACCAATCATTGCATCTGGTAGGAAGAAATTGCTGAACGCACCAGCATCTAACGAAGACTGGATTATTCCCTTACCGCCTTGATCCAGGTAACCGACGACCACAAGAATGTCACCACCCGCTTGAGCAAGCGCTGCGACCTCAGCACCATAATCACCTTTACCATCTTCATGGGCTGTATTGATTGTGACTTTGCCGCCGGCTGCTTCATAATTTGATTGGATAGCATCTGCAAGCCCTTTTCCATAATCGTTGTTGGTGTATGTCATCGCTATTGATTTGATACCCTTCTCTTGGAGGAGCTCTGCGATCACTTGACCCTGACGCGCATCTGAGGGAGACGCACGGAAGAACAGGTCATTGTCTTCAAGGGTTGATAAAGCAGGTGATGTTGCAGAGGGTGAGAACAGCATCACGCCTTTGGGCATTGCCACATTTTGCAGAATTGAAATGGTTGCACCAGAGCACAGGGCGCCAATGATTGCATCGACTTTATCCGACGAGATCACGCGCTCCGCAGCCGCAGCCGCGGCTGATGCGTCGACGCAAGTAGAGTCTGCACGAACGTGAGTAACGGTCGCACTATCTAGCAGCAGTTTCGATGCGGATACTTCTTTCATAGCAAGTTCGGCTCCACGTGCCATGGATTCGGCAAGCGATTCAGCCGGGCCAGTAAAGCCGAGGACAACGCCAAGTTTGACTGATTTTGCGTGACCGCCGGCTAGCACTAGGGACGACGCCAGTATGGCTGCGGACGCTGCAAAGAGAGCATTTTTTTTCATAATAATCCTCTAAAAATAAAAACCGAGCTGCAGTATCTAATAGTCTCACACTTAATGCTACGTGGTTTTTACATCGAATATTATTATGGATCAGGAAGTCCTTAGCGATGGCAAGTGCCGAGATGGGATGCTTTACATTGGTAATGGAATTGAATTTTCTTGAATGCCTTGTGTTACATGGTGTTCCCCTGTGGGGCAGTCATTTGAAACGAAATCTGGTTGCTGGGCATGAATTAACCACGAAACTGGATAGTCAATTTCCATCGCTGTTTTGTGGCTTTTTTATTTACCGCGTAGGTCCCTTTGGGATCCGTGCATCACTTGGTTGCATTTACTTCCGTGTCAGCAATTAGCCGCAGAAAATTCTCTGTTATGTCATCTATACTTTGAACACGACCATGACAAGGTGCTTGATAGGCAACTAGCCAGAGCCCCCGACGGATATGGCGTTTGATAAGCCCATCTTCCGAGCTAGCCATCAGGTATCCGAATGGAGCGCCTCTTCATTGTTGTAGTCGGGATTTAACCAATCTATGGGGTGTCTGTCTTCGTTGATGGCTATCCGGGCATCCGATTTTTTGGTCATCATTTATTTTTCAATTTTGTGTCAGGGGTTGTTTTAGACTGGTGCAGCTTATTCATTGCAAAATCGGGCACTAGGCCCAGTTAACCATAGTTCTTTACTATCGGCTCAATACACAATAACAACTGTACATGCACGGAAGATTTTGTTCATCTAACGGGCTTAATTGCGAGTCCCTATATGGGGTGGGAATACGGAGAAAAAAATGAATGCAGAACTGAAATGTCCTTTTATGCACGGGTCGACTACGACCCCGGTAACAGGGACACAAAATAAAGATTGGTGGCCAAATCAATTAAACCTAGACATCCTCAGACAGCACGATCAAAAAAGTAATCCTGTAGCTGAAGTAGACTACACGGAAGAGGTGCAAAAGCTGAACGTCGCTGCGGTCAAGGCTGAAATTAAAAAAGTTATGCGCGACAGCCAAGATTGGTGGCCGGCTGACTACGGTCATTACGGTCCATTTTTCATTCGTATGACATGGCACGCGGCTGGGACATATCGTACCAGCGACGGACGCGGAGGAGCTGGTACCGGCGCTCAGCGCTTTGCTCCTTTAAATAGTTGGCCGGATAACGGAAATCTGGACAAGGCTCGTCGTTTGCTATGGCCAGTGAAAGAGAAGTTTGGTAACAGCCTAAGCTGGGCCGATCTATTGGTGCTGGCTGGAAACGTAGCGATCGAGGACATGGGTGGGCCAAATCATGGCACAGCGCTGGGCCGCGAAGATATTTGGCATTCCGAAAAAGACATTTATTGGGGCGCAGAAGACGAATGGCTCGGTGACAATCGTTATGGCGATACTCGCCAAGATTTGGCGAACCCCTTGGCGGCTGTTCAAATGGGTCTGATTTATGTAAATCCGCAAGGACCCAATGCAAATCCCGATCCAGCATTGTCCGCGCAAGATATCCGTGAGACTTTTGCTCGTATGGCTATGAACGATGAGGAAACGGTTGCCCTGACAGCAGGCGGTCACACGTTCGGTAAGGCTCATGGTGCGGGACAAGAGAGTCACGTGGGATCTGAGCCCGAGGGCGGGGCTATTGAGGCCCAAGGTTTTGGCTGGTTGAGCACCCACAAGGCAGGGAAAGGCGCGGACGCGATAACTAGCGGTATTGAAGGCCCGTGGACTTCCAATCCAATTCAATGGGACATGGGCTATCTGGAGCTTTTGTTTAAGTATGATTGGGAGCTCACCAAGTCACCGGCTGGCGCATATATTTGGCATCCTTCAAATGTTTCTGAAGAGGATAAGGCGCCGGAGGTCGACGGCAGTGGAACGAAAGTGACACCGATGATGACCACAGCTGATATGGCAATGAAAACGGATCCGTCTTACAAAGCCATTTGTGAGCGGTTCCTTGCCAACCCAGAAGAGTTTGGTCAAGCATTTGCGAGAGCATGGTTTAAGCTTCTGCACCGGGATATGGGGCCTAAGTCAAATTATGTTGCTGGGGATTTCCTCGATGTCGAATACATCTGGCAGGATCCGGTTCCTGCGGGTAAGCAGTTGCCGGACTCAGTCGTGTCTGCGATCAAGAAAGAGATCGTCTCTAGTGGACTTTCGAGCGCGCGAATGGTCGAAACGGCTTGGGCCAGTGCCAGTACTTTCCGAGGGTCTGACTTGCGTGGTGGGGCAAATGGTGCTCGCGTTCGCCTCGCGCCACAGAAAGATTGGGCCGCAAATAATCCTGAACAACTTTCTGAGGTTATAGCGGCTTACGAAAAAATTGCTAGCTCAAACGGAGCCAGTGTCGCTGACGTCATTGTGATTGGTGGTGCAGTGGGTCTTGAGCTGGCCGGTGCTTCAAGTGTTCCGGTGACCACTGGCCGTGGTGATGCGACTCAAGATAAGACAGATATTGACTCATTTGCCCTTCTAGAGCCTCGCGCGGATGGTTTCCGGAATTACTGTGAGACAGAGTTTGCAGTGAGCCCTGAAGAGATGATGCTGGATAAGGCGCAGCTCCTTGGGCTGACTCCCGCAGAGATGACTGTCTTAGTGGGTGGCTTGCGTTCCGTTGGGGTGAGCGTCTCTGGCGATGGCTTATGGGGCTCAGGCAAGCTTGACAACTCCTGGTTTAAGATTCTGCTTTCGATGGATGTTACTTGGAGCGCGACGGGGTACAATTCATACGAAGGCAAAGACCGAAAGTCTGGAGCTACAGTTCGTTCAGCTTCGCGTACTGACCTTGTTTTTGGTTCTAATTCGGAGTTGCGTGCTTTAGCAGAGTTGTATGCTCAGGACGACAATCAGGATAAGTTCGTCGCTGATTTCATTGCTGCGTGGAATAAGGTAATGGACGCAGATCGTTTTGATCTCTTTGCATAAATAAAGCGCCCGGCGATGTGAGTCGTCGGGCACTTTTCTGAACACGTAAATAAAATAATCATTCGTATACACGGCGGTTATAATCCGGAAACACTAGTCTTCGTCGGAATTTCTATTGGTTAGTTGATATGCCGTGGTACAGGAAGACTTAATGAATTTGAATGACCCACAACAGCTGGCGGTGAAGGCAGCTGAGACAAATCTTTTGGTTATTGCGGGCGCTGGGTCGGGAAAGACGCGAGTGCTTGTTGAACGCATGGCGTTTTTGATGCGAGAACAGGTGTTGTCTCCTCATGCTTTGATGGCCGTAACTTTCACTAATAAGGCGGCGCGCGAGATGCGCGAGCGACTTGAGGAAACCCTTGGTCGATCTCTATACACGATGTGGGTGGGCACTTTCCACGGCTTAGCACATCGGTTTTTACGAGCTCATTGGCGAGATGCTGGGCTCATCGAGCAGTTTTTAATCTTAGATTCCGATGATCAGCATCGAATGATTAAACGAATCGTGGCAGATCTACAACTTGATGATGCAAAGTTTAAGCCTCGCGCCATTGCAGGGTTTATTAACGGATGCAAGGACGAGGGCCAAAGACCGCAACATCTTCAAACAGGTCGAGATTATTACAATGATACGTTGATAGGTCTTTATGCCGAATATGACGCACGGTGCAAGACACAAAATTTGGTAGATTTTGGCGAGCTTTTATTGCGGACATTCGAGACCTTTCGTGATAAATCAGAGCTTTTACAGCATTATCAGAACCGTTTTAGGCATTTATTGATAGATGAATTTCAGGATACTAACACTATCCAATATGCCTGGATCCGGTTGCTTGCGGGGGCCGATACTCATGTCATGGCGGTTGGCGATGATGATCAATCTATATACGCGTGGCGTGGCGCGCGCATTGAAAACATTCACCGGTATGAGTCTGATTTCGCGCCGGTCACTACAATTCGTCTAGAGCAAAACTATCGCTCGACAGATGTGATTTTGAAAGCGGCGAACGCGGTTATTTCTAACAATACCGGCCGGCTTGGCAAGGAGTTATGGACCGACCAAGGAGCTGGGTCCCTCATCCAGCTGTATGCCGCTTTTAATGAGCAAGACGAGGCGCGGTTCGTGGCGAACCGAATCAGTCAGCATGTTGCGCAAGGCGGTTTGAATGGAGAGTTAGCAATTTTGTATCGATCCAATGCCCAGTCGCGTGTCCTCGAAGACGCTTTGTTACGTGCCGGCATTCCTTATCGGATTTATGGTGGGCAACGATTCTACGAACGTCTCGAAATAAAGAATGCGCTGATGTATCTGCGATTAATTCAAAATCGATTCGATGACACGGCATTTGAGCGCGTTATCAATGTACCGCCGCGGGGTATTGGTGAGCGGACCGTTGAACAAATCCGAGAAACTGCACGTGACGAGGGTAGGGGTTTGTGGGATAGCGCATTGCAGTTATCGCGTACCAATGGGTTCAGTGGCAGAGCAAAGAGCGCCGTCACTGGTTTTATTGACTTAATTAATGATCTGGATCATAAGGCGCTTGATCTCGACCTCTCCGACCTTGCACGAGACGTGATCGATGCGACCGGTCTACTGGCTTATCACGGCTCCGAAAGAGGCGAGCGCGGCCAAGCAAGGGTGGATAACCTAAACGAGTTAGTGAGCGCGTGTCGAGCCTTTGAGCCAGAGGATCAGGAATCCTCCATTTTGCTTCAGTTCCTATCTCAAGCGAGCTTGGACGCGGGTGAGACACAAGCGGATCCGGATGCGGACGCGGTTCAACTAATGACTTTGCACTCAGCCAAGGGACTGGAGTTCCCCAGCGTTTTTCTGGTAGGTGCCGAGGAAGAATTGTTTCCGCATGTGATGAGTCTTGATTCAGCGGGTGGTCTTGAGGAAGAGCGGCGTCTAGCTTATGTCGGCATAACGCGAGCGATGCGGCACTTAGTTGTGACTTATGCAGAGTCGCGCCGCCTCAATGGCAGAGACCACTTCGGTTTGCTGAGTCGATTCATCCGTGAAATTCCACAAGACTGTATAGAAGAGGTGAGACTAGAATCTCAGGTAAGCCGTCCCTTTAACTCATCATCATTCGGCGCGAGACCTGTCGATAGACCTCATCGTCATCCGAGATATCAAGAATTCGACGATGCGTTCGGCGAGGACACCGGTCTTGGTATTGGCTCACGTGTGGATCACGGACTATTTGGTGAGGGAACAGTTCTGGCCTTCGAGGGCTCTGGCCCTCAGATGAAGGTACAGGTTCGTTTTGATGACGAGTCAAAAAAGTGGCTTGTGTTGCAGTATGCCAAGCTCGTGCTTCTGGGTTAGAGATTTTCGGGGACTTTTCTGATTCTTCCGTTAGAATCAATAGCCACGAACACAAACCGCGTTTCCGTAATTTTGAAGCTCTCCGAACCCTGCTCTGTGATCCACACTTCGATTCGGATTTGCATTGACGACCGACCGATGTCTTCGAGCTCCCCATAGATAGATATCTCAGATCCAACAGGCACTGGTGCTACAAAATCCACGTTATCCAAGGAAACGGTCGCGCAACGGCCGCCACTTGCTTTCATTGCGATTTGTGCCGCGGCCTGATCCATCTGGTCAAGTAACCATCCCGCATAAATATCGCCGAGAGCGTTTGTAAATCTCGGATGGGCAATGACCCGAAGAATTAGTTCACCGTCCGGGTTTGGGTCTTCTCCATCAAGTTCCACGGAACTTCCTTATTGTCCAAGGTTCATGAGGCGAGTCTACATTGTCATGGGGCATTCAAGAAGAGGTCTAGACACGTCAGCCGTCGAGTTGTGTTCGAGACCGCCAAATCAATCATCGATTCAGTTGCAAATAGCTGTACTTTTTCTTTGGCTCGGGTGAGTGCCGTGTAGAGAAGCTCCCGGCTTGGTCTGAACCGTGACCGTGAGGTGGCGGGTTCGGGTAGGCAAATGAGTACCGAGTTGTATTCTGAGCCCTGCGAGCGATGGATGCTGATCGCCCACGCGGATTCAACCTCACCCAGCTGGTTTTTTAGAAGCGGCTGATCGATATTTTCAAACCGAACGCCAGGGTTTGGTGGATGATAAGGATCAATGACTACACCAGTGTCACCATTAAACACCCCGATACTCGGTTGATTTGCGATGACTAACAATCGCTCTCCAAAGCCATTGAGCCCGATACGTTGTGTTTCAGCTTGCACTAGGTGGTTAATAAACCTCCGACCTCCAATACCTTCGCTGATCGCTGTCAGGCATTGGAAGTCGGCAGACCTTGGGACAGTACCCCTTTGTAGCTCCTCGAAATAGGGTCGATATCCCTCGAGGACTGTCATTTCTAGCCGGTCTGATCGTTGGCCAGACTCCCAAGAGATTTCCAGATCCTTCAGGCCTCGGATGAAACCCCGGGAATCACCCGACAGACAGAGATCTTGGAGTTGCGCCAGCGCCTCTTGGCCTTTGATGCGGTGGCGTTGATTGAGTTGGAAACAGTTGTTCGTTAACACGGCTGATTCGGTGATTACTTTGAGAATACTCCCGGCCTCAACGCTCGCCAGTTGATTGGGGTCGCCCATCAATATGAGATGTGCTTCATCGTCCAGTGATTTTAGTAGTTGATCAAATAAATCGAGTGAGACCATTGACGCCTCGTCTATCAGTACGATGTTGGCTAAACGAAGATCTTTTAGCTGGCGATGGATCGTCGTAGCAATCACAGGTTGGAGCTCAGCGATCGGCATTTTTGTAGTGGCTACTTGAAATGACTCGGTTAGTTGGACTGCCGCTTTTCCTGTCGGGGCGACGAGCGACACGTTCGGTTGTCCCGGGAATAGAGATAGTTTGGCGGCAACGATCGCGGCCGCGGTCGTTGTCTTACCGGTACCAGGACCGCCCGTCACGACCGCGAACCGTCGGCTTGCCGCACCGATAATCGCGCGCTGTTGTGAAGCGTCGGCGTGAGGCATCAACTGCTCTGGGTCAATGGTTATAGTGAGGTTGGGGTGCGCCGACCGCTTTTTGAGCGCAGCGGCAACACGAAATTCTTGGGCAGAGTGGCGATGAGTTTGTAGTGCACCATGATTAACGGCGAACAGCGAATTAAGCCCGGATTGGGCAAGGGTCTGCGCCCAAAGATCGGCGTCCTCATCAGACAGGCGGTAAGCGGTATGTCCTTGATGAATTGCCTCGAACAGTTGTGTCACCGACGCCTGCAGGCTCTGAGGTAGCCCCTTTGATTCGATCAGCTTCAGAACGTCTGCCGACGTCATTGGGTGCATAGGCAGCACCCCTCGAGAGCCAATACACCATTTGCTTCCATTGGCCGCCTCCAAATGCCGCGATTGGGTGCATGGATTCCACGGCAAAAAAGATAAATGACCTCACCCAAATGTCGCTCTGGGTCGTAGTTCTTGAGTCGGTTCTTGAGCCAACGATGTAACGCGAGGGTGTAGATGGCGGCTTGGATTGGATATAACGCGTGCCCCATCGCGGTCTCTATGTGCTGATCGGAGTACGCTTGGTCACGCGGACCGAGGTAATTGGTTTTGTAGTCCACAATATGGAACCGTCCGTCTGCCTCGAAAACCAGATCAATGAATCCAATTAAGTGCCCTGTAATTGTTTGGTCAATTGGTGGTGTTAACGGTCTCCACCATGAAAAGGCTCCACACGCCTTAAAAAGGTCGCTCAGCCGTAATCGGGGCCTCAAGGGCAGCTCAAACTTTGGCTCGGGCTTCTTCTTTTTTGGGCTCAGTACGCCGAGCACCGAATTCGGGGTAAGCTCCGTCGAGAGAATCTGATAGACCCAATCAACCAGGAAAGGTTCATGGGTTGGATCGAGATGGGTCGGCCAGTTGATCTTGATGAAGCGCTCCACCGCCAGCGAGTCTCTGACACCCGCTGCGTGCCACTCTAGGATGGCGTGAATAAAGTTACCAGTCTCTGTCCCTCCGGGAACCGTGTGCCATTTCTCGTTGAGGTCGGTTTCAACGTTGGCATCAAACTCGTCACCCGCTCCGGGCATCAACTCATGGTTGCCCTCGTGCCTGATTAATCCCGAGAAGCTCCTGAAAAACCATGAGGGAATATTTGGTTGTTTCAAAGCCGGGCTCTGGGCGGTCGGTACCCTGAATGGTTCGACTGGGTTGTCAATTCTCGGAGCCTCAATCACGTGGTGACCATGCCCCAGACCCTTGATGTTACGTTCGTTCAGTAATCGATTCAGTGCACTGTTGGATTCTGGAACCCCTAGAAAGACTCCATTTTTTGCGCGGCTGAGTGCGACGTAGAGCAGTCGGTTTAGGTCCGCCTCTTGGTCTTGGAGCGCTGGTTTGTGGGCGTTTTTTGTGAGGTCAATCGTTGATCCATTGTGATCGCAGTAATCAAGCCCCCAAGTGTTCTTCGGGGGTGCTTTGCCTGTGATTTCATCAGCCAAGATTACCACGCAATATTCCAGACCCTTTGAGCCGTGGATTGTATTAATTGTGACAACCCCTGAGTCAGTTGGTGGTCGTTGGCTTGTGCGGTGGTCCGCCTCTTTGCTTGAGGCTGCCTGTTGTGCCCACCAGATCACGGCCTCGAGTGGTGATAACCCTTTCGCGTCTTCGCCAAAGATTTCCAGACACTGATTCAAGATACTCCAGTCCTCTAGCCCTTGGAAGGTATGAGAAATTCTCCGGGCCGTTAAACCCGCTTCAAATAAACGCGCGATGGCCGCTGCTGGGCCATCGGATTTCCAAAGATCCCGTGCATTGAATAGCTGGGTCTGTAATTCAATAAAGCGTGGCCGTTCGCTCAGTTGTCCGGATTCCGAAAGATCAAACCCCATGAGTCGAGTCGAGGCTGCAGACGTCACTCTCGAGAGGTCATCGGGGTTGGCAATCGCCTCTAGGACTGACACCATTTCTCGGGCGATTGGCCGACTAAAAATACTAGCCTTATTTTGGTAGTGAAACGTGAGGCCAAACCGTCCACCAAGTTGTTTAATCTTCTGCGCCTTCGTACGGCTCTGGACCAAGACACAGATATCTTTCTCGGTGACCGGTCGTGTGCCGATCCGGCAAGAACCGTTTTGGCCGCCGGCTAAAAGGGATGCCGTGAGTTGGACAACGGTTTGGGGTGACAAGGACTCGATCCAGTGAAATCCAACAGCTTCCGTGTCATTCATGGTGAGCGGTCGGATGTCCACAGGGCGCCCGATTTTTAGCGGTTGGTATCGCAGCATATCGCCCACCGGGTGGTTATCATCGAACAACGCATTGAGTCCGTCGACCATGGTCTTTGAAGAGCGGTAGACCGTATCCAGACACCACAGCCGCTGGTCCGGGAGGCTGTTTCGGACTTGGTGATAGAACGTGGTATCTGCCCCCCGGAACCGGTAGATCGCTTGTTTTGGGTCGCCCACCATGACCATCAATCGTTGGGGTTCGTCGGGATAAAGGTGGTCGAGCATCGCCCACTGATGACGATCGGTATCTTGGAACTCATCGATCAAGATCAGAGTGTGTGTAGGTCTTTCGCTGCCAACACGTTTGGCGACCTA
>PBDH01000035.1 GCA_002717305.1 Gammaproteobacteria bacterium | reverse complement strand
TGTGCTCCCTGGGCCAAAGGTAAATAAAGAAATCGCGGAAACCCGAGGTGTTCCAGAGGGTTTGACTTGTGAGTCTCCATCCTCCCATTCCGAGTTCTCGACCCCAATGGAATTGTTGAGGTTCGCACAGCGACTAAAGTCTTTGTCGGGTGGTAAACCGGTTGGGATCAAGCTGTGTATTGGGCATCCTTGGGAATTTGTGGCGATTGTGAAAGCCATGGTCGAGACAGGTTGGAATTTTGATTTTATTACAGTTGACGGCTCAGAGGGTGGGACAGGTGCCGCTCCTACCGAATTCTCGGATAATATTGGGTCTCCGTTACGTGACGCCCTAGTCTTTGTTGATAACGCGCTCATTGGCGCAGGGTTGAGGGATAGAGTAAAGGTAGGTGCATCGGGAAAAATCATAAGCTCATATGACATCCTTCGTATCTGTGCGCTTGGCGCTGACTGGATTAATATGGCGCGTCCGTTCATGTTTTCATTAGGATGTATCCAGGCGAAAGATTGTGGTTCTGGGCTTTGTCCTACGGGGATCACAACACAGGATCCGAATCGTTACAGGGTCTTAGATGTCCCGTCTCGAGCCAATAGGGTAGCTAATTTTCATAGGCACAGTATTGAGGCAGTGGCTGAGCTCATGGAATCTGTTGGTGTCCACCATCCGTCAGAACTAAACAGGCGCCATATTGTTCGACGTTTGTCTGCGAGTGAAATTAAGCTTGCCGATCAAATTTATCCCAAGGTGTCAGCGAACGCGTTGATTACCGGTGAGGGTAGGATGGACGACCCAAGGCTGGCAGTTTATTGGCCACTGGTGGCCGCGGATTCGTTTGGATTGACGGAAGATATTAAGGCCCAGCTCAATTCATAGTATCCTTACCGCTCCATACGCGAAACTAAGGAACATGCTTAATGAAAAAAGTTATTACTTCATTCTTTATGGTTTTAATGCTCGTATCGCTGGGCGGTTGTGCGACTTATAACTCAATTGCACCGGATTGGGCTCAAATTGGCGCCGAATCAGCTGAGTCGACGACCGATGGTGGGTCCGCGAACGAGGCTGATGGAGAGTTTACTTGGTGGAATCCTTTAAGCTGGTTCTGATCAGAAGTTTTGTGAATAAAAAATACCCGCCACTGTGCGGGTATTCTTTCACATAATGCCTTCTCACTTATTTTATTCATTGACCCAGAACGTTGTCTGGTATCTTTTGATTGTTGGATTTGTTTGGCTATTCGGGCTTATTTTTTTACCTCTGATTTGCTTTTCAAATAGGGCTCGGAAGTTCTCTTACTTTTCAATGGTCCTTTGTGCAACACTAATAGTAGCTATTTAAAGATTTGAACTTTTTCTCTACGCTAATGCCGTAAAATGAGAGGAAAAAGTAAGGAGAGTTGAGATGTCTGTAATATATTTCGTTGGTACCTACTCAGCCGCCGCTTTGAAGGGTTTCGTGGCGAACCCAACACAAGATCGCAAGGAAATCATCTCTGCGATGACCGCTTCGACGGGTATCAAACTAGTCGATTTCCATATCACGCGAGGCATGTTCGATTTTGTTGCGGTTTGCGAGGGAACCATTGATCAAGCGATGGCCGTTAAAATTGCGGTTGGATCTACGGGCTCTGTTGACCAGTTGCATATTCTTGAGTCAATGGATATTTCCGGAGCGGCCACGCTCGCTCAGACCACGCTGGGAGACTACGTTCCACCACAGGGAAAATAGTATGAACCAAGTCCCCGAGTAAAGTTGTATCTCGGGGAGCAGGTTTCTTGGTTCTTAAGTTACTCGCTATTTGTGAAGACCCGTCCAACCGATTCAAGCGATTTCCGCGTAGACCAGACTGAACCGTCTTTTTTTTGACACCGACTAGGCGTCTAATATTAGCCATGCATAAGTGATGCCAATTTTGGTTAAGCTCTTCGCTAATGACAAACATGCCGGAGTGCGTAATGCCCTAGAGTAGCGATCCGTTCCCGGACCGGTGTGGCTCCTCGAGTCACCTTCGGTAGTGAATTGAGGCCACAAACTAGTTTTCTAAAAAGGTTGTTATTTCAGTTACTCTCAATTCCCTTAGTGCCGAGCTTTAATAGGTGTCATACCCCTTGAAATCTTAAAATAAGTGAATTACGTGAATCAGAGAGATCAGGTTTCAGAACGGTTGAGGTATATTTAGATCCGCGAATCGTAATCGAACACTGTTTTCGATTGACAACCAAGACAGGCTTTAAGGCCTGGCTAAATGGATTTTTTTTAGGTAATGACACAAATCAAATACTACTTATATGACGCCTTTATAGGGCTCCTACGGTCACTGCGACTGAGTTATTTTCCACCGTTAATGGTGTATTTAGCTGCTGGAATTTCTGGACTCACAGCGATAGTTGGAACGTTTTTCGTTAAGGATTATCTCGGACTCTCTGCTGCTTTTTTGGCCGGCCTTGGCTTCTGGGCTGGCCTTCCGTGGGCCTTGAAAATGCCACTGGGACACCTGGTTGACCTATTCTGGCGTTATAAGAATTATTTTGTCTATCTAGGCGCGCTTGTGATCACCACAAGTCTTCTCATTATGTACGGGCTAATTGCCGAAACTGAGTTAATGCGTTCAGTTATGGCGGTTGAGGCTTGGTTTGTTCTCAGTGTGATTTTGGCTCCGATCGGCTATGTGCTACAGGACGTGGTGGCGGATGCGATGACCGTGGAAGCTGTCCCAACCGAGAGTCATACTGGTGCCCCAATCCCAGCCTCTGAGATAAAAGAGATGCACACAACGATGCAGGCTCTTGGTCGATTTGCGGTTATTGGTGGCAGTTTGTTGGTTGCCTTGTTAAATGTCGCGTTGTTCAGTGGCGTTGAATTGTTGGGTGTCGAAGAAAAACGCGCGGTCTACGCGAGCATCTATATCTACGCGCTCGCTATTCCCTGGGTCTCGATTGTAGGCGTTATATTGGCGAGATATTTGCGGTTCGACCAGCCAGATCAAAGGCAGGTTATCTCCAAAGCGCGTCCAAACTGGGCAGTGTTAAACGGAAGTCTCTTATTTGTGATTTTTTCAGTGTCGGTTGGAAGCCTCGATATTCCGTTTGCCCAAGAAATTGTTTTTCTGGGCTCCATGTTAATTATTTTATATTTGATGAGTCAGCTGTTGGGTTATCTAAGCGAAGATAAGCGCTTAATGGTCGTCGGCACCGCAATTGCGATCTTCGTGTTCCGTGCGGTTCCGTCTCCTGGCCCGGGCCTTACGTGGTTTGAAATTGATGTCCTATTATTCGATGAGCAGTTTTTATCTGTGTTGGCCGCGATCTCGTCGGCCCTTACTCTATTAGGAATTATTCTGTTTCGGCCACTGGTGGCCCATTATTCGATCGCGCGGATTATTGTGGTTCTGTCGCTGATCGGCGGCTGTCTTTTTTTACCGAGTATTGGTATGTACTACGGGTTGCATCAATGGACTGTGACCCATACCGGAGGTGTTGTTGACGCTCGGTTTATTGCGATCTTTAATACCGCACTTGAATCGCCTCTCGGACAGATTTCGATGATTCCATTGCTGGCGTGGATTGCCAAAAATGCGCCCGATGAGCTGAAGGCTACGTTTTTTGCGGTATTTGCGTCGTTTACTAACCTCGCTTTGTCGGCAAGTGCCCTGGCAACAAAATATATCAATCAAATATTTGAGATATCGAGGGAAGTTGTTGATCAGACTACTGAACAGGTCACCACAGCGGCAGACTATTCTGAACTGGGATTTTTATTGATCGCTGTCGCCCTTGTTACAATTATTATTCCCCTCTCAGTCGTCGGTTTGATACAAATAAGCTCGCTCAGATCGACAGATTGAGAGTGTTATTACTTGGTGGCCGGGTTTGGGCTGTTTCCATCGAGATTTTTTTGATCTCATGTCGCCCTAATTTGAGAGTTTGCTCTGTGATCGCCTGATTACCGAAAGTAGAGGTCGTCCACAGAAACTGAATTCTTAGCTGCTAAAAGCGCAAGAACGCATTAGGTGGACCGTTAGGATTTCTGCAACCGATTTCTCCAACCGATTTCTCAAATCGCTCTATGTCAGCAAAGCGATTCATGGCATCAGCGTTTGTTCGATGAGTCGCGGTTGCTTGGAACTCTGCATCTAGGTTGAGCCTTAACGCGGCTAACCGAACCATAGTGCGGCCGAAACAAATCAACGAGCCAGCGATAACCGGATCGCATGCGAATGCGTCTAGTATGGGGTCGGACTAATCGAAGCCGCGAGCTAGACTAAAAACATCAGAGAATGCATAAGTCAGATCTGCCGAAAATTCGTCCAGTTCAGAGGGATTTTTCATGCTCACGATCTCCGACTTTACCCATCAAGCGAGGATAGCGGGGTATGGCAGTAAAATTTATTTGTTCAACTATTGAGGTGTTAAGGATGAATGTGTGTTAGTGTCTTACAAGCATCACGGAGGTTCTTGCGCATAAGAATTCAGGATTGAATATCTGGGACAAGGCGGTTCTGGCACTATTCAATCCGATTTTCTTTTACGAAGGTTCGGTATAGTTCAGCTCTAATGACTGAATACTGCTCGCTTATGCTAAAGGAGCCTCGACCAAAGCGAGGGATGTCTTCACAGTATCGTTTTGCAGCCATTGCGCCTCCTCGAGATTTTCATATTCGACTAATGTCCGCATGTAGGTTTTCCAATGACGTACCAACCTAAAAGAAATTAATTCAAGCTCGGCTGTGCTTCTTTCAATTCCTGCTATGGCGAGCACTCCGGTGAGTCTCTTCTCAATTTTTTCCAGGAATTGGCTATTCCAGGCAATCAGTTCCTTATCAGTAAGGATGCCTGCTTCTGCGTGTAATGCCCATTGATTCTGAGCAAGTTCACTTGTAAATGCCTGTATAAAAAATTCAAAAGCTGACTCGAGAGTCTCGCCCTCTGCCAATCGCGCGGACATGTGATCAAACAACTCAGAGACACCGGTGAAGAAGGGTTCACCTAACGCTTTTACGATGTCATTTACCCCACCGAAATAGCGATAGATTGTAGCTATATTACAATCAGCTCGCCGTGCGATCTCGCGTGTTGATAATCCTACGAAACCGGATTCTTCGAGCAGAGCACAGGTCTCTCGGAGGATCAGTTCGTATTTTTCTCTGGCCCTTTTTTGAACTGGAAGGTTCCGGGCCGATGGTTCAATTCGTGAACTAGTCATGTCTCGATATTACTAAAATGGCTTATTGTTTTCTCGAATACGAAAGTATAACTCCTAAATCGAATCAATGATTGACAATAATCAATCATTGGTTGTATTTTCGATTCCCGTTTAAGTATTGAAGTGTAATTTCATAACAACGCCATTTCTGAGTATGTTGTGACTGGAGGTTCCAATGCGGTTTTCAAAAG
This sequence comes from Gammaproteobacteria bacterium, assembly GCA_002717305.1. Classification (GTDB taxonomy): domain Bacteria; phylum Pseudomonadota; class Gammaproteobacteria; order Pseudomonadales; family Litorivicinaceae; genus HIMB30. Next base: position 11,427 of record PBDH01000035.1, on the reverse strand, counting down.
CACTCAATTATTTCGGATCCATCAAGGCGGTGGCCGAGGTAGTCCAGCTGAATCCATCAACCGTTCAAGCGTGGAAGAAGTCAGGCCTTATCCCCGACAAATGGCAATCGACTCTCAGTGAGGCGATGCGCCAGCCGTTACCTAGGCAAAAGCGACTCCAGTATGCGTCAGTTGATTCTGTCATCTCTGCTCATGGCTCCGTGAGAGCGGTTGCCGATTTCTTTGAGGTAACACCAAATACTATTTATCGGTGGAGGGACGCGGGAAAAATTCCTGAGCAGTCACTCATGAAACTCAATAATTAAATAAGTGATTATCGGTAACTGCTTTATGACAACCTTCACTGATGAAAACTCTGCACTAGGTAGCCTCGGTAATACCAACAATCCCTTGATTGCGGACGTTATAATTCCGTTTAGTGTAGGGGTTATGCTTGCAACTATAACCTACCTAATTTGTCGCGACACCGGTGCACACTCAATTTGCATCCCAAGTGGTCTGGTGGCAGGTACTGTGGTGATGTCATTGTGTTTCATGAGCGAAAAGGAACGGCAAATGTTGCTTGAAAGTGACGAGGCTTTCGTTTCTCAGCAGGATCCCACGCTGGTGAAAGCCGGGGGCACCTTATGGCTAAAGTTACAGTGCTTATTCTTAGTATCGGCAGTACCTGCTTTCCTCGGTCTTGTATTTTTTGGAGACCCTGTTTTCCAATTGTATCTTGAGGTAAAAGGGGCCTATTCCCTCTGATGCATTTGTCGTCACGCCTCGGGCTTGCTGTGTCGATATTATTACTATTTTCGTGTTCGACAGACGGTTCGTTACTATCGCAAACCTTGTCAACTGGCATATGGGCAAAGCGAGAACCGCCAGCTGTCCTCGTACCGATGGCTTTTGATCATGAAGAGGATGTGGGGATGGAGTTTAATAAGTGCTTTTACATAGCGACCAATGATTCTGTTGGTGAAAAAATTGGTGTGACACTTCACGCCAAACCTTGTCCAAGTTCAATTGTCTACGATTTTTCAGCCAATACGTGGCAAAGAAAGTGATGATGGGCGAAACTAAATCGTAACCTGAGCCAAAAAATTAAATAATTGAAAATGTAGGCTGAGAGGGTGTTTGTACTTTTTCCTCGGCACAAGATATCTCGATCATCTCCACTTATCTCTTGATCAGCTAAGCGATGTTGGTGTCCGCAACATAAACCCCGTCGTTTGTTTTAATGAGGCGCATTTGATTTCGGATGGACTTCATTGAGAGCGCCTGGTGAATGGCCAGCCGAACGATGGGATGCTCCTTGTTTAAATTGTGCAGAACCCAATCAGAGCTCATTCTGAAAAGTCTACAATCGGTCTCAGCTACGGCCCTGAGACTTCTGGGTTTGTTTGTAATAAGTGAGGATTCTCCGAAGCTGTCTGCTGAGCCAAGGACAGCGAAATTTTTATCTTTTATCGTTCTTAGCGAGACTTGCCCGTCTATGATGAAATAGATCGAGTCGGCATTATCACCCCAACTAAATATAGTTTCTTCCCGATTGAAGAAAACTTGGTTTACCTCGCTTCGTTCTTCATAGAGGGCATCCTCGAAGGAAAAGTTCCGACGAGAGTCACTCCTCTCAAAAATCCTAGCAAGGCTGTACCTTATAATCTCTTTCGACAGAAACCCAGCCTTGTTAACATGTTGCCTTAGCTCAGGCCCGTTTATTTCAAGCAGTGCGGTATCCCCGATATTTGTGAACCCCAAGGTTTTAGCTCGCCTGCTTATCGTCTCGGCGAACCAAATCGGTTCGCCGGAACCAATTTTATGGGTCGCCGTTAAGCCAGTATCGAGAAGATCATTATCTCGCAATATTAACTCACCTTCTTTGATAACGTATGCGACGTCTTGATCGGTTGAGTCAGCTAGCTCGGAAAAGTCTCGTTCTATTAAATTTTTCGATGTCGTAAGTTCCTTAAACAAGGTTTGTGTACAGATCATCTTCTTAAGTCTCTCGATTCAACGAAGGAAGGTTTAGCCACACTTTTTTAGAATAGTCCCTATATTTTTATTTAATAATGCAATCATTGGTTGCTTTTGTAAATGATAACCTGTGTTGGGCTGGGCCGGGAATTAAGCTTCAAATTTATAATGGGCTGAATCTGTAAATTTCTATTTACTTTAGGTCGTAATGATGCTTCAGATCGAGTGGTGGTAGGCGAGCCCCTTTTGCTCAGAAAATTTGGTCTTTTTTTGCAGGTTCTCTTGATTAGTCAGATCCCGTCCGAGAAGCTCCTTAATAAATACGATCATTGAAAATCGCACTAGGCGAATTGAAGAGTCATTTATAATTTCATAAGTGGTTTCTATTCCAACGGCCTCCTGTTTTAGAGGAATATGCTAAAGGAGGTTAGCAAACCTCTGAGAAAGGATTTTCTTGAGGCTTTGTTCTTAGTCTTACGGCGTCGATTAGCTAATAAGGATTAAGACGTTATTCTTCTTGGTCGTAGCGAGTGGGTATCTTAGGTATTGTGATTTTTATTAAGCTTGGGTCTGCTCGGGGAATATGGCTGGTCAGCATGCGTGAATGGTTATGAGTGGATTAAGTTTTCAAGGCTTAATCACGTGGATATCTGAAGACACTGTTGAAATATGCCTTGGCCCTCCAGTAGCTGATCAGACTTTTGTGGAGGTTAAAAAGTTTACTCATTGGGTCCGGTCAGACAATCCAAACTGGTTGACTGATTACTGTTACGGGTTTGGCGTTTTGAGTCTGATCATTCGGCCCGAACTGATCTCGATAGAACAAATATCTGGCATCCTTGCTAATGTTTTTACCGAGTCTACGTGCACCGCTCATGACGAAAGTGATTTATCTATTGAAATCCCGGTCTGCTACGACCCGTCTTTTGGGTTGGATCTGCAGTCGGTGAGTGACTTAATCGATCTGGCTGTGGAAGACCTTATCGATGCACATTGCTCTCGGGATTATCGGGTACTAGCGACAGGTTTTATCCCAGGCTTTGCTTATCTTGGAGAGACAGACCAGAGGATTCATTTGCCGCGACGTGATATCCCGCGGACGCGAGTCCCAGCTGGATCGGTCGCAATCGCTGAAAATCAGACTGTTATTTATCCGAGGGAAACTCCTGGCGGTTGGCACATTATCGGGCGGATGCCTGGTTCCATAGTGTCGTTGAGCGGGCAATCGATTGATGCCAAGTTGTCTATTGGAATGTCCGTTCGGTTTAAATCTATTTCTATCGATGAGTTTAGCCAGATTGAGGAGACTAATGCTCCACATTAAACTGGCGAATCAGATGCATACGATTCAGGACCTTGGGCGTTTTGGTTTCGCGAGCCAAGGCGTCGCCCATGCTGGTCCGATGGATAGTATCGCTGCGTGTTGGGCGAACCACCTGCTCCGGAACCCCGTCACTTGTCCGATGATCGAGATTGGTTTTGGTGGGTTTGTCGCTGAATTTGTTGAAGACGTAAATTTCGCAATCACAGGCGCGTGGGGTGAAATCTCACTAAACGGTTATCCGTTAGCGGGCCCCGGGGCTTACCCGGCCCCAGCGGGGTCTGAGCTCCGCATTGGGCAATTAGATAGCGGATTGTTTACCTATCTGGCGGTTGATGCTGGATTTGAGGTTCACCCCATTTTAGGGAGTGTTGCGACTTGTCAGCGCGACCTGCTGGGAGGATTGCATCAGACAGGAGCATCATTATCGAGTGGTGATGCATTAATTTACCAAAAAACAAAGTTGATGGCTGCGCAGCTGATGCCAAGACGGTATCTCGAGTCTTATTCGAACCCTTTAGTTTGTGAGATTATCTTCCGGGTAACAGATAATTTTGAGTCCGCTGCATTTGATCAGTTTCTGCATCAAAGTTACAAAGTATCACAGGAACAAAGTCGCATGGGGTACAGGCTTCATGGGCAATCGATTATCAACGCCAGCAGTCCGCGTTATTCTGTTCCGATACCACTTGGTGGGGTGCAAATAACTCCTTCGGGACAGCCGATTGTGTTGATGCGCGACCATCAGTCTCTGGGGGGTTATCCTTTACTTGGTACAGTAACACGGAGGTCGCTGGGGCAACTTGCTCAACGCAGGTCCGGGCAGCAAGTGTCCTTTCGGGCAGTTTCTCTAGATGAAGCGAGAGTTGATTTTGTGAGGTGTCAGAAATTTTTTGGTGACTTTCGGTAGTGTCCATTAACTGCGGGAACGAAAATGAAGTTGAATGCTGATGTTGGTGAGGGTTTCGGTGTCTGGTCGATGGGCGATGACGCAACCTTAATGCCGCATATTGACATGGCAAATGTGGCGTGCGGTGGTCATGCGTCCGATCCCCTGACCATGCGACAAACCGTGCGCCTAGCGAAACAATATGGTGTTTCGGTCGGTGCACACCCGAGTTATCCAGACATCGCGGGTTTTGGTCGTCGTCCCTTGCCGTTGGCTCATTCTGAGGCGGCGTTGCACATGCTCGCGCAAATAGGAGCTTTGGCAACCATCGCCTCCGCCGAAGGAGTCACAATAGATTACGTCAAACCTCATGGTGCACTATACAACCGCATGATGGATGATCTGGAGTTGATGGCGGAATTGATGACGGCGGTAGCTCGCTCGCAGTTTAATATACCGTTGATGATTCTTGGTACGGCGGAGCATCAGACGCACTTAAAGCTTGCTGACCGATTAGGTGTGTCGCTTTTGTTTGAGGCATTTGCTGATCGCCGGTATACCCCTGACGGGCGATTGCAATCCCGCGACATTGAGGCCTCAGTCTATCACGATCCTCAGCAAATCATGGATCAGGCGGAACAGATTATTAGCCAACAGCAAATCGTCTCGAGTGACGGCTCGAGAATCAAGATTCCTGTGGATGCCTTGTGTGTGCATGGTGATAATCAAGAATCGATTGAAATCGTGAAGAGCTTGAGAGCATTATTCTGATTTTTACCTTACTCCGCCCTTTAAAAGTTCGCGGGTGAGCACAACCTTGCCCTTAAGATATGAGGGTAGGGACAGATGTTTGATTTTCTAAAAAGTGATCCGAAGAAAAAGTTAGATAAGGAATACAAAACATTACTCGGGCAAGCCATGCAGTCGCAACGCAACGGCGATATCCGGAAGTACTCAGAACTGACCGAGCTTGCGGAAGCCAAACTTAAAGAACTGCAAGCACTCGGATAATCTGGCTTCTGTTTCGAATTGATAAAAAAGGTTTTTGATCAACTGGCTTGAAGTCATTTTATTCAGATTAAGGCGAATGATAAGGCAGCTACCTCACGTTTAATCGCGGGCCCCTTAATTGCAAAATGCTGGGAGTTTTGTCGCCTCGCACTCCCAGCACATCACCAAATTCAAAGAGTTTTCTGATTGATTAGGCTGGCGACTTCTCGGACCGTCATCCCTTTAAAATCTCCGCGTCCGGCAAGTCTTTCTGCGACCTGATAGTTTGCTTGGAGCTGTCGTGATGTCACGATTCCCCCATACAAAGACGAAAGTGCACCCACGACCGACCTACGCAGTGTGTCACACCATCCGCAGGAAACTTGAAAAGCGAAGCTTGTGGCTTGCGATACCGACATTTTTTTCTCCTTGTGAGAGATGATTATTAAAAATATGATACTAAAGTATAATCCTAGTGCAATGCAATAATTATTTCAGATTTCTTCAAAGATAAAGCAGCCGACTCGGACTATCCGTTGAAAGGTCCTGATCCATCAGCCCCTTCACCTGAAATAGAAAAGTCTCTAGTCGAATAGTACTTCAGTGACGTTGAAGCGTGAGGGTTATTATGTTGGTGGGTAGCCGAAGAGTGCTTGCTTCCGAGTGAGCGTGTAGAGGTTACCCATTCAAAGCGTAAGGGCGGGCCGATAAAGCCCATCCGGGTTACACCGGCACTTATCGTGCACCTCGACGAAGTGAACCGTCGACGATTTTTTCAACGCTGGAACCGGTCGGTCAAGGTACCGTAGCAATCAGATTCTTATTTTTTCTGATTTAGTACCCGAACACAAAAAGCACGATCATACCGAGTGCATTGATACCGAAAAAACCTACCGAGAGTCCATGCAGAAGTGCGAACTTTTTCTTCATTTGTGGGCTCGGATCGTTGATTAATTGATCTGACACGTCGTTGACCTTGGGCATGATGACTCGCAAGTTCAGATACGCCAATACCGTGACTATTAGTCCGACACTGATTCCGTAATGATAGGTCATACCATTCATCGATAGGACAACACTGAGACCAATGATTGCTAGTCCAACAGTAATCTCGTATCTAAACAGTCTAGGAAAGTAGGCTCTCAGAAATGAACTTGCCTGAGGTCCGTCGAGCACAGCGAAAACCGTCGGTGAGACCGTCAGGGTGAACATTGTGATTGCGCCGAGCCAACCAAAAATAAGAGCATGCAGCGTTGTAAGCATCATAGATCCTCCAGCGATTCTTTTAATAGATGACAGACGGCCCCAGTTGATTGCGGATTCTGTCCCGTGATCAGCCGACCATCCTGCGTCGCGTGTGGCGTGAAGTTCGCGCTACATTCGAAACGCGCTTCCAACTCACATAGACGGGATTCCAGCAGGAATGGCTCAACACCAATCAGTTCGATCTGCTCGGTCTCGTAGTTGGTAAAGCTGTTGACACGTTTGCCTTTTACCAGGGGGGACCCGTCAATTTCTTTGGCTTGTAGAAGTCCGGATGGTCCGTGACAGACAGCGCCGATAACGGCCCCTGCTGTCCAGGCATCGGTAATAACTTGACCTACGGTGTCGCTATCGAAGTCCCACATCGCACCGTGGCCCCCAGGCAGGAACACGCAATTAAATTCAGAACCTTCAACATAGGAGACCCTAATGGTGTCTTCGAGCTGCCTCATAGCTTTCGGGTCATCCATAAACCTAGCGACGTTCGGTGGGCGCTTTCGGGGTTCGACTACTGTTTTTGGATCAGGCGATCCCGGTCCACCTGCGATGGACGCGATAGTGATCTCCCAGCCCAGATCGCGCATAGTCCAGTATGGCGCCGCCATTTCATCGTAGTAGAACCCGGTGTGTCTGCCCGTGTCGCCGAGTTGGGTGTGTGATGTTAAAAGAAGTAGGGCACGCTTCGACATATTGGTCCTCATAACTAAACAACCCATTAAGTGGTACTGGATGACTAGGTTTTCAATTGTGGAAAGTTGGCGCGACGTTTGCTCAATCAATTTTGGTGTCAGATTTTTGGAGATTTAATCGATGGACATGATTATCGGGACTCTTGGTTTTGGGGCAATGATTTTATTTACCGGTTTAGTCGACATATTGATTGATCGGTTTCAATATCAAATTGAAATCAGTAAGTTTTAGAAGGAACACAAGGCCACTCGCTGTAGGGATTCGGTTGAAGGTAGACTAACGCACGTCGACTGGTGAGTAGTTACACTTGGAAACCTACCTAACATTGTTTGTGTCGTCCTTCTTAGCGGCGACCCTCTTCCCTGCGCAGTCTGAAGCAGTATTGGTGGCTTCGATCTTATATAAGCCATCATCTGTCTTTCATTTGGTAATTACAGCGTCTGTCGGAAATGTGCTTGGAGCCTGCGTGAATTGGGGGCTTGGTAGATTCTGTAGCCGCCCTGTTGAGCGACGTATCTTTGGTCGTTCGCGGCAGATGGACAGACTTTTTTTCTGGTATAAGCGTTACGGATGGACTACGTTACTCGGCAGCTGGTTGCCTTTCATCGGTGACCCCTTAACGCTATGCGCTGGCATAATGAGGGAACCGCTGTGGCGATTCATGCTCGTAGTAACTATAGCCAAATCAGCACGCTACCTTGCACTTGCGCTAGCGGTTACAGGTTTTTACTCTAGTTGACGACGGTTGCACCCAATAATCTTGATATTTCTTGCCCGTATCTCGCTGTATCCTCACCAAGCGCGGCGATCAATCGATCATCCATTCGTGCAACGGGCCCTGAAATCGAGATACCAGCTACAACTTGATTCGTAGAGTTGAAAATTGGGGCACCGATACAGCGCATGCCCAGAAAGCGTTCTTCTCTGTCGAGCGCATAACCCATAGCACGGATTTGATTGAACTCATCAAGTAGTTCTTTCTCGTGTATCAATGTGTTCTCGGTAAATTGTTCGAATGGTGCCTTCTCAAACAGATCTTTCTGATCCGTGATCGCAATGTATGCCGCGATCGCTTTGCCGATGCCTGACGCATGCCAAGACCCCCTTGATCCCGGTCGGAAAAAAGCTCGAATCGCATGATGAGTTTCATGCTGCGCGAGGAAGATCACCTCAGCCTGCTCCATGATTCCTAAATTCGCAGTCTCACTTGTACGGATTGAGAGTTCCTTGAGGACTGGCCTTACAACGTTAAGCAGTTTAGCGGCTCGCGGAAATGCGCTACCAACCCGAAAAGCCTCGATACCGATCGACCAAGTTGCGTCCGATTTTGATTGCCTCACGAACCCGTGGGATTCAAGAGTCAACAAAAGCCGGTGCAGGGTCGCCATCGGCATATTTAAATCCACCGACAAGTCATTTAAAGACACGCCGTCGGACTCTGCGATTTTTCTGAGAACGACAAGCCCCTTATCAAGAGCCTTGGATGGTGTGTTTTCAATCGTCACATTGCGGGGCCTGCCCCTAGGCTTTTTAATATCATTTTCTAACATGGTCAGTTTCTCAGGTTTATTGAGCGCAATGAAAATTAGCAAAAGCAATGATCAATATTTTTCATTTTTTTAAAAATTTAAAAAATGGAAAATTTAAAATATTGTTTTTATTGGTTTTTTATTTGTTCATAATTTCATTTTTTATTTTCTGGATAAATATACGGAGGTTTAGAATAGTCGTAAAGTTCATTTATCCAAAAACAGAAGGAAAATTCGGATGAGTCATCTTAACCCTGTTTTTATCCCAGGTCCGACTAATCTTCCCGAGTCTGTAAGACGGGTGATTGACCAGCCTACGATCGATCATCGTTCCCCCGCGTTTGCGTCGTTGTTACCTAAATTATTTGATGATTTGAAGAAGATCTTCGCAACTGAGACAGCGAAGGTGTTTGTTTTTCCGGGAACAGGAACGGGCGGCTGGGAGTGCACGATCGCGAACACGCTTTCAAGAGGGGATCGGGTGCTAGCATGTCGGCACGGTGTTTTCTCTGATAAATGGATTAGCCTTTGTCAGAGCTTTGGGCTTATCGTCGACATCATAGACTGTGACTGGAGCGGTCCGGCAGATCCAAATCAACTCGAACGGGTATTGCGTGCAGATTCGGGAGGGCAGATAAAGGCGGTCTTGGCCACACACAACGAGACCGCGACTGGCGTGCGAACTGACCTGGCTGCCATCAGAGACGCTATCGATGTGGCTGGCAGCGAGGCACTATTCTTCGTTGACGGAGTAAGTTCTATTGCCTCCATGGATTTTCGGATGGATGAGTGGGGAATCGACGGGGCCGTGACCGGTTCACAGAAAGGACTCATGCTACCGGCTGGACTTGCGATAGTTGCACTCAGCCAGAAAGCGATCAAAGCAAGTCAGTCGGCGGGGCTGCCTAGATTCTTCTTCGATTGCTCGCAGATGGACCAAATGACAGCCGCAGGCGGATTCCCTTACACACCCCCTATGCAGCTTATTGCTGGCTTGCAGCACTCGCTTGATCTTCTGTTTACTGAAGGCCTGGATCAGGTTTTCAGCCGGCACTTTAAAATGGCGGAGGGTATCAGGCAGGCAGTAGCGTCATGGGGCTTTGAACTTTGCTGCAGCGATTTACAATTTGCTTCGGATACTGTTACTACAATCATGGTTCCGGAAGGCTTCAATGCCGATCGCCTGGTTGAACATGCGTACAGCCGATACGGGATGTCGTTTGGCGTTGGGCTTGGGCAACTTGCAGGTCAAGCATTCCGGATTGGCCATTTAGGGATTTTAACGGAGGCACAAGCCTTGAGTGGATTGGCGGTTATTGAGATGGCGATGAAAGATCTCGGGTATCCCGTCGAAAGCGGAAGCGGTGTCGCCGCGGCTCAAGATTGGTATCGTTCTTCGTTTAGTTTGAATTCACAGGCTGCGGCTGCGATCGAAGAATCAGCATGCGAGGACGTGGCGTGATGAATGCACCAGTTGAAGAGAATCTCAAGCCCGTGAAGTGCGTCGGAATGGAAACGGTAGTGATCGCGCCCGACCTGACCATTGAGCATGTGCTCCAGGCTAGGGAGCGGATTAATCCATACATCCACAATACCCCGATATTGACGTCAACGTACCTGAACGAGCAGATCGGTGCCGAGCTGTTTTTCAAGTGTGAGAATTTTCAGAAAGCGGGTGCTTTTAAGGTGCGAGGCGCTTGCAATTCTGTTTTCGGTTTAACAGATGAGGATACCGTTTACGGCGTAGCGACACATTCGTCTGGAAATCACGCTTTGAGTTTATCATATGCGGCCGGCCGTCGTGGGATTCCCTGCCACGTTGTGATGCCCAAGACGGCACCACAGGCCAAGAAGGACGCGGTCCTTGGGTACGGCGGTTTGATCACTGAGTGTGAGCCATCTACTAGCAGTCGCGAAGCGGTTTTTGCAGAGATCCAAGAGAAGACTGGTGCTGAGTTCGTGCATCCATACAATGACCCTCGAGTGATTGCAGGCCAGGCGACCTGCTCGGCTGAGATGCTCGAATCGGTCGAGGGTCTAGACACTATAGTCGCGCCCATCGGAGGGGGGGGGATGATTTCGGGGACCTGTTTGACGGTTAGCAATCAAGCGCCACAAATCGAAGTGTTTGCGGCCGAGCCTCTCCAAGCTGACGACGCGGCACGTTCGTTTCGGTCGGGTCGGATTATTGCCGATGATGCTCCCGTGACCATTGCTGACGGTCTCAAGGTGCCCTTGAAGGAGAACACCTGGCATTTTGTATCGCACTACGTTGCCGACGTACTGACAGCGACCGAGGAAGAAATTATTGACGCTATGAGATTGACTTGGCAGCGCTTGAAGATCGTTATGGAACCGAGCTGTGCTGTGCCTTTGGCAGTCATTTTAAAGAATCAGGATGTATTTCGTGGTCGACGGATTGGAGTCGTTGTTACTGGTGGAAATGTCGATCTAGATCGACTCCCTTGGATGAAGTGAGAAAATTATGAACAGTGCATTGAATTGGAATGATTTAGAGGTCGGGTACGACATTCCGGCGCGGATTGGGATGCGGGAGAGCGAGGTGCAAACACCGTGTCTCGTTTTAGACCTTGATGCGTTGGAGCGAAACATCATGAAGATGGGTGAGTTCGCAAAGGGCCACGGAATGCGTCACAGGGTTCACGGTAAGATGCATAAGTCTGTGGATGTGGCCCTCTTGCAAGAACAGCTGGGCGGTGCCTGCGGCGTGTGTTGTCAGAAAGTGAGCGAAGCTGAGGTCTTCGCCCGTGGTGGCATTAAGGACG
>PBDH01000034.1 GCA_002717305.1 Gammaproteobacteria bacterium | reverse complement strand
CCAATGGATCGCAGAAACTACGCCACGATTGCCCGCAGGCACCGAACTGATCGTTCTTGATGAACGTTGGCAGTATTTAAACGATCGAATCAATCTGCTTCTGAAAAATGGGCTGACCGGACTATTCTTCGTCATCATCATTTTATATCTATTCTTAAATCAGCGCGTTGCTTTTTGGGTCACTCTTGGTATCCCGGTCTCGTTTCTCGCGACACTCGGAATCCTGTGGCTGTTCGGTGGAACGATTAATATGATCAGTCTCTTCGGGATGATCATGGCGCTAGGGATAATTGTTGATGATGCTATTGTAGTCGCTGAAGATACTCTGACTCTGTATCAATCAGGGAAAGCACCTCTAAATTCTGCCCTGACGGGTTCAGAGCGCATGCTCGCACCTGTGGTTTCGTCGAGCCTCTCGACGATCGCTGCCTTTACACCGCTTTTGTTAGTTGGTGGTGTGATCGGGTCGATCCTTAAAGACATCCCAATTATTGTGATTTGTGTGATCGTTGCTTCTCTGATCGAGTGCTTTCTCATTCTTCCAGGCCATTTGCAACAAAGCCTCAGCCGCGGACACCGAAGTAGCGACGGTAAAATACGAAGAGCGTTAGATCGAGGCTTCCTCAAATTCCGAGATAATGCCTTCAGACCGTTTGTCAGAGTGATTCTTAAAGCTCCAGCATTAACCCTGACCACTGCATTAACAGTATTTATTCTATCCGTAGGACTGATTTCCGGTGGACGAGTCAAATTTACCTTCTTTCCATCGATTGACGGCACCACCCTTTGGGCGGGAGCACAATTCACCGCCGGCACCTCCCCCGACGATGTCGATCGATTTCTAGAACACCTTGAGGAAACAGCAAATGCAGTGAACGACGAATTTGATGGTACCGTTATTCGTCATACATTGATGCAACACAGACAACTCTCGGGACCTGGAGTACGTGGAGAGACAGGCGATCATTTCGGGACACTTAAAATAATACTGACCGGTGAGCTAGACGGGCCACCCAACGATATCGTTATCGATGCGTGGCGACAAAAAATCCAGTTACCGGCAGGTATCGAGAAATTCTCTATCCGCCAAGAAAGAGGCGGCCCGCCATCGAAGCCTATTGAGATCAAACTGACCGGCGGTAATGCTGAAACTTTAAAGGCAGCATCACTGGAAATCCAAGATATCTTGCAGCGCTATCCGGGCGTTTCGAACATTGATGATGACCTCCCGTTTGGTACCGAACAGTTAGTGGTAAGTTTAACACCCCAAGGCCGACAGCTAGATCTGACGTCACAACAATTAGCTCGACAACTCAGAGGCGCCTTCGAAGGTAGAACGCTCCAAACCTTTTATGAGGATGGAATTGAAGTAGATGTACTTCTTTCATTATCCGAATCGGAGCGTGACCGATTAGCGACTCTGGATAAATTACCAATCATTACAGCCTCAGGAGCCACTGTCTCGCTACCTGTCGTCGCGACATTTGAATCAAAGAGAGGACTCGATAAGCTGCGGCGAACGGATGGTCAAATAAGTATTGTGGTGAGTGCTGATGTAAATACTTTAACCGCCAATGCTTCCGAAATTCTCTCCAATATCCGTGCGATGGAGCTACCGAAAATCACAACAAAGTTCGGATTGAAATCTAGTATTCAAGGACGTGCCCAAGATCGTGAAGAAACATTCGCAGATATGAAAGTAGGTGTGTTGGTGGCATTAGCCATGATCTATATTATTCTCGCATGGGTCTTCTCCAGTTACTTCTGGCCGTTTGCGATATTAATCGCCATTCCCCTCGGTTTAACCGGAGCGATTGGTGGTCACTGGTTGATGGGTCTTGACCTCACTGTCCTGTCTTTGTTTGGGTTTTTCGGCTTATCTGGCATTGTGATTAACGACTCAATCGTCCTGGTGGACACCTACCGGCGACTGATTGATACCGGTGAAGATCATATGGAGGCCATTATAAAAGCAAGCTGTCTACGTTTCCGCGCTGTATTATTGACATCCTTGACTACGATCGCAGGACTGACGCCTATCCTCTTCGAAACTTCACCCCAGGCTCAATTCCTGATTCCAATGGCGACAACCATCGTTTTCGGTCTCGCATACGGAACCGTGCTTGTATTGATGATCGTGCCCTCGGTCCTCAGCCTTATTGAACGAAATCGTGGTCAAACAAAGTTCGGGCATTTGCATAGCTCAAATGCTCAAGAGCCGACAAGCTAATCTCGAAGTCTAACGCAAGAGATTGTCCGATGATGGGCAAAAATTCAGGAGAACTCTGATCCATTCCTGCCAAAGGTAAATCTGGAGCATCCGTCTCAAAAAGCAGTCGGTTACGAGGCATCGCGCGAAACACTTGTAATGCCTTCGGTCGCGGCGTACGCATCAGAACACAACTAGCACTTAAATATCCGCCCATCGCCAAATAATCAGCAGCAATATTCTTAGATCCTGAAAATGCATGGATTACAAAACGACTGAGACCGACTCGTTTGAGCGCTGAAATCACTTCAGAATGGGCCTTAACCGCGTGAATAATGACTGGCCGATCCAGTTCTTTGGCAAGAGCGAGTTGTCTCTCAAAAACCTTCTTCTGTAACTCGCGGTTTGGCATTTGTGGCCTAAAATCAAGCCCAATCTCTCCCATCGCACAGCGTGGATTCTTGCGCAAATAGCCTTCAAGCAGTGACACCCAGTCAGACGTCTGTACCGCATAGCGGGGGTGTAACCCAAAAGCTACATTTGACGTTCGACCCGCAAGCCAATCCCACTGATCAGGATCGGTCCCTGTTGCAATAAATTTGACCGCTGCCGCGGTTGCCGCTTGATTCACTGATTCAGATGGGGCATTCATCAACTCTAGATGAACGTTGATATCAACCCACATCGATCAATGCTCTCTGGTTTCCATGAACTCAACGTCTGGCCAACGCTCTTGCATGAGCTGCAGATTCGCTCGCGATGGTGCTAAATAAGTCAGGTGTCCGCCGCCATCGTCAGCGAGATTTTCGTAGGCTTTCTTTTTGAAATCAGCAAATATTTTTGGATCGCCGCATCTAACCCAGCGCGCTGTGTAGATGTTGATTTGGTCATAAATAGCTTCAGCTTTGTATTCGTCCAGTAAACGAAACGCGACTACATCAAACTGCAAAACCCCAACTGCCCCGACAATTAAGGTGTTGTTTTTATGAGGCATAAATACCTGAGTAGCACCCTCTTCCGATAATTGGGTTAATCCTTTCTGTAACTGTTTGGTTTTAAGAGGGTCTTTTAGACGAACACATCGAAACAGCTCAGGCGCAAAATGCGGGATTCCGGTGAACTGCAGGTTTTCACCTTCAGTGAACGTATCTCCAATCTGAATCGTCCCATGATTATGAAGACCTAAAATATCTCCAGGATATGCCTCATCAGCCGTCGCACGATCACCAGCCAGAAATGTCACGGCGTCCGAAATCCTCACATCCTTACCGATTCGCGTGTGTTTTATCTTCATACCCTTTTTATAAGAACCAGAGCAGACACGTAAAAAGGCGATACGGTCGCGATGTTTAGGGTCCATATTCGCCTGAATTTTAAACACGAATCCACTAAACTTCTCCTCAAAGGGTTGGACTTGGCGTGTTTCTGTTTCTCGGGTGACAGGCTTTGGTGCGAAATCCACAAAATCATTTAGCATCTCGCGGACACCAAAATTACCCATCGCTGTACCAAAAAATACTGGCGTTAACTCACCAGCTAGAAATCGTTCAACCTCAAACGCGGGAGTCGCTTCTCTGACCAGTTCAATCTGATCTGAAAAATCTTTCCATTCGCCCCCCAAGAGTTCACGCGCCTCGTCGGAATTTAACCCCCGAATCTGGATATCGTCAGGAATCCGAGCGCCTTGACCTTTTGCATACACATGGATGACATCGTTGCGAAGGTGATATACCCCTTTGAAATGCGGCCCCATCCCAATGGGCCAAGTGACTGGCGTCACATGGATTTTTAGGATGTCTTCGACCTCATCGATTAACTCGATTGGGTCCCGAATATCACGATCCAATTTATTAACAAATGAAACAATCGGCGTTGTTCGTAACCGACAAACTTGCATCAACTTAATTGTTCGATCTTCAACACCCTTAGCACCATCGAGCACCATTAGTGCCGAGTCGACTGCAGTTAGTGTTCGATAGGTATCCTCCGAAAAATCCTCATGACCTGGAGTATCTAGCAAGTTGACAATGCGGTCTCTGTATGGGAACTGCATCACGGACGTTGTCACCGAGATACCACGTTCTTGCTCCATCTGCATCCAATCAGAGGTTGCGTGCCTTGATGCTTTTCTAGCTTTGATTGTCCCCGCCACCGAGATCGCATTCCCAAACAACAACAGTTTTTCTGTCATCGTCGTCTTCCCGGCGTCTGGGTGCGAAATGATTGCAAATGTGCGGCGGTTTGCACCTTCCATTTCAATTTGATTCACGTTAGATCTCGTTCGATGTTGTGGGCGCGCAGTCTATAGAAGTGTGGCGAAAACGCCAAACCTTATCTGATCCGAACGTATCGGCCGGGCGCCCTCTCAATTGCAGCTCGGATACCACCACCTATTTTAGGCGGTAAAACAGGTTCAGCTTCTCTATCAGTCAAGAAATCGTGCCACGTCATCCACCAGCTGCCGGAGCGAAATTCTGCCAATTGTTTATCCGTTAAATTATCAGTATTCAGTGCAAAGTGGTTATATCGCGGCTTACTTGGGTGATTAACTACGCCCGCATTATGACCACCCTCACCCAAGACACACAGAGGAGTTGATCCAAACTGATCCGCGGCATGCATCACACTCTGCCACGGGCTGATATCATCTCGTTCAGCGCCAAACAAGAAGACCGGGCAGTCAATAGTGGACAATTGGATACGCTGACCTGCTAGTTCGAAAGGTGTCTCCTTCACCAATACATTTTCAATGTACAACTTTTCTAGAATCCACAACACAAGAGAGGCGGGAGTCCGCGTTCCATCACCAAGCCAGTGCAGTATGGGGTTGGGTTTAGCCCGCTGACCCAAGATGTATGAATTGAGCATACGCTCAAATATCAAGTCATGCGGCCGAAGGCCTGCAAAAATACGAAGCAAAAGTTCGGCTGGCAAGTATCCCAAGTCGTTCAGTGGTTTACGGAACGATTCAATGCTTTCTTCAGAGACCAAATTACCGAGGGGACCAGACTCTTTGTAGTCCAGCAATGTCGTTAGTAGAGAAAGCGATGATATTCGATCTTCACCACGTGCCTTTAACCATGCCGCCAAGATCGCTGAAACAACGCCTCCAGCACAATAGCCCACAACCTGCGGTTTACAACTGGGAAGCATTCGACAAATACAATCAAGTGCCGCCAAAGCCCCGTCAAGCACGTAGTGCGTCATTTCATAGGTCGCAAGCAGCTCGGTCGGGTTGACCCAACTAATCAAGAAAACTGTGTGTCCCTGATCTACCAACCACTTAACCATTGAGCACTCATCAGAAAGATCGAGGATATAAAAACGGTTCACAAAGGCTGGAATGAGTAGCACCGGGTTTTCATAAACCGTTTCAGTCGCAGGATGATATTGAAGGAGTTGAAATAATTGATTTTCAAATACCACATGGCCAGATGTGGCAGCGATATTTTGGCCCAGACAAAAGATATCTGGTCGAATTGTGTCTGGTAACATTGCTTCTGTAAGGATGTCACACCGCCAGTTTTCCATGCCCTGCTCAATATTTATATCGCCCGACTCAATCATTGAACGCAACTTGGTAACACGTTCGTTTGAAGCCTGAATCTGACGGATTAACCAGAGCATATGAGAACGATTGATATTCTTAAATTCAGGGAATAGTGAGCCTACCTCATCAAATAGAATGGCCCAAGAAGAGTCGTCGGGATCATTGTCTAACAATGCTTTTAATACTCTCGGTAGCAAACCAACTGAAAACTCCCGAAAGCGCTCGGGATCCTCGACTGATAACGAAGTCAGACTCTGGCCAAATTTATTAACATCAAGTGGCCCAAGAAAATTGAGTAGTCGAGTCTCTGCGCTCAGACGAGAGAACCACGTCTGAATCCACTCGTTTTGTGACGGATCGAAGTCTTTCAGTCCTCGCAAATAAGTAGCCTCAAATTTTTTGCGCTCGCATTAATTTGTGAGTATGGTTTGGTGTGATTGGTCATAACAGCAGGCATCCCCATGCGCACATTAAAAAAGTACCCCAACCGACGTCTGTATGACACGTCACAAAGTTGTTACGTTACCATCGACAATGTAAGGGATTTAGTCCTCGGTCACGAACGCTTTCGCGTCGTGGATTCCAAATCCGGGGAAGATATAACACGCTCGATCCTGTTACAGATCATCATTGAACAAGAAAACGTCGCAGGAGAACATGTTCTTACCAATGAAGTCTTGCAACATCTGATACGCTTTTATGGATCTGGGTTACAAACAAATATGGCACACTTCCTCGAACAATCCATTTCATTTTTCTTAAACCAGCAAGAGGCAATGCAAGATCAAGTGCGTAATGTAATGGGTACTAACTCGCCCATGGGCATGTGGCAGAAGATGACCGAAGAAAATATGAAACTCTGGGAATCCATGTCGAAAACTATGGGTAGTGGCAATCCCTCTGGTAGAGACAACTGATTTTATTTGGTGCAACGCACAAAAGATCTTGACGTTGCAGTGCAACATGGTATCTTTCACACTATGGTTGTGCAATGCACAAAAACGTATGAGAGAGGAATCAATATGTACGCAAAAATGATCGAAGATATGCAAGCAAATATGAAGAAAGCATTCGATATTAAGTCCTACGAGGACGCTATGAAGCCTATGGCTGACTTGTTTGAGGTTAACAAGGCTACCGTCGAGACCTTGACCGAGCAGCAGACCAGTCTCTTCAAACACCTCATCGAGGGCGCAATGGAGCAAGCAAAGGCTCTTACAGTGGAAAAAGATTTAGCCGCTGCTGTGGAGTCTCAAAAGGCCTACCTCCAAGGTCTCCAAGAACAATTCATTGACGCAGCTAAGGCGTCACAAGAAACACTCATCAAGAGCCGTGACCAAGCCTCTGGCATCGTTAAGAGCGTTATCGAGACCGCGACTAAGCATTAATCGCCGTGCAAGCGAAAATGAAGAGGGACGAAAATCCCTCTTTTTTTTTATTCAAAACACCTTACCATTAGCGGACAGCGATAAAGAGGTTTCCCATGGCCACATTCCGCGCATTGCGTCTACATAAAACCGACTCACCCGCCCCTGATGTAAAAATCGAGCAACTTACATCGAGTGATTTATCAACTGGTAATGTTCTGATTTCTAACGAGTTCAGTTCGCTCAACTATAAAGACGCTCTTGCCGTTACGGGGAAGGGAAAAATCATCCGTGAATTTCCAATGGTTCCGGGGATAGATGCGGCAGGAGTTGTTTTAAAATCCGACGACCCGGCCTACCAACCTGGCGAACATGTGATTTTAACTGGTCATGGTGTGGGGGAGACCCATACCGGTGGGATGTCTGAACAAGTCAGGGTGCCGGGCTCCTATCTAGTCAGAACACCGCAAGCACTAGACAGTCGTAAGGCGATGCAATTCGGTACAGGGGGTCTCACTGGTATGCTCTGTGTCTTGGCCCTACTCGATTCAGATCTAAAACCCTCGGATGGTCCAATTGCAGTTTCAGGTGCGGGAGGCGGGGTTGGTGGAATCGCAACAACTGTTCTTTCTACACTCGGTTACGAGGTTCACGCTATTACCGGCCGTGAGTCTGAGCATGACAGGTTAAAAGAGCTGGGCGCGTCTGAAATTTTGGAACGAGCCGATTTCAAGCGAGACCCAAAGCCACTCGAGAGTACACGTTTTGCTGGGGCAATCGACACTGTTGGTGGTCAGGTGTTAGCAACATTAATTCCCCAGATTACGTACAACGGTGTGATTGCAGCCACTGGAAACGCCGGAGGCTTCCAGTTTTCAACTACGGTATTCCCTTTCATTCTTAGAAACATTAGGCTCCAAGGAGTCGACTCCGTCCACGCACCAAGCGAGACACGGGAACGAGCCTGGCAACTACTGTCAGAAAACGTAACTACCGATCAACTCGATGCAAACACGCGAACCATCAACCTTGAGGATGTAGTTAACACCGCTGAACAACTTATCAACAATCAAGTGTCAGGACGTATCCTGATTGACGTGCAGGCTTGATTTGCTCTGTCTCTGCATCACACGGTTAAGTTCAAAAAAATCAAGATCTAAACGCTTGAATTGCCTCTAGTAATATAACCGGTTGGTTGTCTCCGCAAGCGCGATGTCGCGCGATGTCACGCCATTCGCATCGTGTGACCACCAGTCAACGCGGACCTTACCCCAGGAAACATTGATTTCTGGGTGATGGTCGGCTGCGTCGGCAGCCTCTCCAACATGAACAGCGAATGCCATGGCTTGGGCAAAATTCGCGAACTCAAAGGTTCTCGTTAGTACCCGAACACCTCCTTTTAGTTCTTCACTCCAACCGTCAGGAGAACACTCCATCATTACCTCTCTAGCAAATAATTACCAAAATATCGCATTAAGGTAGCACTCTCTATCCGCAAAAATGAATAGTGACTAGGCAGAAAAGTTTAAAAAATCGTTCCCATCATCCTGTGTTTTTGATGAGGATTTTCTGTGCCCACTCAACTGGCCCGATTTCATGCACGTTGGTACCCCTCGAATCTACGGCCACGGTAACCGGCATATCTTCGACAACAAACTCGTGAATTGCCTCCATTCCAAGATCTTCAAAAGCAATGACTCGCGACGATTTTATGGCCTGAGCAACTAGATAGGCTGCACCACCCACTGCCATAAGATAGGCTGATTGATGTTTCTTGATCGCCTCAATCGCAATTGGCCCGCGTTCAGCCTTACCGACCATGGCAAACAGTCCGGTTTGTTCCAATACCTGATCTGTAAACTTATCCATTCGTGTCGATGTTGTGGGACCAGCCGGTCCAACGATTTCGTCTCGCACTGGATTAACTGGTCCGACGTAGTAAATAACTCTCCCTGTGAGATCAACCGGTAGGTTTTCACCATTATCCAGCATTTCAACAATTCTTTTGTGCGCTGCATCTCGACCAGTCAACATGACGCCGCTCAAAAGAAGGGTCTCTCCCGGCGTCCAGGATTTAACCTCCTCACGCGTTAAGGTATCTAGATTAACCCGTCGTGCGTTTGGACCCACGTCCCAGGTAATATCAGGCCAATCTGAAAGCGATGGTGTTTTCTGTAATGAAGGCCCAGACCCATCCAAGACAAAATGTGCGTGTCGTGTGGACACACAATTCGGAATCATCGCAACCGGCTTTGATGCCGCATGCGTAGGATAATCCTTGATCTTGACATCGAGAACGGTAGTCAATCCACCAAGGCCCTGCGCTCCGATACCCAGATTATTCACAGCGTCGAAAATTTCTAGTCGTAACTCCTCAGCTCGTGATTCTGGGCCCCTCACTTTTAATTCGTGAATATCAATTAGTTCCATCAGAGATTCTTTTGCCATAACGGCCGCTTTTTCGGCGGTACCGCCAATACCAATGCCAAGAATGCCGGGGGGACACCAACCAGCGCCCATAGTCGGAATAGTCTGCACTACCCAGTCAACAATTGAATCGGATGGATTGAGCATCACGAACTTAGACTTGTTCTCCGACCCACCGCCCTTGGCCGCAACCTGTACATCAACCGTTTCACCCTCAACGATCTCGTAGTGAATAACAGCTGGTGTATTGTCCTTAGTGTTTTTACGAGCGCCATCGGGATCCTCGATAATCGATGCCCGAAGAATATTATCTGGATGCTTGTATGCTCGTCGGACGCCCTCGTTGACCATGTCCGAAACAGACATGGTCGCGCCTTCCCAAGAGACGCCCATCCCCACTCTAATGAATACCGTCACAATACCTGTGTCCTGACATAACGGCCGGTGACCGGTGGCAGACATGCGCGAATTTATTAATATTTGAGCCAGTGCATCCTTCGCTGCGGACGATTCTTCCCGTTCATATGCTTCGTTAACGGCCTGAATGAAATCCACTGGATGGTAGTAAGAAATAAATTGAAGTGCGTCGGCGACACTTTCAATCAGATCGTCCTGACGAATCAATGCCATCAATCAGTATCCTGCATTTATTAACATCAAAACAGAAGCTTATCAGAAGTCCTTACAAACGCATCCCCACAATGTCCTGAAACCGTGTCAATGCTAAGACTCGACTCCATTCAGTCTTAGGTTAGGTTTCTGGTACACTCTCGATCTTAATTATAGGTGTCCAAGGGACGACGAGGATTAATGCAAAACCAATACAACAGGGATGAATTGCTTGCCTGCTCCCATGGTCAACTGTTCGGTGAAGGCAACGCCAAGTTACCTGCGCCAAACATGTTGATGATGGATCGAATTACAACGATTACGGCGGATGGCGGACAGTTTGGGAAAGGCCACATGATGGCTGAACTCGACATTTATCCAAGTTTGTGGTTTTTCGACTGCCACTTTCCTGGGGATCCTGTGATGCCTGGATGCCTGGGGTTAGATGCAATGTGGCAATTAGTTGGATTCTTTCTTGGCTGGAGTGGACACCCCGGAAAAGGGCGCGCGCTTGGAGTTGGAGAAGTGAAATTCACCGGCCAAATCCTCCCAACTGCCACACAGGTAACCTACGAAATCGACATGAAACGTGTCATCGCTAGATCCCTAGTAATGGGTCTAGGGGACGGGGTTGTTCGTGTAGATGGCCGTGCTATTTATCATGCGACTGATTTAAAGGTTGGTCTCTTCACCTCAACAGACGGTTTCTAGTAGCAAAGCGTTCGGTAAGAAAGGAATCAGTATGCGTAGAGTGGTAATTACTGGACTTGGTATTACATCCTGCCTCGGACTCGAGGCAAATTCCGTAACTGAAAGCCTTCGACAAGGTCGCTCAGGTATTAAAGCGAATCCAACGTATGCCGACCTCGGGATGCGTAGTCAAATCTCAGGATCAATCGATCTTGATCTTTCCGAACATATCGACCGAAGGTTACTGCGTTTTATGGGAAATGCCGCAGCCTATGCTTATCTATCTCTTCGGCAAGCAATCGATGATGCCGAGCTTAAAACATCAAATATTAGTAACCCAAGAACTGGGCTCGTCATGGGATCAGGCGGCGCTTCATCTCAAAGTCAAGTAGAGGCGGCCGATATCCTGAGGGAACGGGGTGTCAAGCGTGTTGGACCATATCGCGTCACTCAGACCATGGGTTCAACCGTATCAGCTAATCTCGCAACTGCTTTTCAGATCCAAGGCGTTAATTACTCGATGTCTTCCGCGTGCTCGACGAGCTTACATTGCATAGGTAATGCCATGGAACAAATACAACTTGGCAAACAAGATATTGTCTTTGCTGGCGGTGGTGAGGAAGAGCATTGGGCATTATCTTGCTTATTTGATGCGATGGGAGCCCTCTCTTCCAAATATAACGATACGCCAGAGAAGGCTTCGAGGGCGTATGACACAGATCGTGACGGATTCGTGATTTCTGGAGGAGGAGGTGCACTCGTTCTCGAAGAGTACGAACATGCTAAGGCACGAAATGCAAAGCTATACGCTGAAATCACCGGTTATGGTGCAACCAGCGATGGGGCAGATATGGTTGCACCCTCCGGTGAGGGAGCAATTCGATGCATGCAGTTAGCTATCGAAGGCGTAGAAGGTCCGATCGACTATATCAACGCCCATGGAACCTCGACACCGGCCGGTGATATTGTCGAATTAAATGCCATAAACACTGTATTTGGAGATAATGTCCCTGTCATCGGCTCGACCAAATCTCTTTCTGGTCACTCGTTAGGTGCTGCTGGCGTGCAGGAAGCCATCTATTCAATTTTAATGATGCAAAATGATTTCATCGCTGCATCAGCAAATATCGAAAATCTCGATCCAGGTGCGGAAAATTTGCCTATCGCTCGAATGCGCCTGGATCAACCCATAAATACTATTTTGTCGAACTCCTTCGGTTTTGGGGGCACCAATGCCTGCATGACGTTTCAGAAGATTACCTGATGAAACTCTATTCTTCGCCGCCCTCACCTTTTGGAAGAAAGGTAAAGATCACCGCCCACGTTGCGGGAGTTTTTGACAAGCTAGATGTGATCAACATCGACAGTTCCACCCGAACCGCGACCAGTAAAAACCCTAATCCCTTGGACAAAATACCCGCCCTAGAACTGAAATCTGGCCAACTAATCGTCGATTCAACAGTTATTTGCGAGTATCTAATCAAACTTGCAAACCGAACCGATCTATTGCCTGAGTGCCTGCGAATTGAGAGCTTGACCCGAATTGCATTAGCAGACGGCATAACTGAAGCGGCGCTTTTAATGGTGTATGAGCGACGGTTTAGAAAACAATCGCAAGTAAATGCTGATTGGCTTCATCGGCAAAACCAAAAAGTCATAGCCGGACTGGAGTGGTTCAATAACCAACTTACGGAAGTTTCGTCAAGCCCGACGCTTGATCAGGTTGGGCTTGCTGTTACCCTTGGCTATCTCGATTTTCGCTTCGCTGGAGAATGGAGAGCACACTTTACTGACCTTGCCCTTTGGCTGACTCATTTTGAGCAAAAGGTTCCAAGTTTTCAGTTAACTGATCCTCAAAATCACCCTTAGCAAATAAAATCTTTTCTCTGAGACTTCGCTGTCTTCGTAACACGTTTTTACGCTTCTTTAATCTCAGCATTCGTTGGCGAATGACCGAACCGCAATTAACGCGACCCATGCTTTACTCCTTCCGTAGAATAGTGGCGCTCGACGGTTTCTGCCAACTCCTGTCTCCATGACCTCGATTTCACCCCAAAAGCAAATAAAAGCTTACGAGTTGAGAGAACCAAACGCTGAGGTCGTAAAGCGCGTCCTTGTATTGTTTTCCCTGAAATACCGTGAATTTCTTTTACTACTAAATCTTCAAATTGTCGCGCTTGTGCAATGATACACTCTCCGAGCTCAAGCCAAGATGCATCTCCCTGACAGCCGACATGATAGGTACCATAAGGCCTTGCTCCAGAGTGCAATTGATCAATGACTGCCGAGACTACTCGACCTATATCAAAAATAGATGTGGGACAGCCTCTTTCATCTTGAATCATTGAGAGCTCAGACTCGACCCGTGCAAGATCCAAAATATTGGCGACAAAACTGTTGGGGGCCGGAGCAAACAAATGGGATGCCCGAAGGATGATATGACGATCTAACAAACTTTCAATATAACGCTCGGCTTCCAAACGCGTTTGTCCATATAAATTTAGAGGATTAGGCGCATCATCCTCAAAATAAGCAATGTCTTTCTGACCATCAAAGATATAGTCAGTGGAAAACTGAATTAACGTAGCATCAAACTCGCTGCAGGCAATTGCCAAATTAACGGGCAAATCATGATTGATTAGTCGACACTCCTGTGGGTCGAACTCCGCTCTATCCACGCCAGATTCAACCACGCAATTTACAACGAAATCGGGCCGACGCATTCGAATGGCTTCGAATACCGCTGATTCATCAAATAAATCGACGTTTCTTGGCAGACCTATCCGCTGCTGACCGCCACTGGCCTCAGATTCAAAAAAAGCAGAGGCTAGGCTCGTATCTTCCCCAATAACTAAAACTCGCGCCTTTGGAAATCGACTATCTGACTCATCTTGGAAGCTAATTGACCTAGAAAGGGATTTCGTCATCAATATTAGGGTCTGGCATCGGCTGACTGACAGGTGGAGTTACTGCCTGCTGCGGCGCTGACTCACTTTGCGGGCGAGACTGAACCGGCGCCTGCGATGTCATATCGGTATCCCCACGACCATCAAGCATCATCATCTCACGACCAATAATTTCGGTTGTATATCGCTTTTGACCTTCTTGCTCCCAAGATCGCGTCCGCAAACTTCCCTCAATATAAATCCGCGACCCCTTACGCAAATATTGTCCACAGATTTCCGCGAGCCGGTCGAAGCATACAACACGATGCCACTCTGTACGTTCTTGCATTTCACCACTATTTCTGTCACGCCATGAGTCCGTCGTGGCAATGCTGAGATTTGCAACCTGATTACCTGAGGGCAAAGCTTTCATTTCTGGGTCGTTACCAAGATTTCCTATCAGGGTAACTTTGTTGACTGAACGCGCCATTAATTTATCCTATTTTATAAGTGTTATGATCATAGATTAATGTAGCACGGACGAGTGCACATCAGCGACTATCGAAACACGCTTTCGGAACACTCTGATTTTCTGCATTGAATCGTCGCGTTGAAGCCCAATCAATAGATAAACACAAATTTTTCGACTAAGACGGATCGTTGTGCACTCTATACAAATCCGTGGGGCCAGAACCCACAATCTCAAAAATATTCATCTTGATCTACCTCGCGACAAGCTTATCGTGATCACCGGACTCTCCGGTTCCGGTAAGTCGTCACTTGCCTTTGATACATTATATGCAGAGGGTCAACGACGTTACGTTGAGTCGCTTTCGGCCTATGCACGCCAATTTCTCTCCATGATGGAGAAGCCAGATGTTGACCACATTGATGGGCTGTCCCCAGCTATCTCAATTGAACAAAAGTCAACAAGCCATAATCCTCGGTCAACAGTAGGTACGATCACTGAAGTCTATGACTATCTGAGACTTTTGTACGCGCGGGCTGGCGAACCGCGGTGCCCAGAACACAACATGAGCCTTGAGGCTCAGACAGTGAGTCAAATAGTCGACCAAGTGTTGGCCCTACCTGAAAGGTCAAAAATTCTTGTTCTGGCCCCAATTATCAGTGACCGCAAAGGCGAACATCTTCATGTATTCCAAGAGCTGAAATCACAGGGTTTTATTCGGGTTCGTGTTGATGGTCTTGTTATCGATCTGGATGAGGCTCCTGCCCTAGATAAAAAGAAAAAGCATTCGATCGATGCCGTCGTCGATCGACTAAAAGTTGACCAATCGCAACGGCTTCGGCTAGCTGAATCAATCGAAATGGCGCTGAATCTCTCAGAAGGGCAGACCATTATCGAATCTATGGATGAGTCGTTTGAACCGATGGTGTTTTCATCCAAGTTTGCTTGTTCGGTTTGTGGGTATTCGATCCCCGAACTTGAACCACGAATCTTTTCGTTTAATAGTCCGTTTGGTGCCTGTCCTACCTGTGATGGTCTCGGAGTGCATCAGTTCTTCGATCCGGATCGACTCGTTGTCGATCCAGAACTCTCGTTATCGTCAGGTGCGGTAAAAGGCTGGGACCGCAGAAGCTTGTACTACTATCATCTTCTCAAATGTCTAGCCCGTCACTACAGATTTAACTTGGATTCCGAGTGGCAGGATCTGTCTGTAGAACATCAAAACAAAGTACTCTACGGGTCAGGCGATGAATCGATTGATTTCAGTTATGTATCTGATCGTGGCCGAGAAGTTTCCAAAAATCATCCATTTGAAGGCGTTATTCGAAATCTCGAGCGCCGATATAGAGAGACTGACAGTCAGTCTCAACGCGACGAGCTTGCCAAGCTAATGACACAGGCGCCTTGCCCTGAATGCAAGGGATCAAGACTTAACATTGCAGCGCGAAATGTATTTATCGATAGAACGCGACTTCCAGACCTTGTCAAACTTCCAATCGGTGAATGTTATCAATTCTTTGAAGCTTTGGACCTGCCTGGAAGACGACAAGAGATCGCGGATAAAATCTTAAAGGAAATCCAAGCTCGTCTCGGTTTTCTAATCAATGTAGGGTTAGAATACCTATCACTTGATCGAAGTGCAGAAACGCTATCAGGGGGTGAGGCCCAACGCATTCGTCTTGCCAGCCAGATTGGTGCTGGGTTGGTAGGTGTAATGTATATTCTTGATGAACCGTCAATCGGATTGCATCAACGCGATAACGAGCGGCTCCTAAATACACTTTTTCATTTGCGAGATTTAGGTAATACCGTAATCGTTGTAGAGCACGATGAAGAAGCAATACGAAGTGCTGACTACCTTGTTGATATTGGTCCGGGCGCTGGCGTCCATGGTGGCCAAATCGTGGCTGCGGGAACTCCGATCGAAGTTATGTCCCATGATCAATCTGTGACTGGACAATATCTCTCTGGCAAGAAACAAATTTCCGTTCCAGAACGAAGAACTCCTAAAGGCATTCATCAACTCACTCTAGAGGGATGCT
>PBDH01000033.1 GCA_002717305.1 Gammaproteobacteria bacterium | reverse complement strand
TCCTACAAGCAATCGCTAGACCCAATGTGATCATTGCTAAGCCACCAATTAGGCCAGTGAGTAGCAAAAGAGTGATACTGCCTACCATCTTGTAATCCAGCATCAAATTAGTACCAACAAATACAATAGCGCTCGCAATCAAAGTTACCAGTAGTCGAGATAATACCTGCGCCGACAAAAACTCAAACTTTGTCAGGGGTGTGGCCCTCAGACGCCTTAAGTAGCCGGACTGTCGGTACCTGACAACCACATAGCCAACACCCCAAAGTGCGCTATACATCATATTCATCCCTAGAATCCCCGGTACTACCCAGTCAACATAACGAATAGCTTCCCCGTCGGTCTCTCCCCGTTGCAGTGGTCGATCCTCGGTGTACTTTAGAAGTAATTCTAAGATAGCGCCTGACGCTGAGTTACCGTTAACCCAATACCCTACGGACCCATCGACAATCTTCACAACCAGATCTGTTTGTTGACGCGACAAACGATCTAACGCTTTATCTTCTTGATCACTAATCATCTCAACCCCGGGGAAATTAACCAGCTCTGGAAGCGCTTCTGTACCGATCGTTGTTATAACAAATAGTGCTCTCGGAGGACCTGAAAAAACCACTGCAAGCGCAAATACGATCAGTACCGGGAACACGAGATTCCAACCAAAACTCGCTCGATCACGGAGGTACTCAAGATTCCTAGCAATAAGAATTGCCTTCATGCGTCGCAAAGAAACCACGATTGAACTCACTCAATGACCTCCTGCGTCTTCACGAGCGTTTCGCCCGTCAGCGATAAAAAAAGTGTATCCAAATCCGATACACCGGCTTCTTTGATTAATTGCTCCGGGGCACCTTGCAGTAGTGTTTTACCGTGCGACAAGATCAATAACTCGTCACATAGTATTTCAGCTTCCTCCATATAGTGCGTGGTAAGAATTAATGTCCGACCGTCTGCTTTTAACTCGGAGACTATATCCCAGACGTCTCGCCGTGATCGTGGATCAAGTCCGGTGGTTGGCTCATCTAAAAAAATAATCTCTGGATTATGTACAAGAGCAAGTGCGAGAAGCAGACGCTGACGCTGTCCACCAGATAAACGACGCGCATCGCGATGTAAAAAATCATTCAGCCGAAACTGGTCGATAATTTGATCCATTGGAATTGGGTCATCGTAGAAGCTTGAAAAAAGTTTAAGGTTGTCAAAGGGCGACAGAAAATCCTGCAAAGCTGTCGCTTGAAATTGGATACCTACACGATTCTGGTAGTCGGCAGGGAATGGTTTACCAAAGTAACGGACGGAACCTTTTGTTGGCTCTTCCATTCCCTCAAGCATTCCCAGTGTCGTGCTCTTCCCTGCCCCATTTGGCCCCAATAACCCAAAACATTGTCCCTTGAATATCTCAAAATCGAGCCCGTCAACCGCGGTAACATCGTTGTAAGATTTAACAAGGCCAGAAATCGAGAGCGCGACATCAGTCATATTTAGCCCAGGGAGTTGGCGGTAGACCTCCGAGGAGTTGGGTTGCCCGAATCGCGGTTTGTGCTTCCAGGGTCGAGAGCAATCGATGAACTTTGGAAGGAGTCAGTGGAATACTCTCTGCTATTTCTACCAAGGTTAGGCCAGATCGGGATTCGAAGCAGGCGTTCCATAATGATAGGTCCTGACCGAGCGTTTTAGACTGAACAACTGTCTCTTCAGACATGCATGTTTCCTTTTTGTTCTAATTCTCCATGGCGAATCGTCAGTGAAACCTCTTGGCCACGATATGTATTTATCGACAAATCATAAATACATTTCATCCAATCCCCTGGTTGTACAAGAACAGATTCGCTCGATTCAAGTGCAGAAAACCAGACTGCCTGCACCTCTTGGCCTTCAGATCGCAAACTAAGGCTTAAGTGTTTCAGGTCTTTGCCAAATATCCGAACAAACAACACCTGGAAGATCCCCATAAACAATGGCCGGTCAAATCCGCGGCCAAACGGACCTAATGACTCCATATATTCAATCCAACCAGTATTTAGTTGCTCAGTTAGTAATTCACCATCCACTAGAAACCGGGCCTTTGGTCCAACCTTTGGATATGCCTGCCGATAAACCACCTGTAATTCCCGACTAAATTCGGCCAGTGAATCTTGAAAAAGCGTCATACCGCATGCTCCGGTATGCCCTCCGTACCGGATCAACGCTCGAGAGAGGTTATTATTCACCTTGTCAAGCAATGCCTTCGCATCGACATTCGGAATTGAGCGCATTGATCCCGTCAAGGTTCCGGGAACATTACCAAGTGTGAAAATGATTGCGGGTACACCTTCTATTTCAACGATTCGGCTGGCAACGATCCCTTGGACTCCCGAGTGACCATGTTCTAGGACGACGCACAACACCAACCCTCCGTGTAGGCGTTGACGTCGGGCGAGTGGCTTTGCTTGATCAACCATCGCCTTTTCGATTTTTCTACGTTTTCTATTATCGGCATCCAAATCCATAAATGCATTGGTCGCCTCAGCGACCGAAGACGCAGACAGATATTCATAGCCCCTGAGCGAATGGCCGATTCGTCCCCTCGCATTTAGCCTAGGCGCTAGCTGAAATGCGAGCAGCTCCGCATTAATTTCCCTCGGCGACGAGGTTAGGTGTGATATCGCGACCCGCCAGCATGGTCTCTCTTGCCGCGCAATCAAACTTAGACCCGCCTTAACGACAGCACGATTAGTCTCACTTTTACCCAGAGACACACAATCAGCCACCGTTCCGAGAGCAACATAATCCAGAAGGTCACCAAGCTTTGGGATCAAGTCATTTAGAACTCCGCAGTCAATCAATTCTTGCCTGAGCTGGCTCATTACCAACCAAGACACTAAACAGCCAGAAATCGCTTTATCCGGGTATAAGCAGTCGGCTCGGTTAGGGTTAACTACAGCATAAGCACTTTGTGGCGGTCCATCATCCGATATACGATGGTGGTCTGTTACGATGACGTCAATTCCAGCATTTTTCAGCCTAGCAATTTGTAACTCGTCTGCTGAACCACAGTCGGCCGATATCACAACATCAGGGATATCCTCCGATGCTAATAATCGATCAACTAAAGTCTTAGAAATGCCATAACCATCCTCCAATCGATGACCAATCCAGTGCGAGATGTGTTTGTCAGAGACACCAAATCGATACAAGGCATGCGTAATGACCGTATGGCTTGTAAGACCATCAGCATCATAATCTGTAAGCACGCCAATACACTCACCATCACTGATAGCAAGCCGAAGACGATATGTTGCGTTCTCAATGTCCTTGAGGACTGAAGGCGGTGCAATATTTTGGAGTTGAGGATTTAGGATGGAATCGAGAGACGCCTCTCTCGTAATTCGGCCGGCAATAATTCGGGCCAATAAGGGATCTAACCCACGTGATCGGGCCTCGGCAAATACCGAGGTATCGATCGGACGTGCCTCAAACACTACCCTGTTACTGAACGAACGAATGCTTGGACATCATTCAAATCGTTCTCAACAATTGTGTAGCGCTCCTCTCGCCCAAGGAGGTCTGTCATATCAGCAGGTAAAGGCACCTCATCAAATCCAGCCTTCTCAACGGCTTCTGCAAACTTAGACGGGTGGGCAGTCGCCAAGATAATCTTAACCGTCTCACTTGGTGTCACTTGCAATGCATTTACACCAATCGCCGTATGCGGATCTATTAATTCACCAGTCTCCCTGTATACACGTGCAATTGTTTCGCATGTTTGCTCGTCGTCAACTGCATGAGCAGAGAATAAGGTTTTCGCCTGAGCGATGATCCGGTCTTCAAGCTTTACAGAGCCTGACTGGAATTCATTCATTAGCTTTGACACCTCATTACCATCACGACCATGGAGGTCGAACAGTAAACGCTCAAAGTTAGAACTCACCACAATATCCATTGATGGCGATAGTGTTTTTTCCAGTGGCTTTCTCGATAAATCACCGCTCAGACCGCGGACTAGTGCATCATTTGCGTTTGTCGCAACAGTAAAATGAGCTATCGGGAAGCCCATTTTTTTGGCGATATATCCACCAAATACATCACCGAAGTTCGCCGAGGGTACGCTATAGGCAACCCTCCGATCCAACGCACCCAGACGAAGACCCGAATATATGTAATACACAGACTGTGCCATTATGCGAGCAAGATTAATAGAGTTAACCGCCAGTAGGCGGCTCGGACTGACAAACTTCTGATCCAGAAATGAGGCTTTTACAATCGACTGACAGTCGTCAAAGTTACCTTTAAGAGCAATATTGTGCACATTATCAGCGAAGACTGTCGTCATCTGCCGACGTTGTACTTCGCTTACGCGCTGATACGGATGCAATATCACTACATTCAGATGGTCAGAATGACGAGCTCCTTCAATGGCTGCCGACCCAGTATCACCGGAAGTAGCACCCATAACAACACCGCGCTCTCCACGTTCCGCTAGGAAGTGATCTAGTAAACGCCCGAGCAATTGAAGCGCAAAGTCTTTAAAAGCAAGCGTTGGACCATGGAAGAGCTCGAGAAGCCAAGTGTCAGGGCTGAGTTGCTTAAGCGGTGCAATTGCTGGATGACGGAAAGAGGAGTAAGCATCCTTAACCATTACCTCGAAAGCTTCACGCTTCAACGAACCCTCGACAAAAGGCCACATTACTTCGATTGCAAGTTCGTCATAGTGCAGCGATTGCCATTGTCTGAATGTTACCTCGGAAATCGTGGGCAACGATTCAGGAACATATAAACCTCCATCCGAAGCGAGTCCGGTCAAGACGACATCATCGAACCCCAAGACTGGAGCCTGTCCGCGAGTTGATACAAACTTCATACAGTATCTCCCAGCATTTCACATCGCAGCACGACTGTCTTTCCAACGACAAAAATTTGCTGCTCTATTTTAGCCAGAGCCGACAAGACGTCTCTCTCACGCACTGTATGGGTCAATAGGATCAACGCAACTGGTTCCCCTTCAACACCGTCTTTCTGAATCACACTCTCTAGCGATACTCCATGATCTGCCAAGGTACGTGTTATGAGCGCCAATACACCTACCTCATCACGGACTGACAGACGCACATAGAATGGGCATAAGGTCTCGATGATCGGTAATATTGAGACGTCATCTAGATGTGTTGGCTGGAAAGCCAGATGCGGAACCCGATTAGTCAGGTCGACAGTCAATGCTCGTGCCACATCAATCAAATCGGCAACGACCGCGCTTGCTGTGGGAAGTGATCCAGCTCCCGGTCCGTAGAGCAATGTGGAACCAACTGCATCACCATGAATTTGAATCGCATTCATTACACCGTTAACATTAGCAAGAAGCTGTGTTTCGGAGATAAGAGTGGGATGTACCCGCATTTCGACACCCTCTGCGGTCCGGCGTGCAATACCTAGGTGCTTAATGCGGTATCCAAGCTCCTCAGCGTAATCGAGATCCATCAAATCGATAGTCGAGATACCTTGTCTGTATACAGCGTCAAAATTGAGTGGAATACCGAAGGCGATCGATGCCAAAATGCAGAGTTTATGAGCTGCATCTATCCCCTCAACGTCGAAGGTTGGATCGGCCTCCGCGTAACCTAATACCTGAGCTTCCTTCAAGACATCCGCGAAGTCGCGGCCTTTGTCCCGCATTTCAGTCAGAATAAAGTTACCGGTTCCGTTGATTATCCCTGCGAGCCAACTAATTTGATTCGCTGCCAAACCCTCGCGCAACGTCTTAATCACCGGAATACCCCCGGCGACGGAGGCTTCAAACGCAATAGTTACACCTTTTTGCTGTGCTTTCTCAAACAGATCATTCCCATACTCAGCAACCAGTGCCTTATTTGCGGTTACCACGTGCTTACCAGAATCGATCGCAACTTCGATCAACTCACGCGCGAAATCACAACCACCAATTAACTCCACAAACACATCAATCTCAGGATCCTCTGCCACATCCATCAATTCACGCGACACGCGAATACCAGACAAATCAACGCCATCCCGGTCACTGCGAGCACCAATGTGAGTAATTTGAATTTCACGACCGATTCGCCGCGCAAGTTCTTCACGATTATTTGCCAGCACGTTCAGTGTGCCTTGAGCGACGGTACCGAGACCGACGAGGCCTACAGAAATCGGTTTCAAAAATCTGTCCTTAGAAAGTTTGGTTAAAAGTAGATTCGATACGAAATAGACGTTTTATGTTTCGAAGAGCCTGTCTCGTTCTGTGTTCATTTTCTATCAATGCGAAACGAACATGATCGTCGCCATACTGGCCGAAACCGATACCTGGACTAACCGCAACGTTTGCATCACGTATGAGCTTTTTGGCAAACTCAAGTGATCCCATCTCACTGTACCGCTCAGGAATTTTTGCCCAAACGAACATCGTAGCTTTTGGCTTTTCAACCGGCCATCCAAGCGCGTTCAATCCTTCACATAAGACGTCACGTCGAGACTGATACATGTCGCGTATGTCGTGAACACATTGCTGGTCACCCTCAAGCGCTGCAATTGCTGCAACTTGAATCGGCGTAAATGTTCCGTAGTCAAGGTAAGACTTAATTCGAGCTAATGCACCTATCAACTCTTTATTACCAGCAGCAAAGCCGACCCGCCATCCTGGCATATTGTAACTTTTTGAGAGTGAGAAAAACTCAACACCAATATCCTTAGCACCATCGACTTGAAGAATCGATGGAGCAACATATCCATCAAACACTATATCAGCGTATGCAATATCCTGAACAACCCAGATATTATGCTCTCTTGCGATCTCAACCAGCTTCTCGAAAAAATCGAGTTCAACGCACATCGCGGTCGGATTCGCGGGGAAATTCAGAACCAGCATTTTTGGTCGAGGCCAAGAGGTTTCGATCGCTTTAACCAATTCTGCAAAAAAGTCCTCACCGGGCAGCAGTGGCACATGACGAATATCGGCGCCTGCGATCACGAAACCATAGGGATGAATTGGGTACGCCGGATTTGGAACCAGTACCGCGTCACCTGGACCTAAAGTTGCCATAGCAAGATGTGCGAGACCCTCTTTTGATCCGATTGTGGTGATCACCTCCGTCTCAGGGTCAAGACAAACGTTGTAACGCGATTTATACCAAGCCGCCATGGCACGTCGAAGGCGTGGAATGCCCTTCGACTGAGAGTATCTGTGAGTGTCCTCACGATTCGCCGTTTCTACTAGCTTTTTTACGATATGTTCGGGTGTCGGCTGATCTGGATTTCCCATAGAGAAATCTATCACGTCCTCACCCGCTGCCCGCGCGCTCTGACGCATTTCGCCAATCACATTAAAGACATAAGGAGGGAGACGCTCAATGCGAGGGAATCGTGCATCCACTATCAGTTCTCAATACAAAATAAACCATAGATTGTAGCTCAAGAATCGAGCTGATTCATGCGTTCTAAAAGATCCTTCCAATGTGAGTATCCAGGCTGCATTTCACCATTCTCGAAAATCAATGTTGGAGTCCCGGTAATTCCGAGCTTTTGTCCTAATTGATACTGACCGGAGACGGGATTATCACAAGTTGCGGCTTCTGGCATTTCACCAGCTTTCGCAAGTGTCATCGCCGCCCTTTGATCGTTGGCGCAGTAAACGGACACGTATTTATCGTATGAGTCTGAGCCGACCCCCGCTCTCGGGAATGCGGCGTAACGGACCTCAACGCCATATTTAAGGAGCTGATCAATTTCACTATGAAGACGTCTGCAATATCCGCAATC
This sequence comes from Gammaproteobacteria bacterium, assembly GCA_002717305.1. GTDB lineage: Bacteria > Pseudomonadota > Gammaproteobacteria > Pseudomonadales > Litorivicinaceae > HIMB30. The sequence continues at coordinate 11,360 of PBDH01000033.1, read as the reverse complement.
GATATCAGTGAAGATCAACAGCCGATGTGTCACTTCTACAACCGGTGAGAATACCACAAGCTTTAACGGATCAAGATCCTCCAAGATGGCTTGACGATCCACTCTGCGACTAATTTCTGTCAAATTTTGCAAGTCACCGATCCCGACGTTGTAGAGGTCACCCGCCACAAAATACAGTCCGCTTTTATCAGTATAAATACGCTCGCCAGACATCAAGATAACCTCAAAAAAAGGTGTCTGTGCGACCGCGTCTACTGATTTAATCTCAATCATTGGGTTAATACCCGAAATCGCCTCTCTGATTCGGGCTTCATCAGCCATCGCAGCGACCGAAAAAAACGCAAAAATCCATGCCAACCAGCGCATAATTGTTCCTTGTTGAATACTAGTTAAATCGTAACTCACGCACGCGGATGATGAACGATATGCAACTGCTTCATGCGTTCTCTGGCCACATGCGTGTAAATCTGGGTCGTTGATAGATCCTCATGACCCAAAAGTAGCTGTACCACCCGAAGATCCGCGCCATTGTTAACCAAATGCGTTGCGAACGCATGGCGTAAAGTATGTGGGCTTAGGTCTGTCTTAATACCAGCCAGTCGAGCAACATATTTAACTCGGTGCCAAAATGTCTGACGAGTCATTGACGCCCCTGATCTGCCAGGGAAAATAACCGGTCCCCGTGGATCAGCGAACCCCGGGCGTGCGTCTTTCAAATATCTTTGTAACCAAGCTCTTGCCGCATCACCCAAGGGCACTAATCTCTCCTTACTGCCCTTTCCAAGCACGCGTACAACGCCCTGCTCGAGACTAATATTCGACCGCTCAAGCCGACAGAGTTCGCTGACACGGAGACCTGAGGCATACAAAACTTCAAGCATCGTTCGATCACGGAGACCGATCCGAGTCTCAGTATTTGGAGCCTCTAACAGCTTAGATATATCACCCTCTGACAAGATCTTTGGTAGCAGACGTCCTTTTGATGGTCTTCGGATCCGAGCCATTGGATCGTCATTTCGTTGACCGAGCCGTATTTGATATTTATAAAACCCATGGAGCGCGGAGAGCTTTCTTTGAATGGAGGTAGTTCTCAAACCGTCGGACAATAATGATCCGATGAAGCCATTGATATCAGCATCTGACAGTGTCTCGATAGTTTGGCCAAGTGATTTCGCATAGACACCTACGCCCGCGAGATCAATCCGATACGCGTGTAATGTTGTTTCAGATAGTCCTCGCTCTAGGTAGAGCGCGTCTAGATAAGCATCAAAAACAGAGCCCGCACAGTAGTCCATGCACCTATCATGGTATGTAGCAATCTGCAGAGTCAATGACAAATATTTTTAAATGGGGATTTAAAAGGCACTAGTAATCTAGCCGACGCTCACTGAAGAAAGTCAGCGGGACCTCGATGGATTTTTTATAAGGCGACGATTTGCCACACTGGCCTAAGATGATTTTAGGATAAACCTGGTGACCGTCGCCCAGTGCACGAACTTATTTCGTATCCAACTTTTCCTTGATGCGCGCAGCCTTGCCAGACAACTCACGCAGATGATAGAGCTTAGCCTTCCGAACATCGCCGCGACGTTTCACGGTAACCGAATCAACTAATGGCGAATGCATCTGGAACGTGCGCTCGACCCCGACACCATGCGAGATCTTACGCACGATAAAGCTTGAATGCAGGCCTCGATTAGATTTTGCAATTACAACGCCCTCGTAGGCCTGAAGTCGCCCTCGCGAGCCCTCTTTAACCTTTACCTGAACCACGACGGTGTCGCCAGGCGCGAACGTGGGTAAGTCTGTCTTCATTTGCTCGTTGTTGAGCGCTTCGATGATCGGATTCATGCTCACGGCTTTGACTCCCTAACAAATTCATCCAGCAACAACTGATCTGCATCAGATAGCTCTTGCTTCTCCAATATCTCAGGCCGACGTAACCAGGTACGCCCCAGGGCTTGCTTGCGACGCCACTTGGCAATGTTCCCGTGATGTCCGCTGAGCAACACATCCGGCACCCTCAAGTTCACTATCTCTTCGGGCCGCGTGTAGTGCTGACAATCCAGCAATTCGTTGCTGAATGAGTCCTCTGCTGCACTATCTATGTGCCCAAGTACATCCGGAACTAACCGACCAACAGCATCACACACTGCGATGGCTGCCGGTTCTCCACCAGAGAGAACAAAATCCCCCAGCGAAATCTCACGATCAATGTCGAGTTCTACTACTCGCTCATCAATACCCTCATATCGACCACATACCAAAATTAGCTCAGGCAGCTCGGCCAACTCGTGAACCAATTTCTGTGTGAGCATCTCACCCTGGGGGCTCAAATAGACCACAGGTGCGCTGCGTAGTTGTCTCTTTGCGTCAGCAATCGAGGCTCGCAGAGGCTCAACTTTCATCAACATACCCGGACCACCACCGAAAGGCCTGTCGTCTACTGTTTGATGTACATCGGTAGCGTATGCTCTTGGGTTGAAGGTTGAAAGATTAACCAAACCTTTTTGCACCGCTTTCCCAATTACACCATGAGTCAAAGCGTCGGCCACCATGGTCGGAAATAGAGTAACTATGCCCCACTTCATTAAAATTCAGGATCCCAGTTAACGCGGATCACACGTTCTGTCATATCTATTTTAGGAACGGTTTGACGAATAAACGGAATCAACCGTTCCTTTTGATCAATGCTTTCAGTATTACCGACTACGACTAACACGTCGTTGGCACCCGTTGGCATAACCTCCTTCACGACACCTAACGCACATTTGCTGACCGTCTCTACGCGACAACCTTCCAGGTCGCGCCAATAAAATTCATCACCATCAAGCTGAGGTAGGTGGCCTTTATCCACTTCAATTAAACAATTTACAAGTGACTCAACACCGGATCGGTCAGAATACCCAACTAGTTTCACGATATATCTTTTGCCGCGCTGCTTCCAAATCTCCGGGGCTGTGTCGATCCTATCTATCGCTGTTCTCTTACCTGTGCCATCGCCCTTTCGTGTCAATATCCAAGGCATCCATTCGAATACGGAGGCCGGATTATCAGTGAAACTATCCATCCAAGCCCATCCGTGTATGCCGTAGGGTGACCGAACTCTGCCTACAACAATCCGGTCGGCCATCAGGCTGCCTGGCGTGCATCCCTAAGCAGACGCTTCACGCGATCAGAAGTCTTCGCCCCCAGACCAATCCAATGATCAACACGCTCAAAATCAATACGCAGACGTTCAGCTTGGCCTCGCGCCATTGGGTTGAAGAAGCCAATACGCTCGATGAAGCGACCATCGCGAGCATTTCTGTGATCTGTCACCGTCAGGTGATAGAAGGGGCGTTTTTTTGCGCCCCCGCGTGAGAGACGAATCGTTACCATATTCTCTTAATCCTGTGTGGCTCCGCGCAGAGTCTAAAAACAGTGGCGCGCAATAATAATGGCTTTGCGTTGAACTTACAACCGCGGCATACCGCTAGTAGAGTTGATTCCCGAGATCCCGCGCAACATTTTTTGAATCCCGCCTTTTTTTCCTACTTTTTTCATCATTTTTGACATTTGCTTGTGCTGTTTAAGAACTTTATTAACTTCTTGAACATCGGTCCCAGAACCAGCAGCAATACGTTTCTTACGAGAACCATTGATCACATCCGGGTCACGACGCTCGACAGGGGTCATCGAGTTAATGACCGCTTCCATCCGCATAAATTGTTTTTCGTCTACCTGATTTTGAATTTGCGCTCCCATCTGCCCCATCCCAGGCATTTTATCAACCAACGCTTTTAGACCACCCATGTTTCGCATTTGCCGCAATTGGTCTCGAAAATCCGCTAAGTCGAAACCCTTGCCCTTTAAAACCTTTTTGGCAACCTTTTCAGCCTTCTCTTTATCAAGCTTCTGCTCAGCTTCTTCAATCAGACTGAGAATATCACCCATCCCCAAAATCCGTGACGCTAGTCGGTCGGGATGAAACGCCTCGAGCCCATCAATCGTCTCACCAACACCCATGAATTTAATTGGTTGTCCAGTGATACTCTTGACCGATAATGCTGCGCCTCCGCGGGCGTCACCATCGGCCTTAGTAAGTACAACACCGGTAAGTGGTAACACGTCAGAAAATGCTTTTGCTGTATTCGCTGCATCTTGCCCGGTCATGGAATCAACAACAAACAAGGTTTCAATCGGACTGAGTACCCGATTAAGCCCCGAAATTTCATCCATCATCTCTTCGTCGATCCCTAACCGCCCCGCTGTATCCACAATTAAGACGTCATAGGCCGCTGACTCCGCTTTTTGCAACGCATTTTTTGCCAGAGTCATTGGACTCTGATCGGCTGTCGAAGGATAAACATCTATTTCAATCTGAGAGCCAAGCGTTGCTAACTGTTCCATTGCGGCGGGACGGTAGACATCCACGCTGACCATTAAAACTCTTTTATTTTCTCTATTTTTAAGGAAATTCGAAATTTTTGCCGCTGTCGTGGTTTTACCGACACCTTGAAGGCCAGCTAGTAAAATTACCGCCGGTGGTCGTTGGGCTAAATTCAAGGATTGAGATTCTCCTCCGAGGACTGCCTCAAGTTCACTCTGCACAACTTTCAAAAATTGCTGACCCGGAGTCAGACTCGCTCGCACCTCTCGACCAAGCGCACGGGTTCTGACTTGAGATGTAAATTGCTTAACTACAGGAAGCGCAACATCAGCTTCAACCAAAGCCTTGCGAACTTCCTTTAGTGCACTCGATATATTGTCTTCGGTAAGACGCGCCTTTTTACCCATCGATTGGAGTGTCTTCGAGAGACGTTCGCTTAATGAATTAAACATGAGTTCTCTTTAGCATAAAGTTCGAACGGACTATGATAGCGAAAAATCAACCCAGAGTAGGAAAATGTCTTTTTTAGTTTCGGGAATACTCGCAACAACAGCACTTGTCGCATCAGGGATAGTTCAACTCGCAGCCTTTAAGAAAGGTGAAGCGCGTAACAAGGGCTCGTTAATTCTTGGTTTTATTGGTTGCATCATGGCCATTATTTTAGTGTTAGTGGGACTAGATGAAAATGGTGGTCGGCCTACCACTGGCCTAATGGGAACCCTACTCGGCGCTCTTTTGCTTTCGATCGTCCTAGTTTCAAGTTTCAAGCATCCAGTAAATACGCTACTAATCGGTGTTTCTCCTCTCACTGGATTGTTGACACTTGTGACCCTAACGACAGTACCCGCACCGAGCCAAATGAAGCCCATAACGTTTGAGACCGGTCTGCACGTTGCGACGTCAGTTATTGCATTTGGAGCCGTCGCTTACGCTGGAACTCTTGCAATCCTCTTATCATGGCAGCACGCAAAACTAAAAGAGCGACTGATAACACATCTGATTGTGGTACTGCCACCATTGGACGCAATGGAGCATCTTTTTTTGCGGACGGTGCAGACTGCTTGGATCATCCTAACTACCGCACTCATCACTGGCTTCATATACGTTGAGGACTTCTGGGGACAGAAGCTCGCACATAAAACGGTACTTTCCCTAGTCGCGTGGCTCGGTATGGCACTTGCCCTCTGGCAACATCTAAAAAAAGGTGGCGTAACAAGTACGATGCGAAAAACAGCGATTGGGGCAGCAGCCTTACTGTGCATCGGCTATCTTGGAAGCAAAGCGATTCTGGAATTCATCTTATGACGGTCTACAGTTTTGAGTGAAATTTCGAACGAAGTCTTATTCGGGGTCTTACTGCTACTGATAATCCTATCCGGTTTTTTTTCAAGCTCCGAAACAGGATTGATGGCTATTAGTCGCGTTAGGCTTCAGCATCGGGCCGAAGAGGGCTCAAAAGAAGCCCGCCGAATCTTGTCATTACTCGAGCGTCCTGATCGTCTAATTGGTTTGATCCTAATCGGTAACAATTTTGTAAATATCCTTGCATCCGCAATTGCAACAGTCCTCGCTGTTAGGATTTTTGGCGATGCTGGATTGGCTATCGCGACCGGTCTGTTAACGCTCGTTATTCTTATCTTTGCAGAAGTCACGCCCAAAACCTTTGCGGCACTGTACCCAGAGAGAATAGCTGGTCCAGCCAGCTTTGTTTTAATGCCGCTACTACGCATTGCCTATCCTCTCGTTTGGATGACTAACCTGCTATCCAACGGATTATTGCGAGGGCTTGGAATTAATCTGGAGCGTTCGAACCGGGATCGACTCACGAAAGAGGAACTGCGCACGCTTATGATGCAAAGTGAGCACCGCATACCCACTCGGCGCCATGGGATGCTTTTATCGATCCTTGATCTCGAAAGAGTTCAGATCGACGAAATTATGGTTCCACGCGGCGATTTCATTGGACTCGATCTTAGCGATGAAATAGAAGAACTGATCACCCAATTACGATCAACACAACATACCCGTCTTCCCGTATTCAATGAGGATATTGAAAACTTAGCTGGCATTTTACATGCGCGAACTGCACTTAAATTAATAGACGATCAGGAAATATTGGGAAACGAACAAGAATTTAAAAGTCGCTTGGTTGAGCTATGTGAGGAGCCCTATTTCATTCCCCAAAGCGCTGCCTTGCATACCCAACTGTTTAATTTTCAGAAGGAAAGAGAACGACTCGCTATCGTTGTCGATGAATATGGTGAAATCGAGGGCCTAGTCACGATCGATGACATCCTTGAAGAGATTGTTGGTGAATTTACAACAGATCATATTCAGGAAACTTCACCAGATGTTAATCCTCAAGGTGATGGAACATTTATAATCGATGGCTCAGCAACGGTACGTGATCTAAATCGTATTCTCAAATGGGAATTACCAACCGACGGACCGCGCACGGTCAGCGGGGTGATTGTCGAATTATTAGAATTTATTCCTGAGAATAGTCTCAGTATAAAATACGAAAACTATCGGCTTGAGGTTTTAGCCATCCAAGACAATCGGGTCCGTTCGATCAGGGCATGGAAAGCGGATGTAGCGAAAATCGATGATTGAATACCATCAAGAAAAAGTCCTCGATTATTAAAGCAGTCAAGCCCCAGATCTCTTCATCAGCAAGCCGCCATCTTGGCATCGAGCACTTAGAAGCGCGATGTCGGCTACGATCAAATGTAGGTTGTTGTTCAATAAACTCAAACAACGGAATGGAAAACACGCTTATTATTTCTTCTTCACATGGATAACCTTCAAGCGCTTCATCAGACCAAAAGACGCAAGGCATTACTGATAACTCGTGCAGGCTCTGGATTGGGTTCAAAAAACCGAGTGCATGATTGCCAGAAAGCAGAAGACCAGTTTCTTCAGATAGCTCACGCAATGCCGCGCAGTTTGCCGACTGATCGCACAATTCAAGTTTCCCTCCAGGAAGCGAAACCTCTCCAGCATGAGTACGCAAATATTGTGCTTTAACACAGAGTGTAAGACTAGGATTCTCAAGACCTGATATCACAAACGCAACCGCTGCTCGCTCACGACAGTTCGTTAAGTGCTCAGGTTCGTTAGGATAAATTTTTTCTTAACAATCTGTTTCGTTAAATACATTCGGCTAGTATAGAAAAAATTAACGGAGACCCCTATGAACTTTTGCTCAAACTGTGGTGAGGCAACCATTCGTCGAGTACCAGAAGGTGATAATCGGCCCCGCGATCTGTGTGAACAATGCGGAATGATTCACTATCAGAACCCGAAAATCATCGCGGGATGCGTTGTTCTCGATCAAACCAAAGTTCTTCTTTGTAAACGAGCGATTGAACCTCGCTATGGATTGTGGACTCTGCCAGCAGGTTTTATGGAAAACGGAGAAACAGTGGCCCAAGCCGCCTTGCGTGAGACTTGGGAAGAAGCGCGAGCAACTCCTGATCTTGATCAACTCTACGTTGTCACATCGATACCTAGGATTAGTCAGGTTTACATGTTGTACTTAGCATACCTTAACGGCAGCCAATATGACTCAGGACCGGAAAGTCTCGAGACGAGGCTCTTCTCAATAAACGAAATCCCCTGGGATGAGCTTGCGTTTCACACAGTTCGCGACACATTGATCCAAGTGAAACAAGACCTAGAGAAGGGGAGTTTCTCGTTACACTGCATTGACCGCGAGGAAACTCCTACATCTGCTAGGGTTTAGGTTCGTGGCTGGATATCCTCTAAGCGAACTAAATCGAACGCAGGCTCCTCGTATGGATGCACAGCATACAAAGCGTTCTTGACCGGCTCCAGAACAGTATCAGGTACCAACATCTCAACCCGCCACTCTTCAACTTGTTCGATCATACCAACGGAACCAATATGCGGGTTCGATGAATCGCCGGGTAAAAATTGACCAACACCGAGACACTCCCATGAGCAATAACTGTAGGCGCCTAGTGCCCCTGCACCCGCTGCGAACAATGCCTCTTTGAGGGGTTCTTTAGCCTCGTCGGGTACGAAAATCACTAATTTGTACACAAGTCACCCCCACACCAAAATAAAAGTGAGTTTTCTTCTTTTAGAAGAGTACAAAACTTAGACAAAAAAGTGAGTTTGGCAACTTTCTTTCAAAAAATTGGGGAAATTTTTACGTGTTTAGTGCAAAAACAGTTGACGGTCCAAAAAATTAATAGCAATGTTCAGGACATAAGTTGGACAAAAAAGACGCTACGGAAAGAAAGGGAAAATGAACCCATGTTGGTATTAAGTCGAAAAATTGGTGAAAAGATCATTATCGGCGATGACGTGTCAGTCACGATTTTAGGATTATTCGGCAATCATGTTCGACTCGGGATTAACGCTCCCAAGTCTGTCGATATTCATCGGGAAGAGATCTACGTTAAGATTCAGAATGACAATCAAGATTCTGGCGGTCAAGATATAGCTGTCGGTTTGTAAACTTCTGGCCTCTCCGGAGAGCCGCGTATAACCTTGCTTGATAAGCAAAGGTTTCCAATGAGACAGTTTCCAGTCAAATCATTCGTTGCCGGGCTCGTTATTTTTAGTGTCGGAGTCGGTGGTTTTATCCAACTTACTCAGTCAAAATTAAAAGCTGAGCCTATCGAGCGAATTCCTTTCGCCTGGCGGGTATCAACACAACATGCCCGCCTTCAAACCATCTCTCCGGTCTTCAATGGGTTTGGCGCAGTGCAAAATCCTGACACCCAAACGCTCAAAGCAAGAATTCCAACTGATGTCGCAGCTCTCTATGCCCGAGAGGGAACTCGCGCGTTCGCAGGTGATTTACTAATAGAGCTTGATTCCACGGATGCTGAAATCAAACTCTCACGCGCTAGGGCCAACCTCGAGGATGCTAAAGCCGGCCTCATTGCCCTGAATGCCACCGAGACAAAAGATACGGAGGCATTGGATCTGGACCTCGAGACTCTAGACATCCTTTCACACAAACTAGCTCGAATTTTAGATCTGAAAAAGCGGAATCTGACCAGCGAAGAAGACTTGGACACCGCTCGGCAAGCAGTTGTCAGCCAAAAACTAAAAATCAATCGTAGAGAACTCGCCTTAGCAACCGTGAAATCCAAGCGGACCCAACTGACGACAGCAATTCAACGTTTCAGAGCTGAGGTGCGCGCGGCCACTCGCGACTTCAAGTCGACAAAGGTCAAAGCACCCGCAAACGGACAAGTCATCAACGTAGACGTTGTGTCTGGCGACCGAGTGCAAGCTAACCAAAACTTACTGACATTTGCACCTGATTCTGGACGCGAAATTCGAGTTCAGGTTCCCGCTTCCATCGGCCTTATTTTGTCAAATGCACTCAGTACGCAAACCCCAGTCATCGCCTCCACCGACCGTGGGGATTCCCTAAAACTAACTCGGGTCAGTGGAGCGGTGCGCGATAACACAGGATCCATCGATTCGTTCTTTATTTCAAACGCCCAACTGCCACCGACAGGAAGTGTCTTATCGGTCTCTATCCAATTAGTGGCTGAGCCATCCGTCGCTGTTCTCCCGACAGATGCTCTTTATGGCGGTAACCTTATATATCGCGTTACTTCGGATAGCACCCTTGAAGCCCTTAAGGTTGAGCACCTAGGGCAACGACCAGGACCCACAAAGACCGAAATCCTGGTGCGGTCACCTAACATCCAAAATGGTGACCAAATCCTTGTGTCCCGACTACCGGCTGCCGTCACTGGCCTGAAGGTTGAGATTATTCAGTGATTTCCTTTGTGCATCTGTTTACCAAACACAGAGTTGCCGCCAATCTTTTAATGGTGGTCATGATAATCACCGGTCTGATCGGTATTGATCGATTACGGACACAGTTTTTTCCGAGTTTTGATCTAGATATCATCATCATCTCGGCGCCCTGGTCTGGCGCGACAGCTGAAGACGTGCAAATCGGTCTTACTGTTCCAATTGAAAAATCAATAAAGGAATTAGCACGTATCGACTCGATTGACGCGACCAGCCAATTTGGGTCTGCAAACTTTCGAATCGAGTTGGTGGAGGGAGCTAATCTTTCACAGGCGCTTGACGACATTAACCAGCGCATTAAACAAAATCTAATCCTTCCTGAAGGAGCCGAAGATCCTATAGTGTCCCCTCTGACAAGGTACGAGAATATCTCAAATCTTCTTATTACAGGACCACTAACTCCTTTTGAGCTACAAAAACTTGCACTGAAAGCTGAACAAGAACTTTTGGCAAAAGGCATTCGGAGAGTGGAATTTCGAGGCCTACCGGCTCGTGAAATACAAATCGAAACCAGTACTGAAACCATAGCGTCTCTGGGGCTCACTCTGGATTCGCTCGCAGACCGAATTTTGACTCAAGCTCGCGATTTGCCTGCGGGGACCACCGGTCGCAACGACGGTGAGCGCCAACTGCGGAGCTTGGAACAAGCACGAAACCAAATCGATATCGCCAATACCGTTATTTCATTAGACGGGTCACCGGTTGGGGTGCGCCTTGGTAACATCGCGACCGTGCGCGATCGTGTAAATCCGAAAGCACCCTATCTGACTCACAAACGCCAACTCGCTGTGGAGATTATTCCACAACGAACCGAGAATGACTCAACGCTTACAATGGCAGAGATTACTAACCAATGGATCGCAGAAACTACGCCACGATTGCCCGCAGGCACCGAACTGATCGTTCTTGATGAACGTTGGCAGTATTTAAATGATCGCATCAACCTGCTTCTGAAAAATGGGCTGACCGGACTATTCTTTGTCATCATCATTCTATATCTATTCTTAAATCAGCGCGTTGCTTTTTGGGTCACTCTTGGTATCCCGGTCTCGTTTCTCGCGACACTCGGTATCCTGTGGCTGTTCGGTGGGACGATTAATATGATCAGCCTCTTCGGGATGATCATGGCGCTAGGGATAATTGTTGATGATGCTATTGTAGTCGCTGAAGATACTCTGAC
>PBDH01000032.1 GCA_002717305.1 Gammaproteobacteria bacterium | reverse complement strand
GTCTGGGTATCTCTATTGGTACCTCGGATCCTACGAGATGGCGCTCTCAACTGAGACATTAAACTCGCTACCTGAAAATGAGCGTGCTTACGTGATTGCACAAGCGGCACAGGACGAATTTATTTCTAGAAATCGTGTTGCTGACCAAGAAATCATCAGTTTATTTGAACTTGCACTAAAGCTCGATCCAAAACAAATCATTGCATTAGGATCACTGGGAATAATTGCTTTCGAGGAGGGCGATTTTCAGCGATCTTTGGATTTATGGACGCGGATGCTCGGGCAATTGCAATCGGGTTCGGAACAGGCTAGAGCAATTGAGTTAGGAATCATACGAGCGAGGGAACTTGTAGCCCAAAAAACCGCGGAAAAGCTGGCGCTTGGAAGCGCCGAAATTGAATTGTCTGTTTCGCTAAGCCAAGCTATTCCAGAGAGCTTAAAAAATGCGACGGTGTTTTTGTTTGCTAGAGAAGTTGGCGGGTCACCGCGGCCGATCGTTGCTCGCCGTTTATCTGTAAACGAGTTGCCGCTCACCGTTACGCTTTCGAATCATGACACTGTTATGGGGGGCCAACTGCATCCGGGGCTGAAGGTTGAAATCATGGCGCGATTAACGGTAGGTGATGCTGCTGGTAGCCAGGGAGATTGGATGGGTGGCCCTATTTTTCTCACGTTGGACAGAGAAAATCGAACTAGTCTGCAGTTGAAACCCTAATCGAAATAGTTTTGCACACTGTTTGAAATTATCTGGCGCCCTAGCGCAAATGATCTTGCGTTTTAAGATAAGCGGTTCATACTCTTTTGAGTACTGATGGATCAGTGGCGAGTTTAGAGTCATGGTAGACGGATTAACATACATTTCATTCCAGCCGGGTCCGGGTCTGGTTGAAAACATTGCCTCACATATCGAACATCAGATTGTCGCTGGTATTCTCCGGTCTGGTGATCGCATCCAAGAATCACGCATCGTAGGCCAACTCGCCGTGTCCCGTGGGTCTGTCCGGGAATCGTTTAGGGTTCTGGAGGGTAGGCGTCTCATTGATGTAATCCCAAGAAAAGGTGCCGTGGTTACGAGCTTGAGCCCAAGTCGTGTAAAAGATATTACATCGGCTTTGCCGTCGGTTATGATGCCAGTAGTCTCAGAGCTCGGTTCGCGTTGGTCCGAGCAGCATTCATATGCACTACGTCAATCAATGGAGCGGTCTGAGTCGAAGTTTGGATGTGTGAATCCGGTCTGTGTTCTAGAGACTCTCTGCCGGTTGCATCCGAACGTGGTCTATGGAGAATTACTTGACGATCTCATCCCGACATTCGATCGTGTTTTTTCAAAATTAGTGAGGTTGAATCTTTTGGGAGTTCAATCACTCGATGTCTTGGTACGGAATCAACTAATTCCAGCACTTGACGCACAAAAATCGGAGGATGCGATTGGACTGGTTACTGAGCTTTGTCGAACTCTTGAACGTAAATATCTTGAAACTCTTGAGCGCACTGGATAGCTTTCTGATAACAGCTTAGTGGAAGTTCGATCATTTGCGTTTAAAAAGTATCAAGCTTGCAGGGTTTAAATCTTTTGTAGACCCTACAACAGTTCCATTTCAATCGAATATGACCGCTATCGTTGGTCCAAACGGATGCGGTAAGTCTAATGTGATTGACGCAGTGCGTTGGGTGATGGGTGAGTCCAGCGCGAGACACCTACGCGGTGAATCCATGACTGACGTTATATTTAACGGTTCTACAAGCCGAAAACCGGTGTCAAGGGCCGCGATCGAGCTAGTTTTCGATAACTCTGAAGGGCTGGTCTCTGGGGAATTTGCCAGTTTTGCCGAAATTTCAGTCAAGAGAGAAGTCAGTCGCGAGGGGCAATCGAGATATTTCTTGAATGGCATTTCTTGCCGTCGACGAGATGTTACAGATTTATTTTTAGGAACCGGTCTTGGGCCGCGTTCATATGCGATTATCGAGCAGGGCATGATCGCTCGGATTGTTGAGGCGAAGCCAGAAGAGCTCAGAACCTATGTTGAAGAAGCAGCAGGTGTGTCGAAATACAGAGAGCGTCGCCGAGAAACTGAGAGTCGAATCTCTAGAACTCGGGAGAATCTAGATCGATTAGATGATTTATCAGATGAATTAGGGCGGCAGTTAGATCGGTTGAAGCGACAGGCAGAAGCCGCGGAGCGCTATAAAACACTGAAGGCTGAATCTAGGAATCTTGGGTCTTTAATTCTTTGGTACCAGCAACAAGACCAGAAAGAAAAGCAACAATCAGTATCACTCTCGAAGTCTGAATGCCAAAAGTACTTGGATCAATTGGCGAGCGCGCTATCGAGTAACGAGCGTGCACGTGTTGATGCCCAAGTAGCTAGAGAAGACGCCAATCAGGCACTTGATGAGGCGAACACAGCTTTTTATACGCACGCTGCGACTCTATCGCGTCTAGAGACCAGCAAAGAGTCTTATCAGCAGCAGATTCGGCAGCTCAGTGCTAATCGAGTGCGCGTCGATATGGAAATTAGTGGTCTTAAACAACTGATCGTGACAGACCGTGATGAGGGTATTACTGCTGCGCAGGGACAATCAACTCTGTCACCAGAGCTGGAAAAGACTGGTACTGACCTAGAGGCGATCGAGTACTCCATCCGCAACAGTGAAGATGATATTAATACGCTAGACTTGGAACTAGGTCACTTATTGAGTGAATTTCGCCGAGTGGAATCTGAGCTCACGCGGCTTGAAACTGCGAAGAAAGGGCTTGATCGCCAGCAGGGTCTCGAGGCAGCACGATTACAGGACATTGATCAAGCCCGATCTGAGCTTATAGATACCGATCCGAATTTGATATCTGAAATGCGAGTGAAGGTGTCAGAGCTTTTTAAACGCATTGAAAAGGAAAAAATAGAGTTTTCTGAACTTCAGCTCGCGGTCGATCAGAGTCAGAATCTAGTTTTAGATGAGGAAGAATCACTAAGACACCTACAGGGACTTAATCAAACAGCTGAGGCTGAGTTAGATAAGGCCCGTCGAATTATCGAGGCTGAGGCGCGGATTGATAGCCACGAGATCAGTGTATGGGTGACCCAGCAGACGTCGATAATTGGACGTGTAGTCGAGCATATCCAAATACCAGCACAAGATCGTTCTGCGTTTGAGGCAGCCTATCCTGAGTTGCTGGCCGCGTTTGTTTCGGAAGATTTCGAGTCACTAACCCTTGAGAATATGCCCTCAGGTCTCCGTGTCGTTTCACTTGACTATCTAAATGCTCTGCCTAAGCAAATAAAAAAAGTAGGCGCATTCCAATTAACCAATCACGAAGCCTATACGGAATCGGGCCTTCGTTTTGGTCCGGGATGGGTCGAGCGAATCGTTGGCAGGGCAACGGGGATATTGGATTTAAAAGCCAGAGTACCTGATCTTGAACAGAACCAACTAGAGATTTCTCGCCAGGCGAACGACGTAGAGGAACGCCTCGGCGAAGCTCTTAATGCACAAGATTTGGCCCAAGGTCAATTTACAATCAAGTCGGACCTTCTCCAAGCAATTGAAAAAGAATCTGTTCAATTGTCCAACCGTCTGGCGGGCCTCGAAGCAAGAGACCAAGAGATAACTACAAGCCGTGAAAGGTTGGAGCGAGAGAAACAATCGCTACTTGATGGGCGTCTTCAGGCGCAGGAAGAGCATTCTGAGCTTGATCGACGATCATCAGAGCTGATTCGGCTACAGGAATCGATCCAAGAGCAAATAAACCCATTGCGTCAATCCCTCGATAACCATAAAGCAGAACTCGGGAGACTCCGTGATGAGCGTAATAAAAAAATGAATATGCGCTCCGACCTGCGCGTAGAAATTGAGCGACTATCGGGAATCAAATCCAGATCAGATAAGCAGGTAGAGCGCCTCGAGAACCAGCTGTCTGGTCTTCAGAGAGAGCTTGAGGTACTTAGTCAAGATTCAGCAAGCCTGATGCAAAGTCCCGGGGTGAGTGACGAAGAGCTCAAAGCCGCAGTAGCTAAAAGTCAAAAGCTAGAGCAAGAACTTCAGACAGCCCGACAGATACTTAGCGAAAAAGACCAGCTTCTTACAAAGCTCGAGGGTCAGCGTGTATCCATTGAGCATGATCGAGAATCACGATCACAGGCGATGAGCGAGATTCGCTTAACAGAGCAGGCAATTGATATCGAGTTAAACCGGCTAGATGACGAATTGAAGGCTCGGAATGCGGAAGAAATTGATCTGTTTGAAGTGGAAAGCCGGTTTAAAAATCGACCTAACGCAGAAGCTGAGCTCGATCGGATTAAGACTCGTATCGATCGATTGGGTCCAATCAATTTGGTTGCCCTAAATGAATATCAGAACGAACTGGAGCGAAAATCTGAGCTGGATCATCAACACTCTGAACTAAGGGAGGCACTCGAAACGCTTGAAGATGCTATTCGAAAAATTGATCGAGAGACGCGCTCACTATTTAGGAGGACATTTGATGCGATTAACCAATCGTTTGGTGAAGTCTTTCCAAAATTATTTGGCGGTGGAGAGGCTTGGTTGATGCTAACTGACGAGGATCTGCTATCAACCGGTGTAACAATTATGGCGAGGCCGCCAGGTAAGCGGAACTCAAGTATCTATTTATTAAGTGGCGGTGAGAAAGCCTTAACTGCGCTGTCCTTGGTATTTGCTATTTTTCAGTTGAATCCTGCACCCTTCTGTTTTCTAGACGAAGTTGATGCCCCATTAGATGATGCGAACGTTGGGCGTTATGCGGCTGCTGTTGCTAATATGTCGCAAGAGGTACAATTTATTTTTATCACACACAACAAAATCTCGATGGAACGGGCTGAGCAGCTAATGGGTGTCACGATGTCAGAGCCTGGAGTCTCGCGTCTAGTGTCTGTAGATATCGAGCGAGCTGTTGAATTGGCCACCACCGAATAGAGGGCGCATGGAGTTTGGCTTAAGGGAATATCTACTGATATTAGCTACAGTCTTAATTGTTGGCATGCTGGCTGACGGCATTCGTCGCACTCTCAAACATAAACGTGAGGGGCTCAGGCTGGATTTGATGGCAGCACCCCCCGAATCGCCTGAGCGACGGGATGCCAATGATCGAGGGCCAGTGAAGAAAGCAACACCGGAAGAGTTGGAGCCTCGCGTGAATGCTGATCCATTGTTTGAGTCGTCCGATTCCAATCAACTTAACCTTTGGGCGGGTGAGATTAAGCCCGAAGCGATGAAGTCTGCAGACCACCAGACTTTAATGGGAACGACAGATTTAGACACACGGACGGATCCCTTGTACGAAGGGAATGATCCGTCACCGGTACCTACTGAATCATTTGATATCAAGGCTAACGAGGACGCTCCTGGTCGCGTTGAATCGGCACGGGACGAATCATCTGGCGCTGAAGTGAAAACTAACAAAGACAAATCAGAGGCTCTTTTGGGCGACGATAGCTTTACCGAACATGACGCAGATATGCGAATCCTCGCAGATGGTCCGGTCACACAACCGATGAATGAAGTGAGAGAAGAAAGTCTCTTTGGCTCGAGGCTAGGGCGAATTTTTGGTCACTTTAGTGTGCGTGATTCCAGTCGTGTCAAGCAGCAGCAAATATTTACAGTAGAACAAGAGAATGCAGACTCACCGACCGAGACAATTACAGATTCGTCGGCTGAAGCAGCTATCGATACTGTTATGGACGATCTTATTCTTGTGGGAATTAAGTCGGGGAGATTACCTCGTTTGGAGGGTGTAGACCTTCATAGAGCCTGTCTTCGCGCGGGACTGCGGCGGACTGAGGCGCAGGTCTACCAGCGATTTCCTCTCGATGAGACGGACAACCCATTGTTTTCGCTGGTGAACGGTGTTGAGCCGGGGACATTTACGTGTGATGCAAAGGCAATTGATACCCCTATGGTATTTCTAATTACTGAGCTGTCAAAACAGACTGATCCAGTATTTGCAGTAAACGAGATGATTTCTGGGGCACGCTCGATTGCGAGAGACATCGGTGGCGATGTTTTTGATCAAGCAGGTACGCCTATTTCTAAGGAATGGATCGACTTCGTCAGGGCTCAGGCTGGTCATCAGATACTGTTACGCTCATGACAACCGATGTCAAAACTCAGATCCATCAATTACTCCATGAAATACGGCTTCACGATTACAACTATCATGTGCTTGACGCACCGACGATTGGCGACGGTCAATATGACCAATTATTGCGACACCTGATAGTTTTGGAGACTGACTTTCCAGAATATCTAGAACCAAATTCACCAACACAGCGGGTCGGTTTGAAATCAGAATTAGGCTTCGAGGAAGTCACACATCGAGTACCGATGCTGTCTTTGGGGAACGTATTTGACGCTAACGAGTTTCAGCAATTTGTAGCTCGAGTCGAGGACCGACTTAATAAGGTTGATACAACTGTGTTAACCGCAGAACCTAAGCTAGATGGATTAGCACTGTCAATTCGGTATGAATACGGAGAGTTAGTTATGGCTGCGACCCGTGGCGATGGTGAAACCGGTGAAAATGTTACGCAAAACGTGAGAACGATCCGGTCGATTCCCCTGACCCTTAAAGATGAAAGTTTTCCGAATGTGCTGGAGGTACGTGGCGAAGTAATAATGAAAAAATCAGAGTTCACCGCGATGAACAAACGACTTCAAGATTTATCTGAAAAGACCTTTGTGAACCCAAGGAACGCGGCCGCTGGTAGCTTACGACAACTTGATCCAAAAATCGTGGCAACTCGACCTCTGTCATTTTATGCCTACGGGTTTGGGGAGACCTCAGAGCCGTTGGGTAACACCCATTCTGATGTGATGGATGTCCTGAAGGCTTTTGGTATCCCGGTGAATCCGGGTTTGGTAAAAGCAACTGCTGATCAGATTGGGCGAGTGTATTTGGATTTATTAGCAAAACGAGATCAGCTGCCATATGAAATTGACGGTATGGTTGTGAAAGTAGACGACCTAGATACGCAAGAGATACTTGGCTTTGTAGCTCGGGCCCCACGTTTTGCGACTGCTTGGAAATTTCCAGCCCAAGAGGCCTCAACTCGTCTCATCGCTATTGATTTTCAGGTTGGACGAACGGGAGCTGTTACCCCTGTAGCGAGGTTGGAGCCTATTTTTTTGGGTGGGGTAACGGTGTCTAATGCGACCTTACACAATTTTGACGAAGTGGCTCGGTTAGACGTTCGTGTGGGCGATCAGGTGATGGTTCGTAGGGCAGGAGATGTTATCCCGCAAATTGTTCGAGTAATGACCGAGCGTCGGAATGGGCATGGCGATCCAATTCAGTTACCAACAGAATGTCCCGTTTGCCGGTCACCGATTGAGCGTGCTGATGGCGAGGCTATTATCCGATGCTCGGGAGGTTTGATTTGCCAGGCGCAACGATTGGAGCATTTGAAGCATTTCGTCTCGAGGCGAGCGATGGATATTGATGGTGTCGGCGAACGATTGCTTGAGATTTTGATTGACAGAGACTGGGTGAAAAATCCGGCCGATTTATATCGGCTATCGGCCGAGTCACTAGAGGGACTGGATCGGATGGGTAAAAAGTCGGCGCAGAATGTTGTGCAGGCTATTAGTTCCTCCAAAGACACAAGCTTTGCGCGATTTCTTTATGCGCTTGGAATTCGAGATGTTGGTGAAGCCACTGCGCGAAATCTTGCGCAGACGTTTAATAATATTGATCAGTTGATCGATGCACCGATTGAAGAACTCATGGAAGTTGAGGATGTGGGTCCAGTAGTGGCCTCGCATGTCCGCGCGTTTTTTGAAGTCGAACGTAATCGCGAAGTTATTGCCGATCTTGCGGCGCTGGGAGTACGTTGGCCACTTTCTAAATTTAATATCGGACCAACTTATTCAGATCTGAGCGGGCAGACTTGGGTGCTTACTGGCACATTAACAAAGATGACTAGAGACGAAGCGTCTGACAAGTTGCGCGCTCTTGGTGCAAAGGTTGTGGGTTCAGTGAGTGCCAAAACAACGGTTTTGGTTGTGGGACTGGGTGCCGGTGGAAAGCTAGATAAAGCTGAAGCTTTGGGGGTCGAAATTATCGATGAAGTTGGTCTCATGGAGCTCTTGGGGTGTCGCTGATTCGCTCGGTTTCGGTGATACTAATCAGTATCTTGAGTGGATGTGCAGTCTCGCCGCCTAGAAATACTGAGAACGCTTGCCATTTGTTGGCTGAAAAACCAGGTTGGTATGATGCAGTTAGCGATGCCTCGGACTCTTGGAATGTGTCTGAGGGGCTTATCTTGTCATTTATCCGGCAAGAATCGTCTTTTGTGTCCGATGCGAAGCCACCACGTACTAAAATTCTAGGAATTATTCCGGGTCCCCGAGCGAGTTCAGCGTACGGTTATCCGCAAGCAAAAGATGGAACCTGGGGTGACTACCGTCAGGCTACCAATTCATATTTGGCTGTACGGGATAATTTTAGAGATGCTGCTGATTTTGTCGGTTGGTATGTGGATCGTGCCAACCGTATCGCTGGTATTTCCAAGACCGATGCGTATCGTCATTATCTTGCCTATCACGAGGGTGTCGGTGGATTTCAACGTGGCACATTCAGATCAAAGCGTTGGTTGCTAGGTGTCGCGAAGAGAGTGAGTCAGACAGCTAAGACCTATGACACCCAGCTTAATGGCTGCCGTGACAAAATCAAAAGTGGCTCGTGGTGGAATCCGTTTAACTAAGCCCACGAATGAGCTTTCGACGGAAAAATCGATCCGGTGAGAGGGCGCCTCTGATAGATTCCGAAACTGGCAGGACCTCACCCAAGATTTGGCTAACGAGCAGTTCCGCAGCAATCGGCCCTGTAAGGGTACCGCGTGAACCAAGGCCTGCTAGAACATAATGACCATTAATAAATGGGAGTGGTTGCGTTGGTTGAAAGTTAGCATCGTATTTCAGTTTGTCTAGCAGAAATTTCCAAATGTCAGGATCAGCGACTTGGCCAACAACCGGCATGTAGTCAGGTGTTGTTGTGCGGATACTGACCCGGTTACCGACGATATGCCTGCGATCCCAGATTGGTGTGGTCACTAATGAGTTAACAGTATCAATATTCGTGAGATCATCCTCGAATATTGGAGTAACATTTTTTGAGTTTGGCGTGTAAGTGGCCCCGAAAGTCATTGACCCATGACTAAGCGGAGCCATATATGCGTCGCCACAAATTGGTATTTTGGGGTAACTTCCACTTTGGATGTGGGTAATCTGTCCGCGGACAGGTTTGAGAAATAGGGGCATCGGAACATGCTTTTGAGCTTCCAGTGCGTTTGTCCAGATAACTGCATCACATGGATGTTGCCGGATTCCACGTGTGTCTTGCTCAAATTCTAGCAAAGACAGTTCCTCGATTCGTTTAAACTGAATTACGTGTCGATACGGAATAACAGTGATTAAGGGGTGGTCTAATAGCTCCCAAACGCAGCCCCTCGGATTTAACCAGCCGGCATCGGGTAAGTATAAACCCCCATGTGCAAGGGGGAGCTCTGCCAAATTCGATGCCTCTCGCCGGGTAACTGGCTTCATGAGTTGGTAAGAATTCGGTAAAGCTTCAACTAACTTCTTTTGGTGTAATCGCTCTTTGTCATTCTTTGCGAGCAAGACAACGCCGCTCTGGTTCCAAAGATCTGCTGAGAACATTTGGAACCAGTTTTTTAAGTGTGCTAGCGATTGCATTTGGAGCAGACTGTTTGGTGTGGCCTCTATGCTGAGTTTCGCATAGGTGATTGCCTGAGGATTTCCTGAGGCAGCGGATGCTGGAGTTTGTCGTTCAAAGACTACGACAGGTATTCTGCGTCTCGCGAAGGCATATGCAGTCCAGGCGCCCGCGAGTCCGGCACCAATAATAGCAATTGAATGTTTTGAGTGAATCGAGCTGGCGGGGGCCCAAGGATTTACGGTTGGATTACCTGTAAATTTCCCTTCAATACGTTCACGCTTTTTGGCAAAACCCGGAACTTTTCTGACCTCGAAACCAGCACTAATCAATCCATCACGTACCCTGCGGGCAGCGGTAAACGTACTAAATGTAGTTTCTTGATGTGATTTTTGCGCGATTGCTTTAAACAATGTAGGTTCCCAAATTTCTGGGTTCCTGTCAGGTGCAAAACCATCAAGGCACCAAGCGTCAATTGTTCCGGAGAGATTCTTAACTACTGCAATTGAATCGTTGAAATGTAGGTCTAAGATGATGCGGCCATCTTTGAAGAACCGACGATGACATGTGGGGATGGGGTCAGGCCAACCAACAATTAACTCGTGCGCTATCTGTTTCATATCAGCGCTTAATGGAAGTGCCTTTATGCTTTGCATTAGGTCACTAGGTTTGACTGGAAATCGTTCTGTGGAGATCCATTGCAATCGAGCACCGCTTGATGCTTCGTTCAAGAAATTGATGCAGGCAACTATGAATGTTAAGCCTATACCGAAGCCTGTTTCGCCAATACGAATTAAACTCCCGGGTTGCAATGATCTAAATCGTGTAGGCAGTGAGTTACCGTCGATGAAGACTGATTGACGTTCACCAATTGGGTCGGAAATGGCAAAATAGTAATCGTCAAAAGTTGTGTTTCGGTATGGATCATCTGCATCGATAGATGCGTGGCTTACATAAGGGTAGCGCTTCACAGAGTGGTATCGACCCGGGATCTCCTAACTCGAGGCATCAACAGGCCGACGATCCAACCGGCAGCTAGTGTCAATGCGCCTAACGCGAACCATGTCTTTGATGAATCATCGCCGACTGCTAATTTTTCCGCGCGCAATGTTTCATTATTTGAAAGCAAAACCTGACGCTCCGTTTCGAGTGCAACGAGGCGGTCACGTAATGCGATGGAGTCACCAGCGGTCGCTATAAATTGGTTAAATTCAGCTTCTTTTCGGGCAAGTTGTTCTTTTATTTTTTTAACGGTCGCGCTGGCGGATTTGTTTTGCGTGGTCAAAGCATTAACATCTCGACGTAGTCGTTTGATGGTTTCTTTTTGTTCTGTAACCTGGGCTTCGAGTCGATCCGCAATAACAAACGAAGGGGTCTCGCTCACCAAGTAACGTCCCAATACAAAGCCTTCAAGACCTCTCTCATCCTTGATGTGTGAATAGCCTGATTCGTATGTTTTTAAAACCTCAATTTGAGATCCAGCTTGAAGATAGCGGATTATTCTATGATCGCGCGATTCCCCAGAGCGAACGGGAATTTCGAGTCTTTCGGTTATATAGGCTGTCTCCGCGAACGATAGCAGTGGAACAGTTACGATTAAACTCAACGCATAACGATTTTTTACAGCGATAAATTTAAGCATCTGTTTCTTCCTGGCTCTCGATTGATGCCTCTGATCCATGCTTGGCTATCCAGGCCCCCTGTAGGATCAAGAAAATAACGGTCAGTCCGAGCTGACCAAATAATTTAAAATTCACCCATGCATCCTCGGAAAATTGATACGCCACAAATAGGTTTAAGGTTCCAGAGACCGTAAAAAACAAGATCCAGGCATACGACAATTTCAGCCATCTTCTAGAGTCGAGCGCGATCGCTTGGCTTAGAAGACGCTCAATGATTGGTTTCTGACCTACGAAATGACTACAAAAGAAAGTTGCTGCAAACAACCAATTCACAACTGTAGGCTTCCACTTAATAAACCAACCATCATTCAATAAAATCGTTAATCCACCGAGTATAATGACTAAAGAGAGGGTGATGAGTGCCATTTTTTCCAGCTTTTTGGTGATTAAATAAACAGCTGTAACCTGAATTACAGTGACCGGAATTAATATTGTTGTGGCTGTGATTAGATTACCAGTTGCTTTATAGGCACCAAAAAAAATCAAGATTGGCAAAAAGTCGATCAGTAGTTTCATCAGGTTCTTCCAATTATTTCTGGCATCATACCGCTTTTGGAGCATAGGTTTAGACCAACCGTGGCACAATTCTTCGCAATTCATAAAGACAATCCACAGATTCGGTTGATTCAAGAAGCGTCACACTGTATTGAACAGGGAGGTGTTGTTGTAATCCCAACGGACTCGGGATACGCCCTAAGCTGCGCATTAGAAAACAAGAGAGGGGTGGAGATTATCCGCCAGATCCGCCGATTGGACGACAAACATAATTTTACGCTGCTGTGCCGCGATTTATCAGAAATCTCAGTCTATGCCCGAGTCGGGAATCAAGAATATCGACTTTTGAAGGCACATACGCCGGGTGCTTACACGTTTATTCTTGAGGCAACGCGTGAGGTCCCAAGACGTCTTTTGCATCCGAAACGGAAACAAATAGGGATTCGTATTCCTGATAATAGGATCGCTTTAGATCTCTTGGGCAATTTTGGTGAACCTCTCATGACTTCGAGTTTGATGCTCCCGAATGAACAAATGCCAATGACAGATCCTCACGAGATAATGAAGGCCTTAGGTCACACGCTTGATTTGGTTATCGATGGTGGGTTTTGCGGTTTTGAGGGTACTACTGTTGTGGATTTAACTAATGGATTACCAATCGTGACTCGCTTGGGAGCCGGAGATTCATCTGCTTTCTCTGATCTGGTGTAACCTTGTTATTATCTTCATTTGAAACAAAACGAGGGAGTGACATTTGAGCGGAGTAGATCCGTCCCATCGCGTGCTTTCGGGAATGCGACCAACCGGCCGGTTGCATTTGGGCCACTATCATGGCGTTTTGAAAAATTGGGTCCAGTTACAGCATGAATATGAATGCTTTTTCTTTGTTGCCGACTGGCACGCGCTTACAACCCATTATCAAGATACTTTAGGCATTGATCAGGCGATTACGGATATGGTGATCGATTGGCTAGCTTCAGGCATAAACCCCGGATCTGCAACTTTATTCGTCCAGTCGCAAGTTGTTGCGCACGCAGAGCTCCACCTACTTTTATCTATGATTACGCCTCTAGGCTGGCTTGAGCGTGTGCCAACTTACAAGGATCAACAGGAAAAGCTCGCGGATAAAGATCTAACGACCTACGGATTTCTCGGTTATCCTCTTCTCCAAAGTGCGGATATACTTTTGTATCGCGCGGGGCATGTTCCTGTGGGCGCTGATCAAGTTGCTCATGTTGAAATTACTCGAGAAATCGCACGTCGTTTTAATCACATCTATGGGCGGGAACCTGGCTTTGAGGAACTCGCTGAGTCTGCTTGTAACAAGATGGGTAAGAAGGGCGCGAAGCTTTATCGATCGCTGCGCAGAGCATACTTGGAAAACGGTGATCAAGAGAGCCTTCAGCGCGCTCAAGCACTGGTTAAAGACCAACAAAATATCACACTTGCTGATCGAGAGCGCTTGATCGGCTACTTGGAAGGCTCTGGCAAAGTTATCCTACCAGAGCCTCAAGCGCTTCTTACTGAAGCTGCCAAAATGCCAGGGCTAGATGGTCAAAAGATGTCGAAATCCTACGGAAATACCATCGGTTTACGTGAGGGGCCGGATTCTGTGACAACCAAAATGAAGCGAATGCCAACAGACCCTGCGCGAGTTCGTCTGTCAGACCCTGGCACGCCAGAGAAGTGTCCGGTCTGGCAATTTCATGAAGTGTACTCTGATTCGGCCACCAAGGGCTGGGTTCGTGAGGGATGTACATCGGCTGGGATTGGTTGCTTGGAATGTAAGCAACCGGTCATTGATGCAGTTATCGCTGAGCAAGATCAGATAATTGCGCGAGCAGCGCCATATGACGAAAATCCTGACATGGTTCGGTCCATTCTGATCGAGGGAGCTGAAAAGGCTGAAGATGATGCTCGCCAGACTCTCAATGAGGTGCGCCAAGCAATGGGATTGAGTTACCGGTGATAAATAATGCTCAGGGTGAGCTTCGACTTGCCGTTGTCGAGGGCTCGCCTTTAACCCAGTTACCAGAAGATCTGTACATACCACCGGACGCACTTGAAGTGGTTTTGGATGCGTTCGAGGGGCCTCTTGATTTGTTGCTCTATTTAATCCGCCGACAAAATCTCGACATAATTAGGATTGATGTTGCGGAAATTACGCGTCAATACATGGGATATATTGCTTTGCTTGAAGCCATGCGATTTGATTTGGCTGCGGAATACTTGGTAATGGCTGCGATGCTTACTGAAATAAAGTCCCGAGCGTTATTACCTAAACCCCTAAATACAGAGGATCATGAAGCAGAAGACCCTAGAGCGGAATTAATCCGTAGGCTACTGGAATACGAAAAGGTTAAACTGACTGCTGAAGTGCTCGATGCGATGCCGCGTGTCGATCGCGATTTCCAAATTGCGGTAGCAAAACAGCCAGACTCTGACGAGAGAACAATACCTCCACAGGTCGATTTGTCTGAACTAGTTTTGGCCTTTAGTGAGCTACTCGAGAGGGCCAGGCTGTCCTCCGCCCATCAAATCACATGGGAAGCCTTATCGACTCGTCAGCGAATGAGTGAGGTATTGACGAAGTTAAAAGAACAATCTGAATTGACGCTATCAGAATTATTCTCTGTTGAAGAGGGTAGAGCTGGTGTGGTCGTCTCTTTTCTCGCGATCCTTGAGTTAGTGCGTGAGGGTTTGTGCGCGCTGGTCCAAGCCGCTCCCGGCAGTCAGATCTATATTCGTCCAGTGAGTGAGAATGTCTGATTTTGATCTAAAGAGAATCCTTGAAGGTGCCTTATTTTCCAATCTTGCGCCAATGAGTATCTATCAAATGAAAAAATTGTTTGGAAACCAAAAAGTACCGACCGAAGGAATGTTGCGAGAGGCTTTAACCAGCCTTGCCGATGACTATAAGGCGCGATCCATTCATCTTGTTGAAGTGGCTGGTGGTTTTCGATTTCAGGTCAGTCAAGATCTGATCCCGTATCTTGCGAATTTGACCGATGACAAACCAGGCAAGTACTCACGAGCTACCCTTGAGACTCTTGCAATGATAGCGTATCGACAACCAGTGACTCGTGGTGAAATTGAGGCTGTTCGTGGTGTTGCAGTGAACACGCAAATTATTCGTACTCTCGAGGAACGTGGCTGGATCACGGTGGTTGGTCATAAAGAAGTGCCTGGTCGTCCTGCCTTGCTAGCTACAACGACGGAGTTCTTGAACGATTTCGGATTGAAGTCGCTAGAGGAGTTACCAAATGCCGAGGATCTGATTGTTGCACCAACGGAAGATCTCCTTGATCAGATGAACGTTCATGGCGAGTGAGCGACTTCAAAAAGTGCTAGCCCGAGCCGGTTACGGGTCTCGCAGGGCACTCGAGGTAGCAATCGAAGAGGGGCGAATATCGGTCAATGGTGTGATAGCTGTTTTGGGAACCAAGATTGAGAAAGATGACGAAATAGCATTTAACGGAAAGCCGGTACCAACAAAGAAGCTATTTGGACAAACTCGGTTAGTTTTGGCCTACCATAAACCCGCGGGTGAGGTTTGTACTCGCAAGGATCCAGAGGGCCGCCCAACTATTTTTGATCGGTTACCAAAACTTTCGCAAGGACGGTGGATAGCGGTCGGGCGTTTGGATATCAATACATCCGGGCTTATTCTTCTCACAACAGATGGTGAGCTATCAAATCGTCTTATGCACCCATCTAGTGGGGTGGACAGAGAGTATATGGTGCGTGTGCACGGGAATGTGACTAATGAACAGCTCGCGCGGTTGGTTGAAGGCGTGATATTGGAAGATGGACCGGCACGATTTACGGATATTGTCCAACACCCGGAGTCAGATCGAGATCGCCTTAATCATTGGTTTTATGTCACTTTAATGGAAGGGCGGAACCGTGAAGTACGTCGGCTTTGGGAAAGTCAGGGCCTGCGGGTCAATCGACTGAAGCGTGTGCGATACGGTTGTATCTTTCTGCCTTCGTTTTTAAGGCGCGGGCATTTTGTTGAATTGGGTCAAAAAGAGGTAGACGATTTGAGTAAACTCGTTGGCCTACCGAGTTTAAAAGTACCTAGAATGACACTGCAAGAGTTGAAGGATATTAAACGTCGATTATCCAAAAAGTCACTGTCTCGCAAGTCAACCATTGCTAGCAGGAAGTCTGCCAAGTTCCTAAAGCGTCCATCAGGTCACGGGCGTTGACACGCTGTCCGTGCGATGCCTCTGCATCTTTAGTCAAGCCATATAAGAATGCTTCAGCGACAATATCTGAGGACGGAAGTGTTTCTGGGTTCTCACCAGGCATGGCTTCTGCGCGCATTTTTGTCCTAGTGGCGCCGGGATTAATGAGTAATACACGCGTGTTTGATGTGTTTTCAAGTTCTTGACTAAGCATGCCCACGAACATCTCAAGACCAGCTTTTGAGACGGCATACGCCCCCCAATAAGCATCGACGCGCTTCCCCACGCTGGATGTTGCGAAGACAATCCGGCCCGCTTCTGATGCGTTTAGTAAGGGGAGCAGTGCTTGGGTTAATCGAAAGACAGCCGTGAGATTGACTTGAAGTGCGAGATCCCATTGTTCCGATCGATGTGACTGGATAGGCTCTCTTCCTCCCAAGACACCAGCGATATGGCCTAACCCATGGAGCCTGCCGAATTTTTCTCGGATGTGTTCAGCGATTTCTCCTGCGTTATCCAGCGAAAGGTTAGCTAGATCGCAATTTATGATTGCGGGCGTAGCGCCACCAAGAGTGAGAATTTCATCATAGACACTGTCAAGCTGATCCTCATTACGACCCAGAAGAATCACGGTCGCTCCTCTTTTAGCAAGTTCAAGCGCGAGGGCACGCCCGATTCCGGATGACGCGCCGGTCACTAAGATGACTTGTTGGTCAAATCTAGGGTCAGCTTTGAGTGTCGATATCATCGAATCAATGATGTCCGTCATTCTGATTTCCTCGCAGCAAGCTGATAGTTCATGTCAATGGTTGAAGTCGAGCGCTTGAACTGTTTGTATTGTGGTTGATAAACCACTCCCTCAATACTTTTTACATCGAGGCCTTCTGGACGCAACCCAGCAGCAACCTCGGATGGTTTTATAAAGCGTGTGTAGTCATGCGTTCCCTTGGGAACCCAATTCAAGATATATTCAGCCACAAGCACGGTACCAAGATACGCTTTCAGTGTTCGATTGATGGTAGAAATGACTAACCAGCCGCCGGGCCTGACTAGCTGAGATAGCGCTCTCAGAGTCTGTATTGGATCGGGTACATGTTCGATCATCTCGAAGCATGTCACTAAATCAAATTCGCAAGCGTGCTTTGTAGCGAAGGCTTCTGCGTGCGACTGCAAGTAAGTCACCTTCACTTTACACTCCCGTGCGTGGAGCTTTGCTGTTTTTAGCATCTCCGGCGATATATCGATGCCGGTAACAAGACTTCCGCGTTTAGCCATAGCTTCTGCCGCAAGCCCCCCGCCACAGCCGACGTCAAGTACCTTAGCGTCTTGCAATGGGTAATAGGATTCCACGAAGTCTATGCGCAATGGATTGATTTGATGGATAGCCCGCATGGGCCCTTCCGGGTCCCAATAATTTCTTGCAATGTGATTAAATTTACTGACTTCTCTGTAGTCTACTGGCGTTGTCATACCTGATCCGTCTAAGTTAATTTTTGATTCTGGAGTAACAGCGAATATACACCATGTCGGTCGCATCGGATTCCACACACAATAAGACCGTTTTTGGGTGGTTCGTGGTACTATTTGACACTTAAAAATTTTCTAGGGACAGCCCATCATTCATGTCAGATTCGGCACGCGAAATTTTACCTATCAATATTGAGGATGAACTCAAAACAAGCTACCTAGATTACGCGATGAGCGTCATTGTTGGGCGAGCCTTGCCAGATGTGAGAGATGGTTTAAAGCCAGTCCATCGGCGTGTCTTATTCGCGCAGAGCGAATTGAGTAATAATTGGAATGCTGCATATAAGAAATCTGCGCGTGTTGTTGGTGACGTAATTGGTAAATACCACCCGCATGGCGACTCTGCGGTGTATGACACTATTGTCAGGCTAGCACAGCCATTTTCCATGAGATATCCATTAATTGATGGCCAAGGTAACTTCGGATCAGTTGATGGGGATCGCGCGGCTGCCATGCGCTACACCGAAATCCGGATGGAACGCATTGCACATGAGCTTCTCGCCGATCTAGACAAAGATACCGTGGATTATGTTCCGAATTATGATGGGACAGAGAAAATCCCGGATGTGCTACCCACCAAAGTCCCTAATTTGCTAGTCAACGGTTCTGCCGGCATTGCCGTAGGAATGGCTACTAACGTCCCACCGCATAACCTCACAGAGGTAATCGATGGTTGTTTGGCCTATCTCGATGATCCAGCGATTTCAATACAAGACCTAATGACTTTTGTTCCGGCACCGGACTTTCCAACAGGTGCGCTGATAAACGGTCTCGAGGGTGTCCGTGAGGCATACGCTACTGGGCGAGGCCGCGCGATCATGCGATCGAAGTTCCACATTGAGGGTGAGGACAAGAAATCTATCGTTTTCACTGAAATCCCTTATCAGGTCAACAAAGCCCGAGTGATCGAAAAAATTGCGGAGCTGGTCAAAGATAAAAAGATTGAGGGGATCACTGAGCTTCGTGACGAGTCAGACAAAGAGGGTATGCGCATCGTCGTAGATTTACGTCGTGGCGAGACACCGGAAGTTGTTGTAAATAATCTGTTTAGTCAGACGCAACTTCAGTCAAGCTTTGGTATCAATATGGTTGCGCTCGTCGATGGACAACCGAAGACGCTGAACTTGAAGGACATGCTCTCGTGTTTCATTCGCCACCGGCGCGAGGTAGTGACTCGACGCACTATCTTTGAGTTGAGAAAAGCGCGTGAACGAGGCCATATTTTAGAGGGCCAAGCGGTTGCACTAGCAAACATTGATCCGGTAATTGAACTAATCAAAAATTCCTCGAATGCTCACGTCGCAAAAGAGCGCTTGATGGCAACTTCGTGGGTACCGGGATCTGTGACAGATATGCTTGAGCGTGCGGGCACCGGCGGCATTCGCCCAGATGATTTGCCGGATGGCTTTGGATTGGTTGAAGGTAAGTATCATTTGAGTCAGCAGCAGGCGCAAGCGATTTTGGATTTACGTTTGCATCGTTTGACAGGCCTGGAGATTGAAAAACTTCTCGAAGAATACGGTTCGATTCTAGAAGACATTGCTGAGCGTGAAGCGATTCTTGCTAATCCTGACAGACTGACTCAGGTGATTCGTGAAGAGCTTACAGCAGTGAGGAGTCAGTTTGGTGACGAGCGTCGTTCTGTCATTATCGAATCGCACTTGTCTTTGTCGACCGAAGATCTCATACCACGGGAAGACATGGTAGTAACGTTTTCAAAGACCGGTTATGCGAAAACCCAGCCGCTTGCATCGTACCAAGCACAAAGACGCGGTGGTCGTGGTAAGAGTGCCACGAACTTGAAAGAAGAAGATGTTGTTGATTTGCTTTTAGTAGCGAACTCGCACGATACATTGTTGTTGTTCACAGATACGGGACGCCTCCACTGGTTGAAGGTATACGAGATCCCTCAGGCGGGCCGTAATGCTCGTGGGAAGCCAATCGTTAATATGATCGACGCATTGGAAGGTGGTGGTCGAGTCACAGCCGTATTGCCGTTGGGAGAAGACGATAAAGGCGAGGGGCGTTATGTATTTATGGCGACCGCTCGTGGCACTGTAAAAAAGGTTCCGCTTGAACGGTTTGCGCGGCCTAGAGCGTCGGGTATACGTGCGATTGAGTTCAACCAAGACGATACATTAATTGGAGCTTCAATAACTGACGGCGCGCGAGACATCGTTTTGGTGAACTCCAACGGAAAAGTGACACGGTTCGATGAGGTCGAAGTCCGCTCGATGGGTCGAGAAGCCAGAGGTGTTCGTGGTATTCGGTTGAAAGAGTCCAAGGAATCTGTCGTAACTATGATCGTCGCCGATGATGAGGCGACACTTCTTCTAGCCTGTGAGAATGGTTACGGCAAGCGTACGCTTGTGAGCGAATTTCCCCGAAAGGGCCGGGGGGCAATGGGTGTCATTGGTATTCAAACGTCAGAACGAAATGGTGTTGTTGTCGGTGCGGCGCAAGTTGTTGACGATGATGATCTCTTGTTGATCACAAATGGTGGAACGATGGTGCGTACGCCTTGCCACGATATCTCAGTGCTTGGTCGCAATACTCAGGGTGTCACATTAATTCGATTAACAGACGGAGAACAGCTGGTGCGGGTTGACGCGGTATCCGAGCCACCAGTCGACGGATCGGCCGACGTCGTGGTTGGGGAGGATACAGAAACTGCCGAGGGGCCTGGTCTGGGGATGGACGATGAGTCAATTAACTAATTCTCGTTTGAGCCCGACCATTCCCTCATCAGTAGCGCTGGAAAAAAATTGGAAAATTGACAGCCGGTGTACCCAAAAGGGCCAACAAAAACGCTTGCTAAAATCAGGAGTTAATCAAAGTCTCAGTCACAATTGGTATGTTATTCGTGACGTCCATAGCCGGATAAAGTCTTGTGCTTTGATCAGGCCTCTGTGGGGGTCTCAGAGGACGGTATCATGAGTATCGACCCAGAACTCATAAAAATTAGGGCTGAAATTGATGAAATAGATCAGCAAATCCTGACGTTGATAAACGCTCGGGCTGATTGCGCGATGCGTGTTGCCGAAGTGAAGCAAGCTCAAATGGTATCCACTGGAGAAGTACCTGTTTATTACCGTCCCGGGCGAGAAGCTCAAGTTCTTGCGCGAGTCATGGAAGTAAATAAAGGACCACTACCGAAAGAAGAGGTTGCTCGTATCTTCCGAGAGATTATGTCCGGGTGTCTCGCACTTGAGCGACCGCTAGCCGTCGGCTATTTGGGACCACTCGGGACATTTACCGAGGTTGCTGCGTTGAAGCACTTTGGTCATGCGGTGGACACGCGTCCGTTAACTACCATTTCTGATGTTTTCCGGGACGTAGATGCAGGCAACTTAGATTATGGTGTGGTACCGATCGAGAACTCGACGGAGGGCATGGTAACGCACACATTAGAGTGCTTTCTGGATTCACCACTTTGTATTTGTGGTGAGGTAGAGATGCGCATCCATCAAGCGTTGATGGTCAAGCCAGGAGTAACTATCGATTCCGTGAAAATAGTGTACTCGCACCAACAGAGTCTTGCTCAGTGTCGTTTATGGCTCGACGCAAATCTGCCTCATGCAACGCGTCAATCAGTGTCGTCTAACGCTGAGGCTGCGCGACTTGTCTCCGAGTCAACGACATCAGATGGGTTAGCTGCGGTTGCTGGCGAGCGTGCGGCGGAGACCTATGGGTTGGAAACAGTCTCCGGGTCTATCGAAGATCGGCCCGACAATACCACCCGTTTTTTGGTTATAGGTAAACAATCGACGGAGTCTTCTGGGATGGACAAGACGTCTTTGATTGTTTCGGTAAAAAATCAGCCAGGTGCGCTTTATCGGTTACTCGAGCCTTTTGAGCGTCATGGAATTGATATGACGCGGCTAGAGTCCCGTCCATCCCATTCTGGCATTTGGTCGTATCGTTTTTTCATTGATTTCAAAGGTCATGTTGACGATACGGCTATACAGCTATTCCTCGAGGATATCAGAGCTCATTCAGCCGAATTAAAAATCTTGGGCTCCTATCCTAGAGCTTTATTATGATGAGACTTACTGTTATTGGTCTTGGTTTGATCGGTGCATCATGCTGTGCGGCAATCAAAAAGCGTGCAAGTGATTGGAAGATTTCTGGGTACTCGAGGACGGAAGCAACCCGCCAGCAAGCCATCGCAAGGGGTTTGATTGATCAAAGTTTTGGATCGGTTGCGGATGCTGTTGCCGGGGCGGATTTAGTTTTAATAGCCGTACCGATGGGACAGTTCTCATCCATATTTTCTGAAGTTTTCCAGTGCCGTGATTCACAAACTGTGGTCACGGACGCGGGGTCTACCAAGGAAAGTGTGATCCGTGAGATTACAGCCTTGTGTGAAACACCGCCAGAATGGTTTGTACCTGCGCATCCAATTGCGGGCAGCGAGCAAAACGGTGTCGACGCAGCTGACGCAGATTTGTATGTCGATCACCAAGTCATCTTGACCCCGTGTACTACGGTAAACACTGATGCTGTGGAATTAGTGACATCATTTTGGGCTCTCCAAGGCGCCTCCGTTTCGATGATGGATGCGGCACGCCATGATGAAGTGTTGGCGTTGACCAGTCATCTACCGCACATACTAGCCTTCAATTTGGTGCATGTGTTGTCTGATGATAATGAACACTTAGATATTTTTCGCTACGCAGCAGGCGGGTTTCGGGACTTTACCCGGATCGCCGCCAGTGACCCAACGATGTGGCGCGACATCAGCCTCGCAAACCAACGGTCGATAGTGACTGGTATCGATCGGTATGTGGAGCGATTGGAAAGAATGCGTAAGGCGATTTCCGATGGGGATTCCGACTGGATAATGGGCAGCTTTGAGAGGGCGCGTGGCGCGCGTCGATTATTTTCATCATTAGCTGACCAAGGAGTTCATCCGGTGACGGATTCCCATCCGTCTGTTTTCAAGATTACCGAAGCTAACGAGGGGATTACTGGGGAAATACGTGTTCCTGGAGACAAATCTATTTCTCATCGTTCAATCATGTTGGGCGCACTTGCTGATGGTGTGACAACGGTCGAGGGATTTCTCGAAGGTGAGGATGCAATCGCCACGGTTAAGGCGTTTCGGGATATGGGTGTTCAAATTGATGGACCGAACGAAGGACGCGTCACTATTCAGGGAGTGGGCCGTGACGGGTTAAAGGCACCGGCAGCACCACTTTACATGGGTAACTCTGGGACATCGATGCGCCTAATGTGTGGAATTTTAGCTGGGCAATTGTTTGACTCTGAATTAACTGGTGATTCTTCCCTGTCACGCCGCCCGATGCGTCGTGTCAGTGGGCCGTTGGCGCGATTAGGTGCGATAATTGAACCGTCTGCAGATGGCGTTCCACCAGTCAAAATCAGAGGTGGCCAGACTCTTAAGGGGTGCCATGTTGATATGCAGGTCGCAAGTGCCCAGGTCAAGTCAGCGCTGCTGCTCGCTGGTCTTTACGCTGAAGATGAGACCAGTATTACCGAGCCTGCGCCTACGCGAGATCATACCGAGCGGATGCTTGAGGGCTTTGGATATGAGGTGACGCGAGATGGTGCCACAGCATCTATGTGTGGTGGGAGCCGTTTAAAAGCGTGTCATATAGATATTCCATCTGACATCTCTTCAGCAGCATTTTTTTTGGTTGCAGCTTCGATCGTGCCTGGCTCAAACCTGACTCTTTCCCATGTTGGAATTAATCCAACTCGTATTGGCATCCTAGAAATCTTAAATCTTATGGGCGCGGATATTGAAATTCTTAACCGTCGTGAAGTGGGTGGCGAGCCGGTTGCCGACTTACGTGTTCGGTATGCTCCATTGAATGGCGTTAAAGTTCCACGAAATTTGGTCCCGTTAGCCATAGATGAATTTCCAGTATTATTCGTTGCCGCGAGCTGTGCTGAAGGGCGGACTTGTGTTACCGGGGCTGAGGAGTTGCGTGTAAAAGAATCCGACAGGATTCAGAGTATGGTTGATGGACTGTCGATACTTGGTGTGGATATCAAAGCCACTCCAGATGGTGCATTGATTAAGGGTGGAGGCGTTGATTTTCGTTTTAGTGGCGGCACGGTTGAAGCGCGTGAAGATCACCGAATAGCAATGGCGTTTAGTGTTGCAGGTCTCCTGTGTCGAGAGACAATCGTCGTCAAAGACTGCGCGAATGTTGCTACGAGCTTTCCAAATTTTATTGGCCTAGCGCGAGAAACGGGATTTCCCCTAACGGTTTTGCCTTGAACACCTCAGTTGTTACGATCGATGGACCGAGTGGCGCGGGAAAAGGCACTGTTGCTCGTAACATCGCGTACGAATTAGATTTTCATTTGCTTGATTCTGGTGCGATTTATCGCATTTTGGGTCTCGCAGCTATAGAGCAAGGAATAGCATTCGATGATTTTGGTGGATTGGCAGCGTTAGCAAACTCGCTTGAATTGAGTTTTCCCTATGATAAAAAACACACGGATATCTTATTAGACGGTGTTCCGCTGGGCCAGAAATTAAGAAATCAGGTAGTTGCTGATGCAGCGAGTAAGGTCGCAGTTAATCCATCCGTGCGCAAAGCGCTGATGGATTTGCAGCGTCGTCAAGCTATAGAGCCAGGGCTTGTGGGGGACGGTCGTGACCTTGGGACCATTGTTTTCCCCAATGCTGATTTGAAAATCTTTCTGGATGCCAGTGTAGAGGTGCGAGCGGAGCGTAGATATCTAGAATTAATTGATTCTGGTCAAATAGTTGAGCGTTCCGCTATACTACGCGACCTCGAAATCCGAGACATTCGAGATCGGACGCGTGAAGTTGCGCCGCTAGTGCCGGCTCATGATGCGTACGTGATTGATAGTTCTGAAAAAACTGTCGCCGAGGTGGTGATGGAAGTGCGAGGCCTGTGCAAAGCAAAATGCTTGGTGTAGGGCGGGTGTAATTTCGGTGATGACATCAGCAGGTACGCTTACCGAGGTTAAAAACCAACTCCGTTTGGGCTGATCAGACGGACGGCGTCGAGCCAAAAAAATAGGATATTTGAATGAGCGAAACTTTCGCAGAACTTTTTGAGCAGAGTCTGAACGACATTGATATGACCCCTGGCGCAATCGTGGACGCTATGGTTGTAGCTATCGAACCAGACTTCGTTGTAGTTAACGCTGGTCTTAAATCTGAGGGCGCCATCCCTAGATCGCAATTTATGAATGAAGCTGGGGAATTGGTAATAGCAATTGGCGACTCAGTCAAGGTCGCTCTCGATGCGGTTGAAGATGGTTTCGGAGCTACACGTCTATCGCGCGAGAAAGCAAAGCGTGCAGAGGCGTGGATTGATCTTGAAAAAGCACACGAAGAGAGCGCGGTGGTCATGGGAATAATTAACGGCAAGGTTAAGGGAGGTTTTACCGTTGATCTTGCGGGCATTCGTGCCTTTCTCCCAGGATCGTTGGTTGACGTCCGTCCGGTGCGTGACGTTGGTCATTTGGAGAGTAAGGATCTTGAGTTTAAAGTAATCAAGCTGGATCAACGCCGTAACAACGTGGTTGTCTCTCGTCGTGCAGTTTTGGAGCAAGAGAATTCTGAAGAGCGCGAAGCGTTGCTCGAAAATCTAGTTGAAGGCCAAGCAGTAAAGGGGCTCGTGAAAAATCTGACTGACTATGGTGCGTTTGTCGATCTCGGTGGCGTTGACGGTCTTTTGCACATCACCGACATGTCATGGAAACGGATTAAGCATCCATCAGAAGTCGTTGCGGTTGGCGATGAAGTAGATGTGAAGGTATTGAAGTTTGATCGCGAACGTAATCGTGTATCGCTAGGATTGAAGCAGCTTGGTGAAGACCCTTGGATAGAAATCAAGAATCGTTATCCAGTAAATACCCGCGTAAACGCGCGCATCACAAACCTCACGGATTATGGTTGCTTCGCCGAAATAGAGGAAGGTGTAGAGGGTCTAGTTCACGTATCAGAAATGGATTGGACAAACAAAAACGTGCATCCCTCTAAAATCGTGTCATTGGGCGACGAACTCGAGGTCATGGTTCTTGACATTGATGAAGAACGTCGTCGTATTTCGCTCGGTATCAAGCAATGCAAGATCAACCCATGGGAAGCGTTCTCGCTCACAAACGCTAAAGGTGAGAAGGTCTCTGGGCCAATCAAATCGATTACTGATTTCGGCGTATTTATCGGCTTGGAGGGCGGCATCGATGGTTTGATTCACCTATCAGATTTGTCCTGGTCCGAGCCTAGCGAGGTTGCGGTACGTAACTTCAAAAAAGGCGAGGATCTCGAAGCCGTTATCTTGGCAGTTGATCCCGAGCGGGAGCGTATTTCACTTGGCGTGAAGCAGCTGGAGGAAGACCCAATGGGAGGCTTCTTGACAGGCAGTGAAAAGGGTTCTGTGGTGAAAGGTACTGTGACAGCAGTTGAGGCTAGACAGGCAACTGTAGATTTGGGCGATGGCGTTATCGCAACGCTAAAAGCCCCTGATTTGTCTCGTGATCGGATTGAAGATGCACGTAACATGTTGAACGTTGGTGACGAGATTGAAGCGAAGATCACAAATATTGATCGAAAAACTCGTCAGATTTCGTTGTCTATTCGTGCAATGGAAGAGGCAGACGAGAAAGAAGCGATCCGCAACCTGAATGAATCACCAACTGAGGAAGGCGATGTCGGTCCGACAACGATCGGCGAGCTGATCAAGGCTCAGATGGAGGGCCGCGAGTAAACTGAGAGCTGATGCCGGGCATCACTCGGCAAGCCATATCGGAAGATCATATGTCAGGTATTACCAAGTCGATGCTCATTGAACGTATCGCAATACGATATCCGGCCCTGCCTCCCAGGGATGTGGAATTGGCTGTGAAAGCCATTTTCGACCGAATGAGTCGTCAATTGGTTGAAGGGGGGCGAATCGAACTACGTGGAATTGGATCTTTTTCTTTGCATAAAAGAAGAGCACGCCTTGGACGAAACCCGAAAACGGGTGAATCGGTAGTGTTGGATTCCAAGGCAGTCCCCCACTTCAAGCCGGGTAAGGAACTTCGCGAAGCAGTCAATAGAACGTTTCTGGATTCCCTTAAATCATGAAGCTGTTGAAGCGACTGGCGAACTTGGCTTGGGTAGCGGCCTTGTTAGTTCTTGGTTGTGTTCTATATCTTGTCAACCCTGATCCTGTAACGGTCAATTTAGTTTGGCTGGAAATCCCCGAAACGAGTCTGTCAGTTGTTCTGTTTGTGACTTTCTTTATGGGCGTGATCACTGGCTGCACAATTTTTTTCATCGCATCTCTGTTCAGAACCACGAGACCACAAGCCCTCAATGACTGAACGACGTATCATAGTCGCGCTGGATGTTTCCAGAGCCACCGAATTACGTCAGCTAGTTAGGCAGATCAAGGATAGTAATTGTCGGGTCAAGATCGGAAAGGAGCTGTTCACGTCCATTGGACCTCTGGCTATTGAGATATGCCACGATGCGGGTCTAGATGTTTTTTTAGATCTGAAATTCCATGATATCCCGAACACATGCGCTAAAGCAGTTAGGGCCGCCGCACGATGGGGAGTCTGGATGACGAACCTTCACTGCTCTGGCGGAGTTGACATGGTGGCGGCGGTACGTGAGATGCTCGAAGGCGAGGCACATCGCCCGCTTTTGATTGGTGTGACCGTATTAACCAGTATGTCCTCAGCAGGGCTCCGTCAGCTTGGGATTGCGCGTGATCTTGAATCTCATGTTGCTTACTTGGCTAGACTTGCTCACGTTGCCGGCCTAGATGGAGTCGTTTGTTCAGGAGAGGAAACACGTAGACTTCGTCAATCAATCGGTAAGGATTTCTGTTTAGTGACACCAGGTATTAGGCCCACGTGGGCGAATAATAACGATCAGGCCCGTGTTGTAACGCCTGCTCGAGCCATCGCAGATGGATCGGACTATTTGGTCATCGGCCGGCCCATTACGGACTCTGAATATCCTCAAAATGCGATCGCCCGCATAGTTTCTGAAATTTGATATTTCCTTACACCTACTCGATCATCTGTTGTTTTATATTTCTTGCTCTCTTAATTCTCGGATGAATTGCTGTGTAATTGTATCTATTCTATTTCCGATCAATCATCGTTTTTCGTGAGAACTTTAGCTTGGATCCAGTAAAAGCGAATGAATCTCTTTAGCTAAGTGTGAAAGTAAAGAAGACCCAAGACAATATGGCTCCCAAAATGTGGAACGCAGTTTGATCAAAGCGATATGACAAATACCAGCTTACAACATGGGTAAACGTAAAAAATACTAAAGAAAAGCTACGTCGGATCGACAAGGGGCTCGATTAAGCCACAAGCGCTAACAAATAGGCATAGAGGTCTTGACGACGCACCCTCTAATCATTACAGTTCGCGACCATCTTGTGTTCCGCGATAGCTCAGTTGGTAGAGCAGAAGACTGTTAATCTTTTGGTCGCAGGTTCGAGTCCTGCTCGCGGAGCCAACTCTCACTG
>PBDH01000031.1 GCA_002717305.1 Gammaproteobacteria bacterium | reverse complement strand
TGGAATACCTTGGTGTCTTCAGTATCCTGACCGAGGCTGATTTCAGCTCCTTTCGGATAATCGCCAGGGTAGCCCGGTGCTACCATTACAACTCCCAACGCAGCACGAGAATCCCACACAGCGATTTGGCCTCCGAGACCGCCATGAAAAGCGGATTCGATGAGGTCGAGTAGATCAGTTTTCAAACGGAATAGGATTGGCTGCGTTTCGGGATCGCCAAAACGACAGTTGTACTCGAGGACTCGGGGCGCGCCATCAATAGCAACCATAATTCCGGCATAGAGAAATCCTCGATATCTCAAGCCGTCAGCGGCAAGACCATGGATCGTTGGCTGGATGACTTCTGACATGATGCGGTCATGACATATTTGGTCAACAATCGGAGCGGGTGAGTATGCTCCCATGCCGCCTGTATTTGGTCC
This sequence comes from Gammaproteobacteria bacterium, assembly GCA_002717305.1. Classification (GTDB taxonomy): domain Bacteria; phylum Pseudomonadota; class Gammaproteobacteria; order Pseudomonadales; family Litorivicinaceae; genus HIMB30. Next base: position 27,889 of record PBDH01000031.1, on the reverse strand, counting down.
CATATCGCTGTCATAGGCAGCTTTATGGTCTTGTGACGATGCGAGCGGCAGAATATCTGTGCCATCGACCATCACAATGAAGCTTGCCTCCTCACCGGTTAAGAACTCTTCTATTACGACACGACTTCCTGCCCCACCAAATTGGTTACCTTGCAGCATGTCTTGAACAGCGGATTTCGCTTCAGTAAGTGTTTTTGCAAGGATCACGCCTTTACCTGCAGCTAAACCATCGGCTTTGACAACAATTGGGGCACCAACTTCTTCCAAGTAGGTCAATGCTTGGTCGACTTCAGTGAAGGTGCCATAGGCTGCTGTTGGGATATTGTGGCGTTTCAAGAATTCCTTGGAAAACACCTTAGAACCTTCGAGTTGTGCACAATCAGCACGTGGTCCAAAACAGCGAAGGCCTTTTGCTTCGAAATGATCCACAAGACCATCAACCAGAGGAGCTTCTGGTCCTATAACGGTGTAGTCAATAGCGTGGTTCTCTGCGAATGTGACTAAGCTATCAAAATCAGAAATAGAAAGATCAACGTTGGTAATATTCTCCTCAAGGGCTGTACCGGCATTTCCGGGCACGACAAACACTTTGGTGACTCGAGGTGATTGTGAGAGTTTCCAAGCAAGAGCATGTTCGCGGCCGCCGCCACCGATAACAAGAATCTTCATTATAAATCCCTAATGTCGGAAGTGACGCATTTCGGTTAAGACCATTGCGATACCATGTTCGTTGGCCGCCTCGATGACCTCGTCATCACGAATTGAACCGCCGGGCTGGATAACTGCAGCTATCCCAGCATTCGCCGCCGCATCAATGCCATCTCTAAAAGGAAAAAACGCATCAGAGGCCATGACACTGCCTGCTACTTTAAGATTGGCATCTTGTGCTTTGAGGGCTGCAATTTTTGCCGAATACACTCGACTCATTTGACCTGCACCGACACCAATCGTTTGGTTGTTTTTGGCATAGATGATCGCATTTGATTTCACAAACTTCGCGACCTTCCAGGCAAACAATAGATCTGCCATTTGTTCCGCGGTGGGTTTGATCTCTGTGACACAGGTGAGTTCGGATTCTGTTTTCGATCCTGTATCGGTATCTTGAATTAGAAGGCCGCCTTGAATGCGACGATAATCATCCTGTACGCAGGTCTGGTCGAGTGCACAAACGGTGAGTAGACGAACGGACGGTTTGTTTTCAAAGAGTTCAACAACGCCTTGATCAACACCTGGGGCGACAATTACTTCAACGAATTGGTGTTCTAAAATCCGATTTGTTGTTTTAGCATCTAGGGGGCGGTTAAAGGCAATAATTCCACCAAATGCGCTAGTGGGGTCTGTCTCAAATGCTTTTTCATAAGCACCAAGTATGGAGCAATCGACAGCGACGCCACACGGGTTTGCATGCTTTACGATGACGCATGCAGGCGCACCAAACTGACGAACGCATTCAAGCGCAGCATCTGTGTCAGCAATATTATTAAACGACAGTGCTTTACCGGTCAGTTGAATTGAGGAGCCGACGCAAGATCCTCGGATACCTGGATCACGGTAAAAGGCAGCTGATTGGTGTGGATTTTCGCCATATCGCAATACCGAGTCACGTTCGAAGTGTACAAATAGTTTTTCTGGGTATTGAGTAGCATCAGCGTCGCGTCCCAGATAATTGGCAATTGCCCCATCATACTCGGCAGTATGCTGAAATGCAGCTTTAGCAAGTTGCTTCCGCGTCTCCAAGGAGAGTCCGCCGTCTTTGAGTTCAGAAAACACCGTTTCATATTGGTGCGGTGACGTCACAATGCCGACAAATTGATGATTTTTTGCCGCAGAGCGGATCATCGCTGGGCCACCGATATCAATATTTTCGATAGCGTCTTGATGAGTTTTATTAGGGTTCGTTGTTGTTGCGCGGAAAGGATAGAGGTTCACACATACGAGATCGATACTTTCGATTCCATATTTAGCCATGACATCCGAATCTAGATCGCGACGACTGAGTATTCCACCGTGGATTTTTGGATGTAAAGTTTTCACTCGACCATCCATCACTTCAGGGAATTCAGTCACAGATGATACTTCAATTGCTGGTATGCCAGCGTCTCGTAGGGCACGGAACGTGCCACCAGTGGATACCAACTGCACGCCAAGATCACGGAGGCCCCGAGCAAAGTCCATTAGGCTTGTCTTGTCGGAAACACTAAGAAGTGCTCGATGCACCTGAATCGAATCGGTGGCTGGCATCCTTCTACAACCTCCTTGAAAAACGCGGCAAGTGTACCAGTGTCTTGAGCGATCTAGGAGAGTAAACCGAAAAGCTTCATGCGTGTACGTAATGTTCCGCGACTGATGCCAAGCATCTCGGCCGCTCTCGATTGGTTGTTGTTGCTTTGATGTAGCGTAGCCTCAAGAAGAGCGTGTTCCACCTGACCAACTGCGAGTTCATATAGATCCTGTGGAATCTCACCATCGAGCTCTTCGAAATACTGGTCAATATGCTTTCTAACCAGTTCTTTCAGTCCCATCGCGGAGTCCTCCTCCGTCTATTAATTCTATAAATCGTTGATATTGCTCATCTGGGTCAATGATAGGATTAAGATGTGACCACGCTTCGAGGCCATTTGCAAATCGTTTTAAGAACCATTGCATGTGTTTACGTGCCATTTTTACGCCAGTTTGTTCGCCATAGAACAATTGAATCTCTCGGATGAGTTTGGCCACTGTCGCGATTTGAACATCGACAGAGGGACGAGATAACGATCGACCATCAAGTTGAGCGGCTATGATTCCTGGAAGCCAAGGGTCACCCTGAGTTCCGCGACCGATCATGACCGCATCTGCTCCAGTAGCGGATAAAACCTCGCGAGCCTTCTGGGCCGACGTAATGTCGCCATTAGCGATTAATGGAATTTGGACCGCTTCACGCGTGCGTTGAATGGTGTCGTATTCGGCACCGCCTTTATACATATCACAACGCGTTCTTCCGTGCATCGTAACCGCTTGAAGGCCGAGTTCCTCAGCCATTTTTGCAATTGCGGGACCATTTTTAGATAGATGATCCCAGCCGGTTCTCATTTTAACGGTGACGGGGATCTGCACGGCATTGACTACTTGTCGAAAAATCTCAGCGCAGAGTACTTCGTCACGCATCAGCGCAGATCCAGCCGCTTTTTTTAGAACTTTTTTTGCAGGACAGCCGAGATTGATATCGATGATATCTGCTCCCCGTTCCTCGTTCGCGCGGGCAGCCTTCGCCATCAATTTAGGGTCATGGCCTGCTATCTGAATGCTGATTGGGCCGGGCTCATCTCGGATATCGAGTCGCCGATCGGTTTTTTTTGTATCCCATAGGTTGGTATCAGAATGAACCATTTCGGAAATTGCCATACCCGCCCCGAGTGTTCGACACAAAATGCGAACAGGGCGATCGGTCACACCAGCCATAGGTGCTAACCAAATTGGGTTATCAAATTGGTGTGAACCGATACGCAAAGCGATTACTCGACTTTAGTTCCCGAAAGACGAGTCCAGTCTTCTTTGGATACGTCAGTGTCAAAGGTGATTGCAGGATAAGCAGCCCTAACTTGATCGGCTTGTTCATCTAACAGACCAGCTAAAACGATTTTGCCACCTCGTCCCGTAAGTTCATATAGCATGCTCGCAAGCTCGATCAATGGGTTTGCAAGGATATTGGCAATTACAACGTCGTATGCACGACCTGCTATCTGGTTTGGTAACACTGTCTCGATTGTAAGGTGATTAAGACTTGCATTCTGCTTGGTCGCGATGAGAGCTTGAGGATCGATATCATAGCCGGTTATTTGACTAGCACCTAGGCAGCCAGCTGCGATGCCCAAAATTCCTGATCCACATCCAAAGTCCATGATAGTTTGTCCTGAGGGAGGGTTCGCACTGAGCCACTCGAGACAAAGCTGAGTCGTCGGATGCGTGCCCGTCCCAAATGCAAGCCCAGGATCCAGATTCAGTAATGTAAGGTCCTCAGGAATTGGATCATCATTCCATGATGGTTTGATCCAGAAAATGCCGACTTTGATTGGTTTAAAAGAATTAAGGGATGCTTTAACCCAATCTTGATCAGGAAGCGGTGTGAGTTCTTCGGGCAGCTCGACCAGAATATTGGCGCGCCGAAGGTATGTCGCAATATCCTTGAGAATTTTAGAATGCGGTCTTTCGTCGTAAAATAACGCTTTAACTTGGGTCTGCGGCCACACTGGATGGCTCCCAACCGGCGGCTCGAGAATGGGCGTGTCACCATCATCGACCAACGTCACTGCTTGAGCGTTTACCAAAAATAAGAGTTCTTCAAGGAGCTCTACTTGGTTGCCGGCGGCTGATAATGTGAGCTGCCGAAATTGGGTCACGATAGACCTAATTTCTTCTCAAGGTAGTGAATGCTAACGGGACCGCTGAGGAACTTTTCATCTGTCACAATATCTTGCTGAAGCGGGATATTTGTTTGAATACCATCTATCAGTGATTCTGATAGAGCTATCTCCATCCGCCTTAACGCTTCTCCACGGGTAGCACCATGAGTAATAAACTTAGCGATCATCGAGTCGTAGTATGGTGGAACTGGATAGCCTGAATAGATATGCGAGTCCACACGAACGCCTGGTCCACCCGGCGGATGATACCTTGAAATTAATCCAGGACTCGGCAAAAAGGTATATGGATTCTCCGCATTGATACGGCACTCAACGGCGTGCCCGTTAAGTTTGATTTCGTCTTGCGTAACCGATAGGGCGTTACCAGCAGCAATTGAAATTTGTTCGCGAATGATATCAATTCCTGTAATCATTTCACTCACAGGGTGTTCAACTTGCACGCGCGTATTCATTTCAATGAAGTAAAATCTAGAGTCTTCATATAAAAACTCAAATGTGCCGGCACCGACGTAACCCATGTTTTTACAGGCTGTAATACAAGCCTCAAGAACTTGGGCACGCGCCCTTTGATCGACTTGAGGAGCTGGTGCTTCCTCCAATACCTTTTGATGACGGCGTTGTAGTGAGCAATCGCGGTCGAAAAGATGAATTGCATTACCATGTTTGTCAGCTAATACTTGCACTTCAACATGACGCGGTTTGTCAAGAAACTTTTCAAGATAGACGGTTGCGTCACCAAATGCCGCCTTAGCCTCGGATTTGGTGATTTGAATTGAGCTCAAAACGTCGGCTTCGGCATGAACGACTCGCATACCTCGGCCACCGCCGCCTGCTGCTGCTTTTACTATGACAGGGAAACCGATGTCCTTTGCAATTTTGAGATTTTTCGCATCGTCATCACCTAAGGAACCGTTTGACCCAGGGACTGTCGGCACATTCGCTGCTTGCATCGCTTGAATTGCGGCAACCTTGTTCCCCATTAACCGAATAGTCGATGAAGACGGGCCAATGAATGTGAAGCCTGACTCTTCAACACGTTCTGCAAAATCTGCATTTTCGGCCAAAAATCCGTAACCAGGATGGATTGCCTGTGCATCAGTTACCTCAGCTGCTGCGATAATTGCTGGCACGTTAAGATAACTTTGACTGGATGGGTTCGGTCCGATACATACGGCCTCATCAGCGAGCTTTACGTGTTTCAGGTTACGATCGCACATGGAATGTACAGCCACCGATTTAATGCCAAGTTGACGGCATGCTCTAAGTACTCGAAGCGCGATTTCACCCCGGTTGGCAATGACGATTTTTTCAAACATTGAATTACCCGATCACTACTAGCGGCTGATCGAATTCGACGGGATCGCCATCCTCGACAAGAATTTCGAGCACTTTACCAGACGTATCGGCCTCAATCTGATTCATCATTTTCATTGCCTCGACGATGCAAATAGTATCACCCCGCTTTACTTCACTTCCGATTTCGATAAAAGCGGCTGCGTCTGGAGATGGAGAGCGGTAAAAGGTGCCTACCATTGGTGACTTCACACGATGTCCTGATGTGGCCGCAGAAGCTGGCGCTGTCTCCTTCGTCGTCATCGTTACGACGGGTTGTGGTGTGACACTTCCCGGTGGCCAGTTGGTCTGTGGGCTCTGTATGGTCACTTGATTGGAGTTACCACGCGTGATTCGCACGCTTTCTTCACCCTCGGAAATTTCAATTTCAGCCACATCCGTATCGTGGAGTAATTCGATCAGTTTTTTGATTTTACGAATATCCATAATTCCAGCCTAGCCTTTCAACTGTTGGTTCAATGTCTCAAGAGCGAATACATAGCCCTGAATCCCACAACCGGCGATAACCGCTAATGCAATATCCGAAACGTAGGAGTGATGTCTAAATGCTTCGCGAGCATGGATATTCGAGATGTGTACCTCAACCAGAGGTATGCTTACAGCAATCAGGGCATCGCGGATCGCTAGGCTGGTATGGGTCCATGCCGCGGGATTGATGATGACCCCGTCGACAGGAGTATCCATTAATTGGTGAATGCGCTCGATCATTTCACCTTCATGGTTAGTTTGAAAGAAGATAAGTTGCATGCCTTGAGGAGAATTTGATCCCAGTATTGTTTCAAGATCGTTCAAGTTCGTCGATCCATAAATATCTGACTCACGACGTCCGAGCAAATTTAGATTGGGACCGTTTAGTATGAGCACCTTAGGCATAAAATCACCACAACTTCATCGAAAGTGGCGCTATTTTGCGTGATTTAACGCGAAAATGACAGTTCTGTTTGTTGCGGCGGATAACAGAACCCAATATCTGCACACCCTTGAAAAGTAAGTACCATTAGGCTTGGTGCATCGGTCACCACCATGCGTAACTTATTCCTGTGGATTGGCGTCGGGCCCAAAAGTGGATCATCGTATATTTCTGTACCTGACCGTGAGGTCTTAAGGACGGTTCCTACATCGTCTTGAACGATCGTTCGCTCGTCGTAGAGATAGGTGCCATCAGCGATATTGATTTCGATGACATTTGCCTTAGGGTGTGACACGGTAAATGCTCGGTCTGCTGGTAACAAATCGGACCCACCAAAACTCGAACTGAAAGGACCTTGGGCTTGCGCAATTGACGCAATTAAAACTTTAGCTATTAAAAGATAACCTAATACAACGCGTTGCACTGGCGACCTCCGGACGTCATATTGCAACATAATACCTTCTGTCACAAACCAAGAGAACAGAAATAAGCATGTTTGCAAAATTTAAAATCCGTTTGATGAACCTTGGCACTCAATCGAAATGGTTGGCTGCCAGTGTAGGTGCGTTCCTATTATATTTGTTAGGTGCAGTACTTCTCGGAATTCACTGGAGCCAACCCGCTGAGCAAAGTCCCATAGACGATATTCTCGCTACTACGGCGCCGTCTGATCAAAGACTAACAATTGGGAATGCGACCGTCGGTACACTTATTTTCATTATCGACACGCTGCTTGAAAAACCCGGTGGATACTTAACGAATGATGTCACTCCACCTGGGTTATGGCTGGACAACATGCCTAACTGGGAATTCGGTGCCCTAGTCCAAGCCAGAGACTTGGCTCGTGCCCTACGTAAGGATCTTTCGAGGAGTCAATCACAATCGACTGAGGATGCGGACTTAGTTATTGCTGAGCCGGCTTTAAACTATGACAGTCAGAAATGGTTCCCTTCCGCCGAGTCGAGTTATAAGAAAGCGTTTCAGTCACTTCAGTCATATCAGATTCGACTGGCAACACCTGGGGAAAACGCTCAGGTATACGCCCGTGCAGATAATTTGCGTAATTATCTAGCAGATGTTGAAACACGTCTTGGCTCGCTTAGTCAGAGGCTTTCAGCAAGCGTGGGTCAGGCACGTTTCAACACAGATCTTGCCGGCGACCCTGCGGCCAACCAATCGACTATGGAAGTTTCGGAACGTGTGATTAAAACCCCGTGGATAAAGATTGATGATATTTTCTTCGAGGCTCGTGGTTCCGCATGGGCGTTACTTCATATTCTTCGTGCGTTAGAGAGAGATTTTGGCGCTGTGTTAGATGATAAAAATGCGCGAGTGTCTTTAAAACAGGTTGTCCGGGAACTCGAGGCTACGCAACAGAATGTTTGGTCACCGACGATTCTCAACGGATCCGGATTTGGTATTTTTGCCAACCATTCGCTTGTGATGGCAAGTTACATCGCAAGAGCGCACGCAGCCATTTCTGATCTGCGTGCTTTGCTAACATTAGGCTGATTACTTTTTTGCGGCTTCTACAGATGCGATGATAGTATCGCGAGCGGCGTCTGCTCCCCGCCAGCCATCAACCTTGACCCACTTACCATCTTCAAGGTCCTTGTAGTTTTCAAAGAAGTGCGCAATTTGGTCGAGTAATAAAGAGCCTAGATCTTGTGGTTCTCTAATCTCTCTATATAGGATGGTTAGTTTATCGTGTGGAACAGCAAGAACTTTTGAATCACGGCCTCCTTCATCACTCATATCAAGAACACCAATAGGACGAGAGCGGATTACTGAGCCTGCTTGTATCGGGTAGGGCGTCACGACTAGTACATCCAAGGGATCGCCGTCATCAGACAGTGTATTTGGGATGTACCCGTAATTTGTGGGATAGAACATTGGAGTGGCCATGAAGCGATCCACAAATATGGCATCGTAGTCTTTTTCGATCTCATATTTAACAGGGGTGGAATTGGAAGGAATTTCGATAGCGACAAAAATGTCGTTCGGAATATCCTTTCCCGCGGGTATATCATTGAAGCTCATAGGATCCTCAGATAGTTAATGATTAAGTTGATGTGGCGACGGGCGCAAGTGTCCGGTGGTTTACGAAGTATTTCAAGCGATACGAGCTCAAATTGCTCACGCAGCAAGGTATAACGCTCAAAATTGCCGTTTTTACTTCATGATGCCACTATGCTTAAGCGAGAAGTAGTGAGAGCATAAGCGTTGAAGATCCATATCCTCGGTATTTGTGGCACCTTCATGGGCGGACTGGCACAAATTTGTAAGCAACAGGGTTGGCAAGTGACCGGATCGGATCAGCACGTCTATCCACCGATGTCTGATCAATTGCGAGAAGCTGGGATTTTTCTGCATGAGGGATATCACCCTGCCGTACTATCGAGTGATCTCGATTTGGTGGTGATTGGTAATGCAATGTCCCGCGGTAACCCGCTAGTTGAAGCGGTCCTTGACGGTAAGATTCCTTTCATTTCTGGCCCCGAATTACTTGGGCGCTTGACCTCAGATATGACAGTGCTTGCCGTGTCTGGCACTCACGGTAAGACTACCACTACCAGTATGCTTGCTTGGATTTTAGAGTATGAAGGGTTGGACCCAGGGTTTTTAGTGGGAGGCGTTCCGGAGAACTTTGGTATTTCGGCTCGTGGAGGGGGTGGAGCGATCTTCGTTGTCGAAGCAGACGAATATGACACGGCTTTTTTTGATAAACGTTCAAAATTTATTCATTATCATGCTGATATTTTTGGGATCAATAACCTTGAATTTGATCACGCGGATATTTTTTTGGATCTTAACGATATTGAAACACAGTTTCATCATGCGATCCGTCGTGTACCGCGCTCTGGTTTTATCATCAGTAGGGCAGGCATCGATTCGATAAAGCGTGTCTTGAAAAAAGGCTGTTGGTCGAATCAGATTTCAATCGGCGAGGGTACAGCCATCGATTTCAAAAGTAATGGCGACCAACTGTTAGCTGGCGGCTTGGATATGAAGATTGAGTGGCTAATGCGGGGGTTCCAGAACGCGCAAAATGCAGAATTGGCTGTCGCAATGGCCCACACTATTAATGTGCCCATAGATCGAGCATTTTCTGCCCTAGGCGAATTTCGGGGAGTTGCTCGACGTCTGAATTTATTGTTTGAGAATGGATCATTGAAGGTATGGGACGATTTTGCACATCATCCGACTGCAATAGCCAATACCCTAGATGCCTTGACACAAGAAGGGGCCCCTCTTATTGCTGTGATTGAGCTACGATCGAACACTATGAAGGCTGGCGTCCATAGCGAGACTCTTTTGGCATCAGCCGCCTGTGCTGACTTTGTCTACTGGGTATTGCCCGAAACCATAACTTGGGATGAGGGTTTATTGTTGCGACCCGACGGAACATCGATGGTAATTCGAGATATGGTGGCGCTTGAAACGCAACTAGCTCAGCAAGCATCTGGTCAAATTATTTTTATGTCGAATGGCGGATTTTCTGGGATTCAAAGCCGTCTGGTAGCACGGTTGACTAAGTGTTGAAAAAATTAGAAATAACCGCAACATCTCACACATGACATCAGATTTAGCCAAACCAGAGGTTGCTGTGACTAAACCGCTGTTTCCCCTCCCCCTTGTGTTGTTTCCAGGAGGTAGGCTTCCGCTCCAAATTTTTGAGGCGAGATACCTCGATATGGTTGGCCAATGTATGCGAGATGGTGAGCATTTTATCGTAACTATGGCGCGGTCTGAGGGATTCGCAGATCTTGGATGTGAGGTGTCAATTCGTGACTTTGATCGTTTGGATAATGGACTGCTTGGTATTCTAGCCGTTGGAGAGCGGAAGCAGCAGCTGTTCAATCCAAGGCAACGTGAGGATGGATTATGGCTTGCTGATGCCGTGGATTTGCCTTTAGAGTCATCCGATGAGGTTTCGGTCGAGCACGCAGGTCTAGTTGGACTCCTTAAAAGCTTGCAGATGCATCCGACAGTTCGTGGCCTTTACACCGAAATTGATTATACAGACGCTAGCGAGGTAGGTGCTCGTTTAACCGAGTTGTTGCCATTCGATAACGAAGTGAAACAGTCGTTTTTTGAAATGGAGGACTCGTGTAAGCGGCTTTGTGAGCTTGAGTCCGAGGTTGCAAAACTTCAAATTCAGGGGCGAGACGCCTGATTTATTGAGTGAAGCCGCTGTATAATCAAAAGATTACAGTGGAGCCTTTATGGATTATCGAGACATAGCTGATAGGGCATTAGCAGCCAGAGCGATCATTGCAACTGCTTCAATGAGTCAAAAAAATGACGCGCTCTTGGCTATTCGCGATTCCATGGTCGCGAATCGAAAACAGATTCTCTCTGCCAACTCTCGAGATCTAAAAGCTGGCCAAAAACAGGGACTTGACGAGGCGCTCCTCGATCGACTGCAACTAAATGATAAGCGCATTGACGCAATGATTCGTGGCGTTGAGCAAATTGTTGCTCTCCCAGATCCTGTGGGCGAAATTTCTCAGGTTACGAAAAAATCTTCTGGTATAGAAGTTGGTCTTATGCGACAACCGCTCGGTATCATTGGGATTATCTATGAGTCTCGACCAAATGTGACAATCGACGCAGCTGCCCTATGTCTTAAGTCGGGGAACGCTAGCGTCCTCAGAGGCGGCACCGAGGCTTTTCATTCTAATCAGGCTATTGCCGTATGTATTGAGACAGGGTTACGAGCGGCAGGCTTACCAGACGCATGTGTTCAGATTGCCCCAACAGCGGACAGAGCTTTTGTTGGCGCGATGATTGGCGGTGAAGATCCAATATGTGATGTGATCATTCCACGCGGCGGTAAGGGGTTGATAGAGCGTGTCGCTAAGGATGCGCGTGTTCCCGTAATTAAACACCTAGATGGTAATTGTCATGTGTATATTGACGCGGAGAGTGACATAGCCACTTCTCTGCGTATTTTGGAAAATTCGAAGACTCATCGATATGGGGTGTGTAACGCAGCTGAATCATTTCTGATTCATGAGGCTGTAGCGGATTCATTACTTCCAGAGTTAAATGAACTTCTAGAGAACTATGAGGTAGAGGTTCGCGGCTGTGAGATCGTTTGCTCGTTGATTTCTTCAGCTACAGTAGCTCGTGAAGAGGACTGGTATGAAGAGTATCTAGCACCAATTGTGGCAATCAAAGTAGTTCAGTCTGTCGAAGAGGCGATAAGACACATCAATACCTACGGTTCCCATCACACGGATGCGATAGTTTCAAAGAGTTACAGAACGATTCGACAATTTATGCGTGCGGTGGACTCATCTTCTGTTATAGCTAACGCTTCGACCAGATTTGCAGATGGTTTTGAGTATGGGCTAGGCGCTGAGATTGGCATCTCGACAGATCGAATTCATGTCCGAGGTCCTGTTGGGCTTGAGGGATTGACTAATCAGAAGTGGATTGTGTTCGGAGAAGGCCAGGTGCGCAGATAGTGCAGGTTTTATTCGGAGGGACCTTCGACCCCGTGCACGATGGTCATGTTGCTATGGTAGATCAACTACGAGTTTCATTTCCGAGTGCTGCTATCCACGTGATCCCCAATAACCGGCCGCCTCATCGTAATAGTGAAGTCTCGGCGACTCATAGATTGGAAATGGTGCATCTCGCTATGGGTCATATTCAGGGTATCGAGATTAATAAAATTGAGGTTGAGCGATCAGGCCCTAGCTATACGATCGATACTTTGAATATTTTACGAAAGCAGTTTGGGAATGATGAATCTTTTGTGCTAGTGCTTGGCGCAGATACTATTCGTAAAATGGATATGTGGTATAAGCCGATGACAGTGCCATTGCTTTGTAATGTCTGCATTTTGAATCGGGCAGGGGAGCGTATTGGCATACCCTCTGTACTGTCAAATATGAATGAGATTGTTGATGGTGCTCTTCTGGACAACCTGCCTAGCGGCAACTTGATCAGGCTCCAAACACCAGACCTTTTTGTTTCATCGACCTTGGTACGTGGCTTGATTGCGAGAGGTGCTAAACAACTTCCCATCCCCCCAAATGTTGCCGATTATATTGTTAAACATGACCTGTATCAGGATCCTGAATGATTGAAGAAACTGAACTAAGCCACCTGATAGTCGATGCTCTAGAGGATTTAAAGGCTCTTGAAATTCGAATTATCGATGTAAGAGGCCAAACATCTGTAACTGACTGGTTGGTCATTGCCAGCGGCACATCGAATCGGCATGTTAAATCACTGGCTGATCACGTTGTTCACGAGATGAAAAAAAAATATGGTGTTGTCGCGTTAGGAAGTGAAGGTACCGATGTGGCGGAGTGGGCCTTGGTTGATTTTGATTCTGTCATTCTTCATGTGATGCAACCACCAATTCGAGAGTTTTACGATCTCGAGCGGTTATGGGAGCGTCGTTCTCGAGGGCTCGAAGACAGTGGTGAGGCCTAATGGCTGACGTGAGGCTTATTGCTATCGGACAGAAAATGCCAGATTGGGTACAGACCGCATGCACCGAATATCTGTCCCGATTTCGTCATCAGTTCAATCTTATCCTAGAAGACCTTCCAGCTTCTAAAAAAGCAGGAACTGCAGCCAAGGAAGAGCATCGAAAAAGGATGTTAGATCGATTGAAACCGAGCGACTTTTTGGTACTTCTCGACGAGAGAGGCAAGTCATATTCTACAGTTGAGCTAGCGGAACAACTAACACGGTGGGAACTAACTAGTCGCTCACTGGTGTTTGCTTTAGGCGGTGCTGATGGATGGTGTGAGGGAATGTGTGAGCGAGCAGATAGTCAATGGAGCCTCTCTAGACTCGTTTTTCCGCACCCACTAGCTCGAATTATCGTGGTGGAACAATTGTACCGAGCTGATAGCGTCCGCCGCGGACACCCGTACCATAGGAGTTGAGGTTGGAGCTTTCGACTGGAGTTCGTGAAAAGAATCTGATTCATGGGAGAGTATTGGTTGCTGCATTTTTCAGTGCCTTCCTCTTGTTACTTCTGCTGAGTCGTTTAATTTGGCTTCAACTAATTGAGACAGAGCGATTTCAGACTGCATCGGAGGCTAATCGCTTACAAACCCTGCCCGTAGGTCCTGCTCGAGGTCTGATCACTGACCGGAATGGTTTAGTGTTGGCAGAGAATCGACCTAACCTACAATTATTGATTATTCCTGAAGAATTCGACGATCTCGATGCAGCCATTGCTGAAGTACGATCGCGTATCGATTTTTCAGATGGCGATGCGGAGCGATTCGCAAAAAATATTAAAACTCGGCGGAGACCACGTGATCCTGTGGTAGTTAAGGATGATTTGTCGGAGTCGGATACCGCTCGGATAGCCGTTGACTTATTTCGTTTCCCTGGCCTCGAAATTAAAGCGAGACCGACACGATATTATCCTTATGGAGGACTGACCGCTCATAGCCTTGGTTATGTGGGTCGCCTATCTTTACATGAACTCAAGAATGTTGACGAAAGAAGGTATGCAGGTACGGATACGATTGGAAAGTTAGGTGTAGAAAAAGCATATGAAGATATATTGCTTGGTCAAGTTGGCGTCGAACGTGTTGAGACCAGCGCTCGGGGCCAAATTATGCGTGCTGTTGAACGCGAGGATCCCAAACCTGGTTCTAATATTCCGTTACATTTAGACATTGGTTTAACTGCAAAATTGTATGAGGTACTCGGGACCAGCCGGGGCGCTATTGTTGCGATTGACGCACTGAATGGTGGTATTTTGGGGCTCGCGAGCACCCCAACCTATGACGCAAACTCATTTATCGGTGGGATTAGTCAGGCTGAATACAAAGCCCTTCAGTCGAACCGGGATACTCCTTTATTTAACCGAGCATTACGTGGCCAATATCCGCCAGGATCAACGATTAAACCAATGCTTGGTCTGGTTGGGTTGCACTACGGTGCGGTGAGTTGGAAAACAGAATATTTTTCTCGAGGTTTTTTTCAGTTACCGGGAAATGACCACAAATATCGGGATTGGAAAGAGTGGGGCCACGGCATTGTTACTATGGACAAAGCAATCATTGAGTCAGTCGATACCTACTTCTATTACATGGCGAACAAGCTAGGAATTGATCAGATGTCAGAAGGGATGAAATGGTTCGGTTTTGGCCGCCGTCAAGGTCGTGACGTTCAGAATGACTCGCCAGGAATCCTGCCTAGCCGCGCTTGGAAACGCGCAGTGAGAAATCAATCTTGGTACCAAGGAGAAACTGTCATTTCTGGTATTGGTCAGGGGTTTTGGGTAACCACCCCTCTTCAGTTGGCGGCTGCAACCACTGCGGTGGCGCGTCGCGGAAATTTCATCGACCCACATTTTTCTGTACTTGAGGACTTGGATGCCGGGGCGCCTGTGCCAATCGGTGAGCCGATAGATTGGGAACGTATGATTGATGCTATGGAGGGCGTGCTGCATGACCAGAACGGCACCGCTAGGGGCGCTGGGAAAGGTCTCAATTATCAAATTGCGGGTAAGACAGGGACAGTACAGATTTTCAGCATCGGACAGGAAGAGGAGTATGAAGCAGCTGAAATAGACGAGCGTCTGCGTGATCATGCCTTATTCGTTGGATTTGCTCCAGCACATGCTCCGAGCATTGTTATCGCTTTAATTATTGAAAACGGTGGCTCAGGCGGCACGACAGCGGCACCGGTCGCACGACAAATTTTTGATTATTGGCTGCTCAGACGAAATGAAGGATCTATTCCTCCCGACCTCAAATACGTTACCCGCATAAACAATCAACTACTAGGATATAAAAATGCTGGCAGCCAATGAAATAGGACATATCGAGTCTTTCCGGCCCAAGCGATTCGCCCAGCGCTACGGAGTTGATCCTTTGTTAACATTGGTTGTTGTAATTACAACGTTGTATGGGCTAATCGTCCTCTACTCTGCGTCTGGCCAAAATATTTCACTGGTTCTTAAACAGGCCGCTCACGTCCTAGCTGGCCTGGGTATCATGATTGTTGTATCACAAGCGCGCCAAGACTTAGTCGTCCGCATCACGCCATTCGTTTTCGGGATGTCTGCAATGTTACTGGTTGCTGTTTTATTTATAGGTGTTGATGTAAAGGGGGCACAGCGATGGTTGGACTTGCCAGGCTTCCCAAGATTCCAGCCATCTGAGCTGATGAAATTGGTGTTGCCAGCTATGCTTGCGTGGTGGTTTACGCGACAAAAACTCCCTCCGAAGCTGTCTCACTTGATTATCGCCGCTGTTCTCATGGTGGTACCTGTTACATTGATCGCAAAGCAACCTGACCTAGGGACGAGTATCATCATAGCCGGATCTGGTTTTTTTGTGATTTTCTTGGCCGGAATATCGTGGCGACTTTTAGCTATGCTGGGAAGTTTAGGGGTTGCATCATTACCGGTACTTTGGATGGTGATGCGTGATTATCAAAGAACACGGGTGATGACTCTTCTAGATCCTCAGAGCGATCCCCTTGGGGCGGGTTGGAACACCATCCAAGCAATGACAGCACTTGGTTCTGGCGGTTTGTTCGGTAAGGGTTATGCTGCTGGAACGCAGGCGCAGCTCAAATTCCTACCAGAGTCTCATACAGACTTTATTGTCGCTGTTATTGGTGAGGAAATGGGGTTCTTGGGCATAAGTGTGCTGTTGATTTTGTATGCCTTAATTTTGGGCCGCTGCCTTGCCTTGACCATGCGAGCAACAGGTAATTTTGGCCGGCTTTTATCTGGTTCAATTACGTTAACTTTTTTTGTTTATGTATTTGTAAATTTGGGGATGGTTAGTGGAGTTTTGCCAGTGGTAGGTATTCCCTTACCATTAATTAGTTATGGTGGTACATCTGTCGTTTCATTATTAGTTGGATTTGGTTTAATTATGTCAATGCAGAGGACGAACAGGGTACTCTCGGGGGAATCATAGTGCGCATAATTCAGACGATCATCATTGTTGCTAGTTTACTTGGCTCACCTCTCTCGTTAGCAAACCCCAATTATGCTGAGCGCTCTGAAGTGAAGGCGATGGTTAAGCGTCTAGCAGCCAAGGGGCTGGATTCCAGCGCGGTACTTACATTGATGTCGGAAGCGAAGCGATTGGATACGGTCATAAACGCTATGAATCGCCCAGCAGAAAGAAAAAAGTGGAAGGATTATCGTGCTATCTTTTTGAAACCAGCGCGGATACTGGCCGCAAAAAGCTTTTATCAGAAGCACAAAAGAACTTTTGCGCGGGCAGAGCTGCAGCTAGGTGTGCCGGTTGAAGTGATTTTGGCGATTATTGGCGTTGAGACTTACTTCGGCAGGAATAAAGGGAGTTTTCGGGCCCTTGATGCATTAGCGACTCTAGGATTGGATTATCCGAAACGGGCTAAATTCTTTTTGGGCGAGTTAGAGTCGCTGTTTCTCCTTGCCAAGGAAGAGAATTTAAGTGTAACTGACTTGAAAGGTTCTTATGCTGGGGCTATGGGATTCGGCCAGTTTATCCCATCCAGTTATTTGGCTTACGCGATCGATTTCGATGACGATGGTCGGCGCGATTTGATCAATAACCCAGTCGATGCAATAGGTTCGGTTGCGAATTATCTTATGAGGCACGGCTGGGATGATGCTTATGGAATTGCGAGCGTTGTTTCTAATGCGGCTTCTAGTGTCAAGAAAATGGAATCTGCCATCGTCATTAAAGAAACAGGCTCTGAATTGATGGAACAAGGCGTAAAAGGCATCCCTGCTGCGTGGGCCCAGCTCCCGCTCGATGTGCTTGGCTTGCATGGTATTAAAGGCGATGAGTTTTGGGCTGTTACAAAAAATTTTTATGTTATCACTCGATATAACCGATCTCCGCTATACGCTATGGCAGTGACTCAATTATCTGAGGAGATCGCCAAGGAACTGGCTCTGTGAGTCGAATTCTAATTGTTATTTGGTTAAGTTTTTTAGCTGGTTGCTCTAATGTTAAAGATTGGATAGGGAGTAATAAATCATCTGATACGAAAGGATTGATTCAAGAGATTCCAGACGGTCCGCCCTTGATAACCTCGGTCGATATTGCCGCATTGCCCGAACCTGAAGCGAAGCCAGAACCCTTGTCTAGGTATGGTAATCCTGAAAGTTATCTTGTGGACGGCGTTACATACAAGGTCAAGCCGGTCAGACTTGGATTCGAAGAGACCGGGATTGCGAGTTGGTATGGTCGCAAGTTCCACGGCCAGCTAACATCATCGGGCGAACCGTTCGATATGTTTCAGTTTACTGCTGCCCATAAAACGATGCCGATTCCGGCTTGGATCCGCGTAACTAACCTTGAAAACGACAAATCTTTGGTGGTCCGCGTTAATGATCGAGGTCCTTTTAAAGAAGGAAGAGTCCTTGATCTATCTTGGGCAGCGGCTGAACGGCTTGATTTCTCAGAGAATGGCACAGTAGAGGTTAGTTATAAAGTTTTGACGGTCCCAACTGCTAATCCCTCTCTAATTGCAAACCCCCTCGCCAAAATACCGCAATCTGTCTTTCAAGTAACGGCTGTGTCGACGGAAGAGCAGGCCCAAAAACTGGCTAGTCAAATCCGTAGTGCAATCTCAAAAGAACAAGCGAGCGTGCGTGTAGAATCAAATGGATTTGGATTGTTCCGGGTACAGGTATTACCAAAACCTGACTTAAGTGTCGAACGCGCGATTTATGAAAAATTGGTTATGCTAGGTTGGTCACCGCAAAAATCGATCATGAATTAAAAGTGAAGCGAGGAGAGTAGAGTGCGTCTCTTTTGGATAGCTCTGACATATGTATTCAGTTTGGCGGCTGGGGCCAACGTTCCATTAACAGAAGTACTCGGGAATGGTCCACCAATACCGGCGGCGCCCGAATTGAAAGCATCTGGGTATCTTCTAATTGACGCCACCAATGGTGAGGTATTAGTGGAGCATAATGCTGATCAGCCACTCCCGCCAGCCTCATTGACTAAAATGATGACAGCCTATATAGCGGAACGTGAAATCGCGGAGGGTCGCGCTAGCTTTTCGGATAAAGTGCCCATTAGTGTCAAAGCATGGAAAACTGGCGGTTCGCGCATGTTTGTTCGTGAGGGGACGAAAGTTCGGTTGGAGGATCTTTTACGAGGGATCATCATTCAGTCGGGTAATGATGCAAGTGTCGCTGTAGCGGAATATATTGCGGGCTCTGAGGATGTCTTTGCCGATGTTATGAATCAGACAGCTATAAGCATTGGGATGACCAATACACAATTTAAAAATTCCACAGGCCTGCCTGAAGAGGGACATCATACAACTGCCGAAGACCTAGGAATCCTTGCCGCTCGGACTATTCGTGATTTTCCCGAGACTTATGCGATCTACAGTGAAAAGAACTTTACCTACAATGGTATTAAGCAACCTAACAGAAATAACCTTTTATTCCGTGAGCTTGGTGTGGACGGACTAAAAACAGGTCATACCGAAGAGGCAGGCTATTGCTTGGTTGCTAGTGCAGAGCGAGAGGATTTCCGTCTTATTTCTGTAGTTATGGGAACGGCGACTGAAAAGTCTCGTGAGCATGAGACGACTAAATTACTGCAATACGGATTTAGATATTTTAGCGGACAGACCCTATTTACAGCGGGTCAGCCCCTACCTGAAAGTACTCGTAAGGTGTGGTTCGGTGAAGCCGAGTCGGTTGATCTTGCCCCAACGCAAGCGTTATACGTGACGGTGCCGCTTGGCCGCGAGCCATCGATTCAGGCAATCCTTGACGCTCCAGATAGTCTTGATGCTCCGTTAGAATCGGGCACCGCGGTAGGTACAGTCAAAATAATGCTTGGGGAACGCATACTTGCGGAATCACCTGTCGCTGTCGCAAACGCCGTTCCAGAGGGTGGGATTTTCAAACGCTTGGTGGACTATGTGTTGAGACTTTTTGCATGAATTGGTGTTGCCTCAACGGAGTCCTAATGCCGCTGCACAAAGCGCGGATTTCTCCAATGGATCGAGGCTTCTTGTTTGGTGACGGTGTCTACGAAGTCATGGCAAAGATTGATGGTAGAATTCGAGCGCGATCGCTTCACGCTCAGCGATTGCGGTCAAGCCTCGATTCGATCGGTCTTGAGACATCAGTTGAGCAGGTATTTGCTGATGTTGATCGGCTGACGAAAAAAGTTGGTTTTTCTAACGCGAAAATTTACATACAAGTTACACGCGGGCCCGCGGACGCTCGAGATCATGCCTTTCCGTCAACCGTATCGCCAACAATTTTCCTTACAGTTAGCGCATTTGAAGCTGTCCCTCAGACGGCTTCGCAAGCAATTGTAAGACCTGATATCCGCTGGCGAAAGAACCACATCAAGTCGGTTGCTCTACTTGGTAATGTCCTACTAATGCAAGAGGCTCGAGAATCTGATGCACAGGAAGTCATTTTATACCGTGATGAATACGTGACCGAGGCTTCCACATCAAATGTATTCGTGATTAGAGGACAAAAGGTGGTAACTCCACCGTTAAGCGATTTGATTTTGCCGGGAATTACAAGGCATCTCGTGATTGAAATTGCGCAAAAGCTTGGCATATTAGTGGTCGAGGATAATATCCGAGTAGATTCCCTCTCAGAGGCAGATGGTATTTTTTTATCGAGTTCGACAAGAGGCTTGCTGCCTATTATTGCGCTCAATCCTGGTGGTTGCGTGGGAAATGGTGAGTTGACCTCGATATTTTCGGCTTTACAGGACGCTTATGATGAGAGGTTGCGGTGCTATGACTGATGAGCTCCAGTCGGATAAGCTAACAATTGAATTTCCATGCGACGATTACCACATGTCTGTCATTGCAGATACCTCTAGTGGGTTTGTGTCTATCCTTGAAGAGATCGTGAAACGCCACTGTACGGGTTATGAAAAAAAAGGGTTGCGGGTTACAGCGAGTAGGAATGGGAAGTATCAAAGTTTTCGTTTTTCAATCAAGGCCGAAAGCGAAATTCAATTGAAGCAATTACACGAAGATTTAAAGGCCACTGGTCGAGTGCATATGGTTCTCTGATGACCGAAGTCATCATCATCGACCGAGGGCTGGAGACCTACGAAAGAACGCACCGGGCGATGAGAGATCGCATAGAACCCCTCAAAGGCGGTGAGCGGGCCGAGATTTGGTGTGTGCAACATCATAAGGTATTTACGCAAGGCCAAGCGGGTAAAATTGAGCACTTACTAGACCTAGGTGATATCCCATTAGTGCAGTCTGATCGCGGCGGCCAAGTAACGTATCATGGTCCTGGCCAGGTCATTCTCTACACTCTGATACCGCTCAGAAACTTTGGATTAAGTATCCGTGGTCTTGTCAGTTTGCTTGAAAATACGGTGATATCGATATTGGCTATCCATGGAATTTCGGCGAAAGCTCACTCCAAGTCGCCGGGCGTCTATGTTGGTGAGAAGAAGATTGCGAGTGTAGGGCTTCGGATTCGTCACGGAGTTTCATTTCACGGTATTGCCGTTAACGTTAATATGGATTTAGAGCCATTCTCTAGAATCAATCCCTGCGGGTATCCTGGTTTGAAGGTTCTGCAAATGTCAGATCTTATTGGCGAAACGCGACTGGATGAGTTAGCAAAGGATTTGAGCCGGTATCTTAAACAGGAATTATTGGCTTTAGCGAGTCATCGGATGACCAGCAAGGCCCAATAAAAGATCCTTAATCATGGCCCATGCAGGTTCTCGTGTTGCTCCTTTTATATTCCTATCGATGTCATGACAGAGGGCCAATAACTTTCTCAATTGAGTGAGACTGAGTCGACTGACTGCGCTACGAACCAAACTCTCTCGTGAACGCCACACTCGAAGTGAATTGAGAGCTTGATTTGTGGATTGTCCCTGGTCTATGCGATACCTGATCTGTAGAAGGATGTCTAGCTCTCTAGATATTGCCCAGAGGGCCGTCATCGACTCAACACCCTCCGCTTTAAGCAGGTCTGTGGTTCGGTTGAGGCCAGCTAGATCCTCCTTTAGCGCGAGGTCTATGAGATCGTAAACAGTGTATTTCGCACTTTGGGTAACGACCTCAAGCACTTTTTCCAGTGGGAGTGACGAGCTATTAATTAGGTCAGATTCAATCAGTTTGAGACGCTCAATCACCTGCCCAGCTGCCAACAAATTACCCTGTGTGTGTTCCTGAACAGCAATTTTAGCGGGTGAATCCAATTCAATTTTGTGCATGGCCAGCTCCGAATTTAGCCATTTGGCAAACTGGTGCGAAGGTATAGGATTTGCTTCAATCAAAGTATTCGATGTCTCCAATAGTTTATACCAGGCGGCTGACGATTCGCTTTTTCCAAGCTTTGGGCCACTAATTAAAAGACGTTTGTCATTTGGTGAGTTTTGAATCCATTGTTCGAGTACTGCTCTCAAAGACTGATCAAGCGTGGTCTTATTCAATCGCAACTCAACCAGTGACAGGTCTGCAAAGAGGGATAATGTTTCGAGTTCATTAAGGACGCGATCGGCAATGCCGGACTCCGATTGATCGAGAACCAAACGCTCAGAAAACCCCTGATCTTTTCCCGATTTTCTCCATAGATCTCCGATGCGAGTAATGAAGAATGCCTCGTTACCAAGAAGAGCAGCGACAGGTGGGATCAAAGTATCCCAATGGCTGTGATCGAATTGAGATGCTTTAATGGTCATCAGTCAGTTGGTCTTTGATCTTTTAGTTTGTTTAACTGCCTGCCTATAACTTATACGAATTGAAGACGCGACTTTAAGAGCCAAATCTTCTTCAAGACTTCGTCTCAGTTGGGCGACACTTTGGTGCTCAGCTGAAGTGGCAGTACTATTACCTATATAAATGAGAGTTACACGGACTTTGGTGTCGGTTACCAGACTAACAAGATTCTGACCCCACAAACTATAACTCATCTCAAGTGCTAGTTCTGTCTGATCTTCGTTATCGGAGATCGGTCCAAGAACCCGTTCAGAGACTTTTGGTGGCGTTAACATTAAGGTAAGAGCTGAATTAGCAGAGACAATCTGTACTCCTTGGTGCGCGAATTCTCGGGTAATTTTTTGGACAATGAGGGAGTAAGGATCTGTCGCTTCAATGCGTAAAGTCTTCGGAAGTTGGTCCATAGAATCCTCTCTATCGCGCAGCTGAAAACCACAGCCAGCAAGAACCCCTAGCCCAGACAGCGCTAAAAAAATTCGTCTATTCATTATTGCGATGCCACCACCAAGTTGACAATTTTTTTCGGGACAACGATTGCCTTTTTCTCGATCATACCCTCGAGGAATTTAGCGACGCCCGGATCCTCGCGCGCTATCTTCAGGACCCTTTCTTCGTCCGTATCTGCAGCTACTTGAATTCGCCCACGGAGCTTCCCGTTTACTTGAACCACCAAGGTAACTGTGTCTCGAGTCAATGCATCTTCACGAACGGTCGGCCAATTCATATCAATAAGCGAATCGCCGTTGCCGAGTTGTGACCAGAGGTGCTGTGAAATATGTGGCGTAATTGGTGACATTAGAATGATGAGCGTCTCGATAACTTCTGAGAGCACCAGCCAATCCGACTCGGTTGCCGCTTTGAATTTCATCGTGCTATTTGTTAACTCCATTACTGCCGCAATGGCAGTGTTGAAGTGATATCTGCGACCAATATCATCAGTAACCTTAGAAATTGTCTCGTGGAGTTTTCTATACAGATCGCGTGCAGGATCAGAGAGTTCATCGAGCTCAGGCATATGAGAGGTTGAGTGATTACCCTGACCAACATGCTCCGTCACTAATGTATGTAATCGTTTTAGGAATCGATGGGCGCCAGCGACTCCATCATCGGACCATTCAAGCGATAATTCGGGGGGTGCTGCAAACATTATGAACAATCGAACAGTATCTGCACCGTATCGATCTATCAGTTCCTGCGGATCAACGGTGTTGCCTTTTGACTTCGACATCTTTGATCCGTCTTTTAGAACCATACCCTGGGTTAGTAGCTTCTTGAATGGCTCGTCAGTGACTACCAAATCCAAATCGCGCAGGACTTTATGAAAGAAACGTGCATAGAGGAGGTGAAGAATTGCATGTTCAATACCACCGATGTATAGATCGACGGGCAGCCAGTAGTTCGCATTTTGATCTAGCATCGCATCATTTGAAAATGCGCTCGCAAATCGGGCGTAGTACCAGCTTGATTCCATAAAGGTATCGAATGTATCGGTTTCACGCATAGCTGGGCGGCCTGTGTCGGGATCCACAGTGTCAGCAAAATCGCTGTGACCAACTAGTGGGCTCCCTGATCCATCGATCACTATATCTTCGGGTAGAGTGACTGGGAGGTTCTCGTCACGGACAGTCTTTAAGCCCTCATCAGTATGAATTACCGGAATTGGACATCCCCAATAGCGTTGGCGACCGACGCCCCAGTCCCGCAGCCGATACTTAGTTGTTATCCGTCCGATACCCTGATCTTTGAATTTTCTGGAGACTGCTTCGAAAGCTTGCTTAAAAGTAAGACCATCAAATTGACCAGAATTGATAGTGACTCCTGTTTTTTCACACCATGCTCGTTTACTGATGTCGTAATCTGGATCATCTTCGCGTGGCTGGATGACTGGTCTGATGGGTAGGTTGTATTGTGTCGCAAATTCCCAATCGCGCTGATCATGTCCCGGAACCGCCATAACCGCTCCCGAGCCGTAATCCATCAATACGAAATTTGCAATCCAAATTGGAATTTCTTCACCAGTGAATGGATGGATCACATATTCATCGGTGGCAATGCCTTTTTTTGGCGCTTGCGCAAGATCTGCCTCAATCACCGACATTTGCGTGCAGTCCTGAATGAAAGCATCTATATCTGGATTCGTTTCTGCAGCTTTCATTGCGATTGGGTGCTGAGCAGCAACCGCTACATAGGTAATTCCCATTATAGTGTCTGGGCGTGTTGTGTAGACCTCGAGTCGCTCTTGGGTTCCTTGCCGCTCAAAACTGAATTCGACTCCTTGACTTCGGCCGATCCAATTCTTCTGCATTGTTTTAACTTGTTCTGGCCAGTCGACAGAATCTAGATCATCCAATAATTCATCAGCGTAATCAGTGATACGAATGAACCACTGATCAATGTTGCGTTTCTCAACAAGCGCCCCAGATCGCCAGCCACGACCATCAACTACTTGTTCATTCGCAAGGACTGTCTGATCTACTGGATCCCAATTAACACGGGCTTTTTTGCGATATGCTAATCCTTTGTCAATCATGCGCGTGAAGAGCCATTGTTCCCACTTATAATAACTGGGAGCGCAGGTCGCAAGCTCACGATCCCAATCATATCCAAAGCCTAGACGCTTCAGTTGTCTACGCATGTGACTGATGTTGTCGTAAGTCCACATAGCAGGAGGTAGGTGATTTTTGATTGCTGCGTTTTCGGCAGGCATGCCAAACGCATCCCAGCCCATTGGCTGAAGTACGTTATAACCTTTCATCGTCATGAAGCGGCTGATCACGTCCCCTATCGTATAATTTCGGACATGGCCCATGTGCAGCTTTCCTGATGGATATGGGAACATGCAAAGGCAGTAGAACTTTGGTTTGTTGTGATCCTCGGTGGTTTTAAAGGTCTTTTCTGATTCCCAGTACTCTTGGATTTCTGGTTCAATAATTTGAGGTTGGTAATCGCGCTCCATCGGCTCTAGATTATCCTTAGAATAAAGGCTAAAGAATAACGCTTCGATCTCCCGACTGTAAGGCGTTTAAAGAAAAAACTGTCCTAGATAGCTATGGATGCCTCTTTTTGCCGCGTCAGTGTCAAAATAATCAATAGTAGAACCACAACAGGTGCCTCACCGGCTCGCGCGTATGGGGTAATGGTCGTCGCAGGGATGACAGTGTGTCTTAGTACAGCCTTCTTAAATCGTGGGAGTTCTTTTTCAATCCGGCCACGCGCATTTATAAATGCTGTTACCCCGTCATTGGTGGCTCTTACCACTGGTTTTCCAAGCTCTCGTGCTCGAATCTGTGCAATTTGAAGGTGTTGATATGGTCCAATCGAATCCCCAAACCATGTATCATTCGAGACCGTTAAAATGACATTAGCAGATCTCGCAATATCACGGGCTTGGCCCGTATAGGCGATTTCATAGCAAATAAGCGGTGCAAATCTTAGATGACCATGAGAAAGAATTTGTTTCTGATTACCTGCAATAATCGTGGACATTGGTAGATCAAAAAAAGCGATGAGTCCTCTAAAGATCGACTCCATAGGCACGTATTCACCAAAGGGTACTAACCTAGTTTTATCATAGGTCCCGGTTCCTACGCCCACAGTAATAAGGCGGTTTGTATATCTGCCATTATGTTGTCCAAGGATACCAGTAATTAGTGTCTGGTTATTTTCCAAAAGTTGTAATTCGAGATCGGGAAGGGTCGAATACAGCCGTGATTCAGTCATCGGCATTCCTGTCTCCGGCCATATGATTACGTCAGCATCTGATGGAAGACCCTGAGAGATGTGACCTTTAACAATCTGGTTTTGAAATTCAGCCCTCCATTTGATTGCTTGGGGAATGACTGGTTGCCATAGTGTGATATGCGCAATGTTCTCAGGATTTTCTTCTGGAATAAATTGTTGATTGAGTCCCAAGCCTCCTGCCAAAATGATCGTCGGTAATAACATTGGCTTGATCTTTCGATCTATCAGACTTGCTAAAAGGCCACCACTGGTAAGACAGATAAGTGCAGTTGTGCCGAACCCTCCCACCCATGAGAGATATCCTTCGAAAGGTGCCTCGATCGCGCTATGGCCGAGTAGCAGCCATGGAAAACCGGTCAAAAACCAACTCCGAAGAGCTTCCATAGTTACCCAACATGAGGTGAGTAAGCACACGCGGCCTAGTGTTGTTGACCAGCGTTTATGCCATTTGGTGTAACCCAATGAAGCGATCCCAGGGAAGATAGCCAGACCTGCCACGAAGATTGCTGTCATGGCTAGTGCGAGCGGGACTGGCGCACCCCCATGTTCCGTCATACTGATTGAAATCCAGGAGACTCCAGATCCAAAAAGAC
This sequence comes from Gammaproteobacteria bacterium, assembly GCA_002717305.1. Taxonomy (GTDB): domain Bacteria; phylum Pseudomonadota; class Gammaproteobacteria; order Pseudomonadales; family Litorivicinaceae; genus HIMB30. Next base: position 1,196 of record PBDH01000031.1, on the reverse strand, counting down.
CAAGTCCATAAATGAATCCGATATAAAATCCTGATTGCTTGATAGATAGCCACATCCAGATCGTGATGCTTACACTTCCGCACCACCAGAAATTAAAGGGGGCAAACGCAAGAGTGCCTAGGGCGCCGGCAACCAGCGCTAAAATGTATTTAAACGGATCCGCTGGATCCATGCGGATGAACTTCAAGAAGACGGATTCGTCTACTGTCTGCGTTTAAAATTATAAAATCTAGACGGCCAAGAGTTGTCTTTTCGCCTCGTGCGGGCAGATGACCGAAAGTGTGTGTAATGAGACCACCGATCGTATCAAACTCATCACCTGAGAAATTCGTTCCGAACTCCTCATTGAAGTCTTCAATCTCGGTCATCGCTTTGACAAGGCTTGCGCCATTGGCTTGGTGACGAATATTGAGATCCTCCTCATGATCGTGTTCATCTTCGATCTCGCCGACAATTTGCTCTAGCACGTCTTCAATTGTTACTAATCCGGCAACTTCACCGTATTCATCAATCACCACGGCCATATGTGTTCGATTATCACGGAAGTCTTTTAGTAGCTGATCAAGTCGTTTGCTCTCTGGCACACGCCTTACCGGACGGGCAACTTCTTTTATCTCAAACTGTTCTAGATCCTGGCTAATTAAAAAGGGTAGTAAGTCTTTGGCGAGAAGAATGCCAACAACCTCGCTAGGTTGCTCGTTTAGAACTGGAAAGCGAGAGTGTGCAGATTCTATGATTCGCGGCAAGAATTCTTCAGGTCGTTCGTCTGCCCGGATAGCGATCATTTGGGTTCGCGGAATCATGACCTCTCTAACTTGCATGTCGCTGACAGCGAGTGCTCCTTCGAGAATCGCAAGTGTTTCTTGATTAAATAAACCGCGCTCGTTAGCGTCGCGGAGTTCATCAATTAACTCGGGTTTATTCTCAGCCTCACCAGAGATAACACTTGCCAGACGGTCGAACCAAGATCGCGAATCAGGGCCCTCGGGACGTCGTACGTCGTTCATGTATCTTTCTGTTCCTCGCTCGGATACGGATTAGGATAGCCGAGATCTGAAAGAATACCGATTTCTTTAGTTTCCATCTCATTGGCATCGTTGTTATTAACGTGATCATAACCCAGCAAGTGCAGGCAGCCGTGAACATCCATATGCGCAAAATGCTGTTCAAAGGATTTCGACTGTTCATGGGCCTCT
>PBDH01000048.1 GCA_002717305.1 Gammaproteobacteria bacterium | reverse complement strand
TGTTGGCCCACCTGCCGCATCTGCTAATTCGTCAAGAAGGTCGCCCACATTTGTTCCTGTGCTTGGAGGTTGAATAATTGGCGCACCACCACCCAATCCTCCCGAATAATCACAGGAGCCATTATCAAATGCCGCAGTTGGGTCGTAGTTGTTTGCGTTTACATCCGTGCAACCAACTTGGAATTGGCACGAGCCGTCATCATAGTCAGCGTTGGGGTTGAAGTTTTGGGCCATGTAGTTCATGCAACCGCCAATGTAATTGCCGCCGTAAGAAGAGGCTCCCCCACTTGACCCACCTGTGCCATAATCTACTTCGGGAAAGATACACGAACCATCATCTAATGCGGCTTGCGAATTATAGTTATTTGCGAGGGGGTTAGTACATCCCATATTGTATTCACACGAACCATCATCTACGTTCGCGTCAGGGTCAAAGTTATTGGCATTGTAATCGGTACAACCTTCCGAATAAGAACAGGTTCCATCGTCGAAGGTCGCGTTTGGATTAAAATTAAACGCCATCATGTCGGTACAACCGCCAATCGGTTCGTCCGTGCCTCCCGTCTGACGACGAAATCTTCGTCCCGAAGCTGATTTGAAGCCTGTGCTGAAATTTGGTAAAAACCCTTCGTAATCCCTCATGATATTTTATTTGCTCGGTGCAGGTGCAGGTTTTGCTGACGCTGATGCACCCTGCTTCCCTGTCATACTTTTAATAAAAAAGAATCCCGCGAATGCGATAGCACCAATCGTCAAATAGACCATCATGTTACCGCCGATTCCTGCTTGTTGTGTTTGTGGCGTAAACTGCGGTGGTGGGGTGTAGCCCAAAGTATCATATTGCTCTTGAACGCCTCGTTCGGCATAATCCACCGCTTTGTCTCCGCTCACACGGCAGTTTGCATCGCGCTTGCGCTCTAATTCATTGGTGTACTGCTGAAGCATTTGAGCGGCATACTTGCGTCGTTGATTTGTAACTTTAAAATCCACTTGGGTTTCAACCTCACTTTCCAAAGCATTTTTTTCCAATCCTAACAACCTATTTCCTTCTGCAATACTTCTGTCAAGAGCCTCGCACTTTACTTCTCCCTCCTTGTGTTGCCAAAAAGAAATGAGATTTTTTACCGCATCACGAAGTGGGGCTTTGAACTTGGCCCGCACCAAATTTCCATCCGCATTATTAAATGATTGTTCAGAAGCGGGTGCTGATGATGTTTGATTCATCAGTTGACTCCAAACCGCCTCATTGATGGTGGGTGAAAATCCGTTTGATTCCATTTTATGCAGTTTGAATTGGTTGAGGTGCAGGTCTCTTATTTGCCATAAAAATCAAAAGGCCCGCGAGTGCGATTGCTCCGACAATAATTAAAGGATTGCCGCCAAAAATTTGTGCTTTTTGAGGCTCAAGGGCAAGACGGGCTTCAGCCTCCATAGCCTGTTGTTGCCTGAGTATTTGCTGACGTTCAAGGGCTTCCAAATTTTGCTGACCTTCTAAATAGGGGTCAATAGCTTGGTCAATTATTCCTTGATTTTGGTCAAAAGTCCCATCAGGTTGGGGGCTTTCATAAGAAAACTTACACGAACCATCTTCTACGTTGGCTTGAGGATTGTAGTTATCTGCCTCCTCTTGCATACACCCGTAAATATACTGACCTCCTGAATCTCTTTTAGCCTTACACTCGTTTATCGCGTTAGATAATTCGTTTTTGTACTTTTTTGCCTGTTCAATGAGATATTTTCCCATATTTTTCTTGTCTAATGCCGTAGACAAGAACGGAAAGTCCATTGCGTAATTGGTGCATCTGTCAAGCGTTTGTTTCTCATCACCAAAGAATCCGCTTGAACACCTATCAAGTTTGTCAAGAGCCGATTCACCTTGTTCACATCTTCCTTGTGAAACTTGATACATCGCGTGAACTCCATTGCAAGTATCTAAAAACCCTTCTTTTGGCTGACGGAAACAGGTATATCCTTTAAGTAATTCTCTGATTTCTTCCTTCTCCTTGCCCGTGACGATATTCTTGAATTGCCCTGTTGTATTCTTCATTTGACCTCGCGCACTTTTTCGTCGAGTTGGTCGCGGAGCGGGAACAGGGGGAGCATCATTCAAATATGATGTTCTTCCTGACTGACTCGGCCTTGAAATTTGTGCCTTAGATTCTTGGTTGAGTATAAAATCTACGCTATATTGGCCTCCATGATTCAACCCCCCTTGCGTTCCGCGACCCCCGAAAGGGTCTACCGACGGCATAAATGGGCTTGATTTGTTGGTCTTAAAACTCATTGTAATCTCTTTTGACATTGTGGGCTTAAAGCCGCTAAAGGCTCCCCAAATGAAGGGGGATTGCCCTCATCAAAGTTACTGATAAAAGTTTTAATTATTTCCATTCTTTCTTTGTTCGCCTTGGTTGGCGCGTTCATAAATACCCGTGTAAATGAATTGAATGCACTTATACGCGGGTATCCCAAAGAAAGGTATAAAGCAAGGCCATTGAGGTCGGCCTCAATTTCACTATCAATATCTCGGTTGAGCCAATAGTGAGCAAATTCATGTAGCAAGACTGCCATACGCATCGGAATGGTATAGCTTCGGAAGTATTCTGCGCTTACCTCGATAAAGCCCTTTTCAGCATGAATCCTTGCAGGGGTTTCAGGTGCTTCAGGAATGCTATCAAGATATTTGATGACATACTCGAACGATTGGTCATAGTAAACTTTACCTCCTGCATCCGAGTATCCCGATATTGCGCTAAATTGAGAAAAAAATGGAATCGCAGAGGCAATCTTTGGATTGTTATAGTTTATACATTTCGGTAACGCTTGTAAGGGCTTTTGAAGGATTTGTCCAACTTTGAATCCTCCCCTCATTGGCACTAACCCCGCACTTTGATTGAATACTTCTACAATCACTTTTTCAGGGGCAATAGGCATCCCTACCTCAATCTCAATACTTCCAAAAATGGTCTTATATCGGTCTACGAAAAGGGTATTTGGGTGTTCGGTAGATTTTACCTTGATACCAATTCGATGCTCTTGTGCCGTTTGAATAGGAATGATAAGAGTAGTGGGCTGACTCCCGATATAGACCTCTACTTCCATTATTTTCTATTTTTCATAGCCCAAAAAATTACCCCACCAATAGTGGCGAGAAGCACGATGTTTCTTACCACGTTGCTTTTCTTGTTGCCACTTGCGTTCTTCTTATTTGCTTCACAACTTGAGCATTTCATGCCCGTAGCTGACTTTGTTTGTTGCGTGGAAGGTTTTGGTTTAGGAGCAACCTTTCGAACTCGAACATTTTTGCGGTCGGCAATCTTTTCTTGTCTGCTCTTCGTTACTTCAAGGCCCAAGGCTTTTTGAACCTCTTGGAGTTTGACTTTTCCTTCATTCACTTTCTCCATAAAGTTTTCTCCAAACGAATTTTTCATGCGTTGAAGAAAGTCTCCAAACTCAATTTGAATGCCACTTTGTTTATGAAATTGATTAGCCGTCAGCATTGGTGGGTTTTTCTTTTGAGGGTTTGTCTAAATATTCGATATAAAAATATGCACTAATTAAACCAAAAGCCACGCCCAACAACACCTTTTTGCCTTTGTAAACGGCATACCCACCACCCAAAGCCGCCCCCAATAAATAGGTGTTGGTATCGCTATTGTCAAAAACGCTTCTTTTGCCTTGTATTTTATCAATATTCTCCTTTGCCTCTTTTGGCAAAGAATCGTAATGGTCAGATGTTTCGTTGACCTCTTCTACCTCCTCGAAGGCAACGTCTTCAACCGAATCCATCGATTACTTTTTGCTCTTCTGATAAAAGTAAAAACCCGCACCTAATGCACCGACAAGCAAAATGCCCATCAATAGTTTAGCTTGGGGAGTAAGCGCAGTTTTGGCTTGTAAACGAATGTTCTCCAAGTTAAGTTGAGACTTCACCAAGTCAGCATTTGCTTGGTCAGCGAGGGCTTTATCACGCAAAAGTTGTTGTTGTAATTCTGCGTCTTTTTCGGCTTGTTTTTGAGCAAGAAAGTTACCTAAAACAACCCCCGCGATTTGTCCACCCGTCTGCAATGTCTGTTGTCCTGCGGGAGTTTGGAAAAATGGAGTGTCGTCCCCGCTTTGACTTTTCATTTGACTCCCTGAAATATCAGGGAAGGATTGAGGGCTTACTTCCAAAGCCAACGTTCCAATTTTACGTTGTAACCGCTTGTTTGAACCGAGACTTGGAATTACGGCATCTACAATATCTTCTTTGTCCGCGTTGGGGCTGATGTTGACTCCACTATCAAACAAAGCGTCACGCACATCCGTTGTGCGCTCATCAATTACCTGTGCTAATACCTTGGCCGCTTCTCTTTTGTTCTTCATAATCCTCTTTTAGCAATCATGTAACCAACGAAAGCAAAGCCAATGACCATGATGATGTCTTGTTGCGACAACTCAAGAACTCCCGCCTTCTTTTTATCTGCGCCGTTTGATTGTTTAATCATTTCCATGACTTCAGAAGAGGTCATAGATTTGTTTTGTGGAAATTGCTCTTGCGAGGCTCCAATCGCATTGTTGAAAAAGTCAGGGGCAATCGGTCTAAACCTGTTTTGAGCGGCATTTGGGCCGTAATACGTTGTTGTATCCAAGTTCTGCAAAAACTCTTCTCCAAAGTATCCTGAACGCCCTGAGTTCTGTGCCTGTCCCCCTCCTGCATAATTTAAAAGCTGACGATTTACTCCATCCCCCATGAGTAAATCCTTATCGGGGTGGATTTTTGCCATTTCTTTCAGCGCATCGTCCTTTTCTTCTCTGACGTATTGCTTGAGCCTTCGTTCAATTTCAGTTGTGCTTTTCCCCTCTCCAAACCCGTTGTTTCTTAAAAGCATATTGGCTTTTCTTGGGTTGTTAGAGGCGATATATGCGTAAAGATTCATTTCACGAAAATTTTTCTATAAAAATAAGAAAAGGTGAGGAAAAAATTTCCCTCACCTTCTCCGTGTCAATCGGTGATAAAATTATCCCTGCTGAAGTGCCTGTGCGACACCCTGTCCAAGAACCACCTTGTCTTGACGGACAACGTTCGGGTTGCCGTAGCCTCGGGCTACTGACTGACCTGCGAGTCCGCGAGTAAGGTTTACGTTTTCGGATGGGTAGAAGTAGAAGGTCACAGAAGACGACGCATCAACATCGACGGCAATGGACGTAAATCCATCCCATCTCCAAGATTGGCGAACGGCCAAAATTGTATTTTGTTGCTGATACGGGTCAACCGTTGGGACAATGGTTCTTTCCTGAACATTACCATTCGTATCACGAACCTTCAACTGCAAAGTCTTGAGGGCTTGTCCTTGTGAAGTTGCATCCACATAGGTCAAACCAACAATAAATGGTTTGTTGAGTTGTTGGTAAAGGAACTCGACATACGTCGTTCCGCTTACCCCCATCGTGTACGTCATACCTGTCTTAATTCCATTGCCCGTAGCCGTGATGTTGGCAAATGCCTTACCAATGATGTTCGAGCTAATAGCGTTAGTCGTGGTATTAGAAAGAGTAATGATGTATGGTTGAGACGTTGGTGCGCCTCCCATTGCACCGCCACCTGTTTGGTTCAACATTTGTGAACCACCTGCGGCCTCTACATAATCGTCAAATTCGGCATCGACTGAAGGGTATCCACCATAGTTGAGGTAGCTTTCGTTAGCTTCCTCCTCTGCTTGGGCGAAATACTTATTGTAGTCCATGTTCGTATTTTTAAAAGATTACTGAAAAACTGAATTTAGTAGCTTTATTTCTTCGCGGATTCTCTATCTCCGTACCAACGGAGGGGAAACCATAATGCTCCGATTAGGGCTTACTTACGCAAAACGCGGTCATACAGGAGCATACCTCCTGCAACACCAAGTGCCGTAAACACAATGGTCAACGCCACTTTACTGATTTCTTTTTTGTCCATCTATCCAAAGATTTTCGTTGCAAATATAGCAGTTAAATATAATTTTTTTTTTTGAGTCTTGACACTTCTCAATTGTGTTGCCTTTTTGCCCACATGATGAGGTGAACTATTGTGAATTATCGAAAGTAATTTTTCTTGAACACCTCCTTAGCGGCTTGAATTGCTTGTTGTGGCGTGTACATTTTCTTCCCCTTCTCATTTCTTTTATTAATGTAGGGCTTGACCACTTGGCGGTGATTCATACTGCAATACTCGTCCACCGCGTAATTAAACAACTCCTCATCATACGCTCCGTGAATCTTCTCCTCATCGACATCGATATAAAGAAAAAATCTCGTATCCCCATCATAATATCTTTTATTGACCATGCTTTCAACAATGCTGAATAGGTCGATTTTGTCAGGAAATTTGTTTTTATGACGCTCAACTGAATCACTATTTTTATGGAATCGTAACCAATTCAAATTCTGCCAAATCTTTGAGGTGATTCTTCCAATACTTTGGAAGTGCATAATTATATCTGTGTTCGTGTGACGATTTGTGCAAATCGCACCTACAAGGTCATTAGGCAAATGGTCAGAAATGTATTTGTTAATGTCTTCAATTAGCAACATACCCCCTCGATACTTGTCTAAAATTGTGTAGAGAGTGTCCGCAATGTCCCGTAGAGTCATTCGTGTGCCATCATCCTTAAAAGGACGAATGCGCCGTATTTCGATTCGCGGATGGACGCTAAAAATTTCAACATCCTTCACGCTCATTGCCTTGAACTCCTCAAATTCATCATTCACATCCAATATCAAAACGCGCCGAGGTTTTATCCCGTTACCGCCTCGGACGTACTGCTTCATCATTTCGGTAGTTTGATATGTCTTACCGATACCCTTTTTACCTACCGCAACTCCTAACTTACAAATCCTGCTCATCTTCAGCTTTTTTCAATTCGTGCAAATACCGAATGTGTTGAGCAAGAATTGATTTTTGAGCCATCAATTTTTGTTCTACTTCAAATACGTCAACCCAAAGCCTTGCTTTTTCAAGGTCAGAGGTGTTTTTTGATGAGGCGTTCTCTTTTGATTTATCTAACAGGTTTTGCAGGGCATCAATGTATCCCTGTTGCTTAAAAATCCTGTTTTGAAATACCGCAAATTTTTGAGTGTTTGTTTCTTTGTTCGGAGAAACCTCTTTCATCAAAAGTTCTTTTGTTTTTGCCATTTCAATAGGTGTGTACTTTACTTACAAATTCATTACCAAATTTTCTCCAATCCTTGTTTTGATGGTAAGCGTAAATGCTCGTGTCAACATACATTGGAATCCCTTTTGCCCGAAGGTCATAAGCAAACCAACTATCGCAAAATCCATCGCGGTCTTTATCGTACCTAAATTCAATGAGTTCAAGGATGCTCCTATGAATTAGAACGCAACCAATACCATTTGCCCACGCTTGCGTGAGGTTCCCATCATACGCAAGTAAATTATGCTTGCCTTTGACGTGTGCGCCACTTGGTTCCTCATCATGTTCTTCTTTGATTTGAATCATAACAGGCTCTCTATCATGCCAATCAAAAACGTCATAACTCGCCCCGACAACTGGTTTGCGATGGGCAAGCAATCGAATCAAAACATCATCAGGGGGAAATATGTCTGTTTCAAGGTGCAAAAGGAAATCGTAACCGCCCTCTAATGCCTTTTGCCTAACAAGATTGTGCCCCTTTGTAATGCGACTGATTATAGGGTCATCAGGAGCGAAATTTACCCTTTGGGATTGTGCGCCCAAACTTTTCAGATATTTTTCGTTGCCCTTGGATTCACTATTGTCAGCAAGAAACACATCGACTTCAGTTGGGTAAAGAAAGCGTTTTACATTTTCAACCCAATCCTCTGCACAATAGTTTTTGACATCCGCAGTTGGCGCACCAACTAAAATCTTAGGTGGCTTCCACGACATCTTCAAAGTGGTGTTTCTCGTATCTCAAATATTCTTCGATATGAGTGACATCAATCAAATTCAAATCCAAAACATCATACTTCCAACGAAGAAAATTCATAACGGGTTGGTCTCGCTTTGTCAATTTCACATATTCCTTGTAGAAGAAATACTCAATGATTTTCCACGCAGAGGTGTTTCGACGAATACTTACCCCCGTTTGAAAGTATTGCCCTTGTGACGAATAACCTTGAGACTCAAGATGTGTGTGTGTTTTGACCAACTCATTAGGGTCGTCTTTTTGCAACTTGGCGCACAAATCGAGGTCTTCATAAGCATTTTGCAGAGTCGGGTGAGTTAAGAACACCCCATCCATTGTACTCATGCAGTAAGTGTCCACAAAGCCATCCATATCCCCACATATTGTCATGTTTGCATCCATGACGACAACAAGGTCTAATTCTTGGTCTAACTGCTCCAAGAATGTAGTGAAGGGCGAATATTTAATTTGGTTCGCTCTCCGCTTGGGGTCTTCGCTGAAAAAAAAGTCATCAGGTAAAACGACAATTTTCCATCCGTCGGGCACATTTTCTAAATCTTTGTCGCAAAAAAGAACGTACTCCCAACCGCTTGTTTTCCATTCAATCGGAGCGACAACATCATAATTGCCAAAATTATAGCTTATTACTGCCTTTTTCATTGTAAATGTGGGGTTTACGAAAAAATGGGGATTGCCACGTATGATTCAAGGGTTGAGGCAAAGTGTTAAATAAAAGCGACTTTTTTTCCTGACGAGTCAAAGCAAGCGAAGGTTGGTCTCTCCTTGTTGCCATTTCCAAGTAATTCTTTGCCCATGCCTTCTCAAATGACTTTACCCTCTTGTTGTTTGTCCTTACGCTCATTGTAGATTCATGATAGCCGTTGTCAAATTTGTGGCCCATCAATGACATGAAATCTATGGACTCTTCCATATTATCGTCTGTTTCTATCCACTTTCCGCTTGATTCGTGAATACGCCTGATTTTCTCCACCTCTTGCAAATAGTTTTTACAATCGGGATGCGGTGGCATAGAAATATCATAATTAGAGTGGTGAGCATCTACAAATTCATCTAAATCACCAACAATTTCAACATTTGAATCAATGGTAACAACCAAGTCATAGTCTATTCCCGTAATTTTTTCAAGAAGTGTTAGCGCATGTGCTTTGTAATAACTTGCCCTCCTTTTTGGCGATAGACCTTCCAATTCGTCATTTTCAATCAAAAGAGGCTCGAAAAAGTATTCATTTGAGCATTTGCGATGCTCTCTGCTTGGCAAGTCGGTAAAAGTGTAAAAATCCCACGTTGGATTTGGGAAGGAAGGCTCAAGGACTTGTTCGTAGCATCCAATGTCAAAGTTTACAACTGCCTTAATCATTGGGTGCTACAATTTTTGCCTTATTGCCTTTTTTTGCTTTTTTTCTTCGCTCCCTTCGATTTTCAGTTGCAGAGTTCTCTGCTCTTGGTGGTGGTGGAGGTGGGGTTTGAACAGGTGGTGGTGGTGGTGGTGGGGAACCTGCCTCTTTGTACTGCTCATGCACCAATTCTAATGTTCGTGCAAGTTGCTTTTTCAAGGCAAGAGTTGTCGCGGTTTTGGTTATCATGTCTTTACCAAACATGACAAGCAAAAATTGCTCATCAGTCATGCCCAAGCCTTTCTTTTCAAAGACACGGGTCATAGGCTCTTTTACGCTTTCCTTAAACTCATCAGAGACTTCCATAGCCTCATCAATCTGCGTGTTGTACGATTGAACAAAGTCCACCACACCTACCGCTTCCTGTGGACTTACGGGAACTGCCATACGAAGGTCGATTTTGCCTTCAGTCTGCATTTGCAGAAGTTGGCCCTCATTCATATTTGCAAAGCCTCCCGCGAAGGAACAAATGCTTGAATAGCCTTCCAAGACCATTTCCGTCATCTGCTTCGCGGCTTTCTTTTTGTCGCCTTTTGGCAAGTCATTCAGACGCTCTTTGCCAAAAATTTCATCTTCATCATCTGCTCCACCCTCAAACATTTCGGGTCGAATATCCTCAAGCGTTGGAGGAGAAAAGATAGGCTCTTCAATGTCAGGCAAACGTCCCGCGCCCTCAATGGAAACTTTTTGATATTCTTTTTCCTCTACATTGTCGGCGAGAGGGTTGTAATTGACGACCTCAGAAAAGTTTGGTATTTCCTTCTCTTCAACCTCAATATCTTCAATGCTTTGTGCTTCGCTCATATTTTAAGTGTGTCTATCGCTTCTAAAATCCGCGCATGTTGAGGGATTTTATCGTCCAAATCTATGCAGAATTTGTAGTATTTGGAAATAGATGACACATCTTTTTGAACAATGTTTGCAATTTCTCGATGCGAAAGAATAGTATGCTTTTTCAAAAAGAATACAATCGTCAAAATTGCATTCATACGACGCTCGTCTTTACTGCGTGATGTAAACACAAGTTCTCTATGCACACCATAGTATTCACAAATTTCTTCAATATGCCTATTGATAAAGGATTTGATGTCGTGTGGGTCTAACATTCCCATAGCTTTACATGAATTTTGCTTGTTTCGGTTGTACGATACTTGTCCACCCGAACTTGATAAAACTGCCTATCATCCTCTACCATTCCTGCTTTTTCTAAAGCATCCATTACACCTTTCGCAAGGTTGTCCCCGTCAAATTTTTGTCTCAAAGGCAATCCATCTATTCTCCTGTATTTCGGTGTAGACTTAGGATAAGAAAAGTGGAAAACCATGTGGATTCGACAAAAATCCCCATTGGATAAATTTTTAGCCTTGATTAAATTGACAAGGGTTTTTTGATAATCCGTGTAGGCTTTTGGCATATAAGCCATTTTGCCATTAAATCGAGGTCGCGGGGTGGGACGACCTTGAATATCTAAAATAAACTCCACGTCAAACCATTTGTTTCTCACGAGAAACTTCTTGCACCAAAAGCGAGTCCTTCTTTCTGAATTGAATGAGAAGCGCACCGACAACTAAAGCAGAACCAAAAATTATCAGCGAATTATTAAAAAAATTTTGTGCTTTTGCGCTCATTACCATTTTCCTTTAGGACATTCCTCTGCGGCAAGTTGAACTTTAGCCCTTAAAAAGCAACCGCACTCTCTACATCTGCCAAACATTGCATCATAGAGTGGGCATTTTTTGCAAATGCTCATTCTCTGTTGAGGGGACAAATCAGGTTGTGACTTGTAGCTTTCAAACATTAAGTTCGTTTCTAATATTATCTACTAAAATTTGATATTCTTCCGTTTGGGTAAGATACTCTGAAATTTTTACTGCAAAATCATTGTCTGACTTAAAGTGAATGCCTAAAGACATTCGGGATGCCGCTACTTCACGAGTTGCGTCATCACTCCAAGGGACATTCATAACATCACTAATGAGTTTGGAAAAAAAATGTGCTTGAAGCGTATGTCCCGATGGATAGGAGGGGGTATGTCCTGTCCGTGTGTTTGCTGAAGTAAGTGAAATATTCAAATAGTAAGCAAGTGGATTCGGTCGGATTCGATTGTAGTGGTATTTGATGCGATAAATCAAAGAATTTAAATACAAATCGTTGACCTGTTCAAAAATAGATTTAAACTGCCTCATTCCTGCTTTTTGAGCATATCCACTCAAATATTTTCCCAACTGCTTATCAATAAAAAAACATCTTTTTCGCCACTCTTCATTAACCAATTTTTCAATTTTTGAGACCACCTCATATACCTCTGCCTTCGCCTCGGCTGAAACATTTTCAGGATATGGGTCGTTTTCAAAAACCTTTACATACTTCTCGAATTGCGTCCCGTGGTCGATTGCCATCCGCTCTTCAATAGTCGGTTGACCATACGCAAGTTGATTTAATGAGATAAAACCATTCATCAGAATCCAAAGATATTGAATGGAGAGTCGGAAGCATCTTGTTCTCGTGCTTCGGGTTGGGGGGCTTCTTTTACAATTTCAACTTCTTGAGGCTTCGTATCGGCCTTTTCTTCTTCAGGGGCATCCTCGACCATGTACTCGATTTCCAAACAAATTGCACGGGAAAGTCGATTTATTTTCTTTTGTTGCTCTTGATTCATAGTCCAAGCGTCCCCCGCTTTGCCTTTCAAATCTTGAAGGTGCGATAGATATTTTTCAAAATCTTGGAGTGCGTCGTATGAATCTTCATTTAGGTCAGTCTCGATGAGATTGTATTTTTTCATCGTGAACTCATGGGGAAATTTTGCCATAGGTGAATTATTGTGAATGTAAATTTATCGATAATACAATCGATTACAAATTTAATTATTCACATCAATCCACCAACCCAATAACTGCTCCGCTTAAAATACTGAATCCACCTACTACCAACGCCATCTTACCAAGTTCAGGCAATGGAGGCAATTCAAATGAATGGTCAGGGTTGTCTGCCTTTTGACCCATGTTGTAGTGAATGATTGCTTCACCCATGAAAAAGCCAAACGTGATTGCGGATGCTAACGCACCTCTTTGTTTTTTACTTCGTGCCATTAAATCATTCGGTCATCAATGTCCATAGTGCCTACGGATGAATACTTCCTACGTCCCATAGAACGCTCCATTGCCGCACTCTCATCGCGTCGGTCTTTACGGCTTTGTTGCTTTGAGCGTCCTGCACCTCTCCTTATTGCGAGACTTTCATCCAACTTGTCGTCGTAGCCTTGGCGATGTGTTTTACCCCCGTGAGCAAATTCTGCCCTCTTCCGAGGCTCGAATACTTTGACCTTAAATGTAAAACCAACGTTAAATAGCTCTAAATCTCCTTTTTTCCATTGCTCTATTTCTTCACGAGTCGCTTTCTCATAATTGCCATATCTCCCCCTACCTAAATTATCGTATTTGCACAATACGCCATAGTTAATAGTAGTGCCATCTTCATCACTTTCAATATCGAAATTGCTCTCCTTTGTATCATCCTCACTTGTATCTCTGTCTATGACTTCTTTTATGAAATCCATCAAAGCAGATTTTGATGAAAAACTTTTATTGCTCTCTCCGTAATCAAAACTATTCCAACTCGCAACTTGGTCTGTCATACCTTCTTCATAATCGTCTTTGTCAACAATAACGTAATAGTTGTCTAACACAAAATCTTTATCTCCTACACGACCACCATCTGCCATCTTATCGGCGTAAACGTCTGCGATATACTCTTGCAATCTTCTTTTGTTCCCTCCATCTAATTGAGCATAAAACTTGACCACAACTGCATCAGACCCTACTCTATCATACAAGTCATTGAACTTTTGAATCAAGTGTTGGTTGCCATCAAATGCGTCACTCACAAAGTTGGGCGGGAAGTTCAACGCGAACATTGCAAAATCGTTCAATCCCTTCATAACGTCGGCAGGTGTTTGACCTCCGTGACCAAAATCCAAGGTGACTCCTGAAATCGTTACTTCTTTTCCTTCATGAAGTTTTTTCATGTCTGAATCAGAAATCTTGATTTTTTCGTGCGTTGTTCCTCCATGAGCCATCTTTTTGCCATCTGCTTCTGTGCCTAAATAAAATACCTCCCTGCCCAATTCGTTTAATTGGCGTGACACTTTCTTTAATTCCTCCATTAGACTATCGACCTTTTCCTCCATCTCTAAAATCATTCCATTCGCCAAGTCCCTTAATTGGTCGCCAATCTCCTTGTTCGCAATCCCAATTCCTTCACCGATAGCCTCTGACTTTTCGGTTACCTCCTCCAAGGTTTTTGCCTTTGGCTTACGACCGCGCTTTTTCGGCGCAGGGGCAACAAAGCCTTCGATTGGTTGAACGCCTACTTTCGGGTTTTCACCTTTCTCAAGTTCCTTGACCAACGTGTAGTTCTTCCCCGCCGCTTTGATGGCTGATGCCTCGCTTGTGGCGGTGACAACCTTTCTTTTCACCTTACCCGCTTGGGTTTTCAAGGGCATTTCAAAAAGGAAGGCTTTTTTGTCCATTGGCTTACGCCCCCTCTTTTTTGAAGAGGCGACCTTTGAGGCCACTTTCTCGGCTTTTTCAGCGGTCATACCCGCATCCTTTGCCATCGACTCTCTCGTGGCTTTAGATGCCCTCTCAGGTGTTTTGGCTTTCGTTTTTTTTGCCTTGCCTGTGGCAATAAATCCTTCTTTCGGGCTACGACCGCGAGTAATTGTCTTCACAAACTCAAAACCCGACTCTTGCATAGCTTCCTTCGCTAATTCAGGAGACGTTGCCATCACAACCTTTACCTCTTTTCCGCCTTCGACTTCTTTTTCAAAGACGTGACGCTTTTCTTTTCCGCTTGCAGATTTTGTCGCTTTTGGCTTGCGTGGTGCTTTGGCCTTTTTTGTTTCGACCTTCACCTCTTCTTTGACTTCCACAACCTCCTTCGGTTGGGACGCTTCCAATTTTGCAATCTTCTTTGCTACGGCATCTTTTCCCGCGCCTTCAGGCATTTTTGCAAAGAGAGTACGGAGTTGAGCAAGTTTTTTGTCAGCCATCTTGTAGTTGTTTGACGTTTAGAATTTTGTTGTCAGTTGTTTTCTTGGCCTGTGCTATCGCTTCGGCTTTGGAGAAGGCAAATATGTGCTTTTTTTCACCCCCCTGCAAGGAAACTTGATACTTTTTTACATCATTTGTAATACCAAGTTTATTTTTCGCAAGTTTAGTTATTTCAGCAGGTTTTTTGAACAATTCCTTCGTCAAATATACAATTTTTGCAACAAATTTGTCGTTCAAAACAATGATTTCTTTGCCTACCAACTCAATAGGGGTTTCATACCTTCCAAGGTACTCGTTCACAAGAGTTGCGGCATAGTCGTTGTTGAAAATAAGCCTGTTTTTCAAGACCACAAAGTCCCCCAAGAACCCTTTAGCAGAAAGGTCAGGAGTCATTTTGATGTTTGTCATTCCCCCTTTCTTTAGGGTCGCAAACATTTGATAAGCCTCTTCGGGGTCTGCGCCCTCGTAAAAGGTTTGATAGCGTGACTTTACTTTGTAATTCATGCCTCGTAGGTTAAGATTTCGGTGAGCATCTTACGAGAGTGCATAATGTCTTGCATCGCCTCTCTTGCCATGTCCTGCTCAGACATTTCTCCATATTCAAGTGATTCAAGCGACTGCATCATCTTTTCTGCAAGTTTTTGCGCCACTTCGCGGTCAGTCAAGAGAGCAACAATATCAGATGGTGTCATCGTCTTGCCTCCTTTTTCCATTTTTCCTTTGGCATCGATGTAGTACAGGTCGCCCTCATATTCAAATCCAATGGCTTCTTGGCCCCATTCCTTTGCCCAAATTTTGATTGCTCTTATCAAACGCTTTTCGTTTTCTTCCCAAGCCTCGTTAGTGCTGAAGACCGAAACCTTCACAATGTCCTCTTCGATAATATCTCCTGACGATGCTTTGTAGCCTCCATCAGTTTCCGTTTTTGTGAACCCGCCAAATTCGTTTGCCACCAATTCTTCCACCTCACGGACTCGTTGTTCCATTTCTTGAACAGAAATGACATCACCAACATTAGATGTCGAAGGAACATAGATAACAAAATTCTTATCGAATTTGAACTCTTTGTCCAAAAGCCCACCTTTTGCCAATTCAATTCGGCCTTGTTTTGCAAGAGAAATAACCTCACGACATTCCTTCATTGTTTGACAACCAAGGGTCTTGCCTTGGGAACTTAAAACGTGATACTTGAACTCTTTTGCGTCTAAACCAATGTCTTCCGACTTTACAATTTCGTAAGAAACGTGCGTCGTCCCTCCGTGCCTAAAATTTGGCTTTTGTCCAAACAATCTTTGAATATCGCCTTCAAATTGCTTACGCTCTTTTGAGTTGAATGCCTCTTCCGATACCTCTATCCACTCCTCATCATCTCGACTCCATTTCGGAGCGCGGTTTTGGCCTTCCATTTGAGGTTGATAAAACAACTTTCCGTCGTCGTCCATATAGTACCAAGAGCCATACTTGTCCAAGCCTTTTACTTTCCCACCATGCTCAAGTTTTCCCTTATCACGCATTGACAACGCAATCGCTATGGCTTGGTCTTGAGGCTTGCCTTCTTTACGCAATAGACGAATCTTATCAGAAACTTTTTCGTCCATCGTCTTGCCTCCACGAGCCAAGTTTGACGACTCTTTCTCTTCCTGAATCATTCTATCTAATTCGCGTATGACGTATAACCTCATGAGATTGGTTTGAAAATCGCCTTCCATTGAAGACATTTTCTCTTGTAAAAATTCCAATATTTCTTCAACAGACGCTTTTGGATTTTTGGTATTGAATTTTCCTAACTCTTTGATAATCCGTCGAAATTGTGGTGCTCTCTTTTTCAGGTCTTTAGCGAGTATTTCTTGCCCATCACTTAGAGCACGAACATCATTCGTCTTGCCTCCCTTGGCAAACCCATGAAATTTGCTCGAAACCTTTCTTTCTGACCCGTCCGCCTTAACCGCTACGATTTGATAGCTTTTTATGTCAGGATTGTCATTAAATATGGACTTCCACTTTTCTCGCACCTCTTCGACATCTTTGGAAGATTCGATTACCTCTTCGCTTGAAAAATGTCCATATCCATTGTCTTCGGAGTAGTAAACCTTAATGTGTTTGGTAGGGTTTGGCCTTCCTCCTTTAGCGAAGGAACGCTCTCGTGTTGGTGTAGCTTGATAAATAATATGCCCACCCCTATCTTCAACTGCTATTTTTGCATTTGGAAACTCCTTACGCATAGCTTCAACTTCAAGGGGAATCTCTTGAGGATATGGCCGTGAGCGTTGTTCAAGCAACTTCCCATCAATCGCCATTATCGTAAATGGCCCTCCGTTACTGCCACGCACCCCATCCATAATCTTTTTAATAGAGGTTTTACGAGAGGAATCGGGATACGGATAGGTTTTTTCAAGCATTTTTTTCTCGTCCTCTGATATTTCTACCAAGAACACAACATCAAAATATCTATCTTTATTTTCAGCAATTACATCCGTCAACAATTTAGGATTCTTGCCAAAATCGGGGTTTAAAGACAGGGCATATTTTTTAGGGTCATACCCCTTTTCTATCAAAATCGGCATTGATGTGTCAACAAATTCATAAGGGTCGTATGACGAAATGATTTTAGCCGTTTGCCACGGGAAATTCTTGGGCAAAGAGGTCGCTCCATAAGCGTTGGATATAAACCCTTCCGCTTCACCAATCGCTTCCATTTCGTCGCGTGTGTACTCCCCAAACTCGTGTCCCGTATGGGCTTCTTCAAATACTTTCTTAACATCAACACCTTCTAAACTTCCCGTTATGGGGATAGCGGTGAGATTGCTGTCTTTAACCTTACCTCCTTTGGCGAAGTCAAGGTCAATCTCATTTATATCAATGTCTTCGGCATCATCTAAATCCAAATCGAAATCGTCGACATCCGCTTCCAAGACATCTTCTTTTTCCTCTGCAATCACCTCCTCTACTTCAAGGTCATCCGCTGAAGGTGTAGGCAGGATTTCTTGGTCATTCGCAACTGAAACTTGTCCTAATTCATCGTTTTCGTCAGGAATCGCATCGATGCTTTCAATGATTTCTTCCTCGGCTTGCTCTTCGGTGTCGTCGTCAATCATGAGACGCGCCCCTTCAATCGCATCACGAAGTGCGGCAATTTCGTCGTCGTCTTCGCCCTCGTCCATAAATTCAAGGGCTTGCTCAAACAATGCAATTTGCTCTTCAAAAATGTCTCGCAACGAAGGCTCTTCGCTTTCGGGACGGGTCTTGACTTCACCCATAAATTCAAGGGCTTCTTTCGACTCAATGTCCACCTTTTCACTAAATGCCAACGCATTTTCTCCTACGATGGTTTGCAAATAGGCATCGGGGTTTGTCGGAAGCAATCGTGCAGGTGCGCCACTTGGTGCGTTTTTCTTGTCAATCATGATGAATCCTTTTACGTCATCGTCATCCATGAAAAACAGGGTNAACAAATCAGAATTNGGAATCATGCTCGACCGCACCTCTTTCGTTCCGTAAAATTTNTCNAAGTAATTGTAAACAACGGCAGGGATNTAAAATACCCGTGAAGAATTTGGCGAAGCAAACACAAAATATCCCGCCTTTTCAGACAAGTTGTCTACNCTGTCGTATTGCACTTCNTTCGGCAGAATTTGTGTGAATCCCACCTGATACAAACGCTCATTCTTGGTGTAAGAATCGCCAATAATCGACCCGACTTTTCCGCTAAACGCAGAGGTNTCGTCGTCTAAAACACTATCGGTGATAGTATCATCTTTGGTATCACTAAATGGGATGTTCAAGTGACTGCCTCCAATCTCAAAAATTCGTAGTTGCTTTAGGTCATTTGCCTCACAATAGTTGGTGATGTATCGGTAGCCTCCTACTGACGCGCTGAANAACTCATCACAATTTGCAAGTGCGTACAACGTTTTTGGCTTNATGTAGAAGTTGCTATTTCGCACCATCAAGTGATGTACTGCCTTACCCACGGGAAAATCCAAAGCATTTCCTACGGGTTCGTCCTTGTTGTTTGCTCTTTCAAGNAGATTNAGAATGCCATCAAAAGACGTGTTCACATCTTGGCCTCCAACCAAATATTGTTGTGTGGNAAAGACGCTACTAACCTCNTCCTTTGGCAAGGACATTTCCTCTTTGGGCATCATTTGCACCCTCCCTTNACCAAACGTGCCTTGAAATTCAATAATGTCCTCTGCGTCTTGAGAAAGGATTTCAACCTTCATATCAGCGTTGTTCAAGGGCATGGTGCTAATCCGAACAAAGTCGTCAAGNTAAAGACCTCTTATCGTTCTGTTCGGTGTGCTGATAACCAACGCCCCTTGACTATCAATNTTTGGNACTTTCGTTTTTACCAANTGCGAAAAAAAGTTCGAGACAGGCACGTTTTCAAAGACAATAGCATTGACCATGTTCGCCACACCCGTTTCCGAACCTCCCTGTCCTGTTAAAGGCGNAGGAGCCATTGGCGGGGGCGTAGATACTTCNTCCTCNTCTAACGGAGCCTTATCGCTTTCAATGTCTTCTAAATCNGCATCNGTNATGCGAATATCGAAGCCTCCTGCCCCTTCAAGGTCGTCCAAGTCCAACTCGAAATCGCTCAAATCCAAATCNAAGTCAACATCAGTTGCTCNAATAGGCTCTTTCTTGTTCTCNTCCAAGATTTTTTTAATATCCGATGTTTCAAGGTATTGCGCTACGCGCTCATCCAANGTCGCCACTTGCAAGGCAAGNTTNTCGCCCCCNTCGCTTTTGGCTTTTGCCAAAGATGAAAGGACATCGATTTGAAGCAAATCCTCGGCCTCTGAAAATGTCAGCCCGTAGCTATTNAGTAGTTTTTCCGTTTTAAGCATATCAGCGTGTTCTTTCTAAATATGGGAAAATGGCTTCTAATTGTTCGACCCTTTCGTCNACCGAAGGTATCGTTTCACCCTGCCTTTCNGCAATTTTCTTTGCAAAACTTTTGCGAAGTTCCGCCTTACTTTCCTCGTCGTTGTCAAGTCTTTGTTGGTCTTCTGCCNTTTGCACTTCCTTTCTTTCAAGAAGGACATCAAGGTCNTCAATGGTCGCATCACGGGTNGTATCGCCGTCTTTGATTTGCTCATTTGACACAAGGTCATTGAACGCACCAATCGTAATNGCTTCGTCGCCCGTGCGGAATCGTGATACGAATTTANCCACTTGGNNGNCATCTACTTTNCCTCTGCCGTATTCCAATTCNACTACGCCCTCAAAAAACGCTTTGAAACACGCCATGTGAAGGATTGTTTGACCGCGTAACGCAAATTGACCTCTACTCGCNCCATTTACTCCAAGGTCTTGGGCGANGGCTTGTCCATCNGAATTTGGAACAACACCCGCCACNTTNANGGCAGGGTCGAAGTATTCTTCAATCATGGCTTCACGGCTTTGGTCGCGTTCCAATTTCTCCGTTCTTTGGCGACATNTANNCGCNATNGTNNCNACTTTGTNGGCTTGCTCTACAAAGGCAGTCAAAGAACTTGTCGCATCAAGATTGAAAGGAGATGTGAATGTNAGCTTAAAGTCTTTTTCAGCATCGTTAGCTTCATTAAGTTCAATGACTTCTTCGCGCCCCTCCTCGTCAGACATTTCAGTAATTGTTACGCCTTTTCTCAAACGCGCAGACATATCTGCCTTGTTTTCATATTTCAACTTTCCATCCTTATCGGTGAATTTGTTTGGATTTTNTTCAAATTCATCACGCACTTTGTCNGANGGNAATTGNGNNGGGTATTGAGCGTCAACCAATTTCTGCGTTTCAACATCCAACCTTCGTCGATTTGTTTTATCGGCAAANAATTTTCCGAGAATNAAGGTTTCGGTATCAAAAACTTTTTGAGAAAAAGAGTTGAATTTNNCGATTGCCTCNTCGTATTTGCGTCTTGCTTCGGGATANTCTGCGCCCAAANTTCTCATAAGCGAAAGTTCTTCCGTCAGCCTGTCNACATTACGGGACAACTCCTGCTCGTCATCCTCCCATTGCATTTCTGCGAGTTTGTCGGGGTCGGTAATCAAATTGATTTTGATTTCTGCCACGTCAACATCAAATTGTGTTGCCTCACTATCGTANACCTCCTCGCCCAACATTTGTTGTACGCTTTTNATTTTTTGCTCAAGTTTCGAGTACACAAATGCGTCAATGCTATTTTGAGTCAAAACATTGATTANGAAGGCATACTTATATGGATTCTTNTGCCTCCATACACGTCCGTGTAANTGCATATAAGTGACGGGAACGAAACCCACTTGAAGGATGTACATCAGAGGGCAATTCTTCTGAAGGTTAATGCCTTCTTTGATGATTTCCGTGCCAAACAAAACAAGGCAATATCCTGTATTNAAGTCGTCTACAATTTGGGTCTTNTCATCCCTTGTGCGACCATCGATTGATTTGAATAAACTTTCTACATCTCGGTCTGAATCTGCGACGATTTGCTCCAACAATTCCTTGTTTTCGTCAATGATGTATTGAGTCATCAAGTCGAACAAGAAAAAGTCTTTTCCGTGGTAACGGAACTTGTAATTGTTNGCATAGACCACCTGACCCATNATGGNTTCTGATTCGTTTTCNCCCGCAAGGGTTTGACCNTTTTCGTTTACTGCGTANTCAAGAACTTTCTTTATAGCCTTACAAGCGTACAATAGCTTGGGGCTATTCTCAACGACATTTTTAGCGTTCTGACTTGNNGTACCATCNAANGCAGGNAGGTACGGATTCATCAGGTTTTTGTCATTATTGATTGTCAANTAATATGGACTNATNANAGTCAGTTGTTGGGTTCTTGACGCTTCCAANGCGCGTTGTGCAATTTTTTGNGCTTGTGAAAGATTGTCGTCTTCATTTTTGACGGCATTCGCGCTGATTGCCTCTTCGTCGTCGTCATCAATTCCAACATCCGTANCNGTTGNCTCATCTCCTCCCTCTGCACCTTCAAACTCGATTCCATCAATCGCGTTTTGAACTGCTTTCGCAAAATCATTTTCAGGGTCAAGACTAAAAATCTCTACAATGAGCGATTCCATTTCGTCAAGATTTTCCATCTCGTATTCAATGTCATCGGGCTTGCCTTTGCGCTTTGTGACTTTTACAAGAGCCTTCAATTCTTTGACCTTTTCGTCCGCAGGATTTACTTTTTTACCCTCCTTTTTTTGGACTTTTTCGTAAATGTCCTCTGCCTTTTTCAATTCCGCTTGAGTGTAGGACAACTCCGAATCAGACTCAAGTGTGATGTACCTGTTCAAGTCTTTATTCATCTTTTCCTGCGCCTCATTAAACGGAACTTGTGACAACACTTTTTCCAAGTCGGATTTATCCACCCCTTCAATCGTTGGGGCATCAGTTCCAACAATCACCTTTTGCGGTCTTTGCGCTTCGATTTCAGCATCGCTGATTTTGAAGTTTGTAAATGACTTGATGAGTTGCGAAAGGGCATAGATATTCTTGTATCCTACAATTTTTGGGAATAGCGTGTATCTATTTTGGTAATCGATGTCCTTTTGCCACAATTCCTTTGCATAAACTTGGAAGAGGTCAAACGTATTGAAGACATGGCCCTGCATCAATTTCGACGTACTTAAAGCCCCAAAGAGAGACAACATTTGGAAGTTGTCGTCCGTAAATGGAGTAGCTGAAAGGAAGATGGTATTTTCAATTTTCCTTTTCAAGCCTTCCGAAATGATGCGTCCTCTATCTTGGAAATACAGGCATATCGCAATGAAGTTTTGTACCTCACCACGAATGTTGTAATTGGCTTTGGTGTCGTAAGAGTAAACGGCTTCAGGATAGCGGATGCCTCCTACCACATTTGCTCGCACAATACCTCCGTCATCGGGTCGGCTTTTTACCTTGTTTCTTGCCTCAAGTTTATCGGCTACGCGAGTACCCTTTTTTACAACCTTAAATGCACGATTGAAATTGTGTACCTCATCTACAATGAAAGCATCACAACTCAAAAGATTGATGTCTAATCCTCGGTATTGAGACAAGAACAATTTTTCCTTTTGACCTCGTGTGCGAACGCCTTTTTTCTTTTGCGCCAGTTGGTTATCTATCGTTTGAACAACACGTTGGCTTTTCTTATATCGGTTTGGAAGACGTCCGTTCAATAATTGAGTTGGAGTCGCGTTTCCATAAATACCTGCCATAAAGTCAACGCTATCCTCTCCAAACTTTTGAGCAACACTCAATTTCGGTAGTGCCAAGTGACTGCACAAAACCACACTATTTGGTCTCTGCGTCCACTCCTTAAATCTACCCAAGAAAAGCGGGGCTTGACGGCTCAACGTCTGAAAAAAGAAAGCTACCTCTTCCGTCATTTGGAGTTCTAATGCAGTTTTGAGTTGTGCTTTGGCTAATCCTTCCAAGCCTGTATAACTCTTCGTAAATGGGAACTCTTCTTCAATAGCCTGAATCAAAGTTTCAAGAGATGAATTTTTGTGATTTTTCATAGCCCAAGGCAAAACCACTCGCTCCCAAAATGACCTTGTGCCATAGTAAGGCCACCATGCCGCACTTGTTTCTTTGGCATTACCATCCAAAATTTCCTTGGTTTTTACGCCTATCCAAACCATTGGATAATCACTCATTTCATTCTTTCTATTAAGGATGTCCGAATCATATCCGATGTCTTCTAATTCTTGCTTGACATTAGGATATTTTTTATAGAAATCTGTTACGCTTTTGGGAAAAACAGCATGATGGCCTCCAAAAGCAGATGCAGTTCCCCTTCCTTGCTTCGTTATAGTTAAGTTCTGCTCGGTCAACTCCTTGTATTTCCCCTCATACTTTGCATGAATAGAAATGAGTTTCTGCATGATGCGCTTCAGGTCTCCACCCTCCTCTTCATCAAACTGAATGGCAGGAGACTTTGTTTTCAACTCCTCGTAAACGGCTTTCAAAAAACTACTCTTTGAATCAAAACTTGGGTCGTCGATGTGTTCAAGTTTTCCAAACTCCATGTAGTCAGAATCTCCCACATCCCAAAAGTCAAAATCGCCCGACTTGATTGTCGTAGTCAGTCCCGCAAGGGTTTGACGTGGCGTGTCGTTCAACCTGATGATGTCTGACTTTTTATATGGTTCGGACTTTTTGAAAAATGGATTTTGCTCAACCCACAAATTTTCAAGGGTATCGTATCCATATTTTTGCTCACGCGGGGTGAGCATGGAATTTTCTTTGTTTTTACCATACTTACTGAAAGCCCCGCCAACGATTTTCATCAAGCCCTCCGTTGTTCCCGCCAACTGCTCCATTAACTGCAAATCGGCTTTCGTATAAGCCATCGGCCCATCATATCCCGTGCCCTCACTTTTTTCAGCAAATTCAGGTGATGAGGAGTCGATTTTTTTACCCAAAAGGTCGCTCTTATTCATTGAGCCAACTTTGACCAAAGTGATATTGGAGGGAAGCAATCCATTTTTTACCCTCCTTCCGTCGTCATTGACAAGACCTTGAATTTCCTGCTCCCAATTCCCTGAATCGTAGACGGGATTAGGTACGCTAATCAATACACGCTTGGCATCACCACGCAAAAACAAATCGCTAATTTTAGCAATCGAAGAGGTCGTCTTTCCAAAGCCTACTTCGTGAGCCAACAACCCACTATTACCACCCGCACCAAGGTATCTTAATCCATCTCTTTGTGCCTCTCTTAGTGAGAAACCTGCGGCGGAGCCATCAGCCTTGTACTCGGTAGCAATAAATCTTTCAATATCTCCAAAAGTGCGGTTGTTTTCCAAAAAGATGGGAATGCGATTGGTGGGCTTCAACGTGTAGTTGTTATACTTCACATTGAACGCAAATTCCACGGCTTGAACCTGATTTTCGGAGTTGTACAAATATCCATCTGAAAGAGCCAAGGAAAGAGTGTACAACTCGTCTCCTTCAATACGCGCTTGAGAAGCTATTTCGTGATACAGGCCGTTCACACGTTGAGCAATTATTCGAGCAAGAGATTTTTCTTTGTCTTTGTATCCTAAATCATTCAGCACACTTTCATTATCGACTTTCTCCAAGCCTTTCAATACAAACTCTTCGTCAACTTTGGGTGGCTCTTTGTATTTGCCAATGTTTTCCCAATTAATTTTGATGATGCCCGTTTTTCTTTCCGACCCATCGTCGCCCAATTCTTTGTTGGTGATGGTAACACCAAATTTCAAAAGATTGTGCGCTCCTGCACGGGCGGATTTGGGGTCAAAATAGAATCGTCGAATTGCCGTTTCCTTATCTAAATCGTTGTATCTCAACTTATTAGATGCTCGACCATAAAGAGATGCGCCATCAAATGTCGAGGCGTATTCCTGAAACGCTGAAGGGCCATCAGGCAACGAAGAACGTGTCCTACCTCCCATCATTTCTTCAACATAGAGGAATACATCCCGATTACCATACTGCGTACCCTTCAAAACACGGCTTTTACGCAGGATGTCAAAAATTTCTGATTCAAGGTCTGATGCGGAACCATATTTAGAGTTCGTCTGTGCAAAAAGACCCGCCGCTAACGTCATTCGCGTCATTTCGAGCGTTCGGTCTTCCTTGTAGGGAGTTCCGATACCATTGTTTCTCACCGCATTCTGATATTCCTGCTTTGTCCCATAATGCAGTTTCATGAATTTTGGTGAATATTCTCGAAGCAAATCTTTGTGCGACTCTAACACAAGTTCGCCCTGCTCTGCTCCAAAGAAGTCGGTGATTTCTTTTTGGTAGATTTCGCTTTGGATTTTTGCTTCAATAGCATAAAAGTTTCCGTCAAGGAAAACATCAGCGGTGCAGAAAACGGGGCGTTCTTCTTCAAATCCATTCACAAACAAATGCCCTGCGATTACGCTATCTCGACACAAATCAAAGTAGTTGACACCATAGTCGATGCCTAACAACCTCGCACAAAGAATCCTGTATGGATTTATTTGATTGATATGCAAGTTGTTAGCTTGAATACCCATGCCCAAGAAATACCCAAGTAATTTTTCAGGGTCGCTGAAATCAGGGTTCAAATTGAAGAAGGTCTCTTCAGCGGTGAACGCATATTTTGACATGACCTCTCGGAAAACCGATGTATTCAGTTTGCCTTTTGAGTCAGTTAGCCTTTTCGCTACTGCATTTTTTGTCTGCTCATAAATCTCGCCCTTGTTTGTCCGCTTCCCTTCTTCATCGAGGGAAGTGTAGAAAGAAAGGTGGAAATTCATAATGTCTACCGCCTCACCATAAGACAAGTTGCTTTTGCTCCACTTATCTAACGATGCCGCGCTCAAAGGCACTTTCCTGCCTTCATACATCACGCGCATCTGCCGAGCAAGGACAATGTTTGGAAGTTTGAGAACCTCTACCTGCGACGCTTGCACCTCTTCTCGTGTAGGAGGTTGCGCGTCAGGGTTTTGGGGGTCGTATTTTATGAAGATTGCAGGGTAAGTGTTGAAACCTTCAAAAACATAACAACTTATATTTCTGATGACTTTAGCCTTCGCCATACGCACCTCTCCATCCAACTCCACTTCAACATCAAGTAGTTCAATTTCGGATGCGTCAATAATGTATCCATTTTCAATTTTGAAAAAGCGAAAATCCCCTCGGTATCCCTCTGCCTCCATTCTATACAAGAATGATGTAATGTAATTTGGGACGATTACGCTTTCTCCTTCTAATTGAAATTCGATAGGCCAAGCCAAATTTTCTAAATCATCGCCTCGCAGACCAAATTGTGCATCAGGGATGTACGCTCCCGAAGTCCGTGGTAGTTCGCTGACAATATCTCTAATATCTACGTCAATCTTGTTGCCCCAATATGACCTTACCCTCAAGATTTTGCCATACTGAATAGGAACAATGAAATCAGGCGTTCCCTTGATGATTTTTTCCAACTCTGAAATTGGCACAATGGGAGAGGCATTCGCGTTTGTTGTAGAAGAATACTCGCGAGTAGAATATACATTTTGAGAGCGAACGTTTATGAGGGCATCTTCACCAATGCCGACCCCATCTAAAACATTTCCTTTTCCCTCCGAAAATCGTGGAAAATTGTCTCCTGCCTCGCTTATCTCTACCTTTTTTTCTTCTTTGAGGAGGGGCGGGTTTCCGTGCAATAGAACTTCTTGTTCCTCCTCACTTGGGGTATTGTATAAAACCCAATAAGTACAGGCATATATGATGGCGTTAGCCGAGTGGTCTTTCAGCAATGCTCTACCCAATGAATCATTTTCGAGACCCAAAGTAGAATCAGGAATTTTTGTGGTTTCATTGATGAACTCTTCTACAAAGAATAAGTCTATATCTGAATCCCACGAACTCGTCCTCCTGCGATATTTCATCGCATGGGAATCAATCCAATTCAATCGCGCATCACGGCTCATCACATCGACACCTTCGATGAGGGTCATAATCTTTTCAATAATCGGTTCGTACTTGGCTAAAAGGTCAATAGCCAAAACCTCATTTTGTAGTTGTCTAATATCCATTACTCTTCGTATTGTGCGTCCCTGCCGATAATGTTATCAATCTGAATGAGGGAAGTGCTTAAATCTGTCCCTTCGGTCATAGAAATTAAAAGTTCTCTAATCAGCATTCTTTTGGCCTCGACATTTTGCAGTTGCCTGTAAATGTTTTGCAACGAATTACTGCTGATGTTTTCCAACGCCATCAAAATTTCGCGGTGCATCTCGACACGTTTTTTATGACTTTTCATCATGTATTTCAAAGGCAACTCTCTCATACTCTTGTGTATTTCAAAATAAACTCTTCTCCCGTATCCACAGGGACATCAAAATCAAATGTTGCACCTTCGATATGGAAGAGCCTTTCAACGATTTTTTCGTGCGTTTTAAGGTACTCCTGACGCGGTACAATAACCATCAGAACCCCTCCCTGTCGCACAAAGGCAAACGACCTCACGGCGTAATACGTTCGCGCATCTGATTCGCCTAAATCAGCCATCATTTCATCATGGTCTAATTCTGCATATCGGCACGTTGCGGGAGGGTGGGTAATGACCAAATCATAAGTCGGGATGCCACTTGTGTTTCCAACATAAAAGTATTCTGCAAGGGAACCAAAATCGTATCGCACAAAGTTTTCTTTTTGACGACCGCTTGTCAACGCTCTTGTGATTTCGTGGCAGAAATAGTCATGATTCATGACATGGAAGGATGCGCCCATTGGCGCACTCGTAAGGGCTTTTCCACTTCCCCCATGAGTCACCAAGACATCACCATTGAACCTGTTTTCTGCTTCAATCGCTTGAGGCATAGATGTGGTTTCTTGCCATAGCTTTCCAAAGACCACGTTTTCGTTCAATTCGGAGTCTTCGCACTTGTCGTATTTGCGAAAAAACGCAAGGTCTGCGGGGGTATAGACATAGTTTTGCGCTTTATTTAGGATAAAGGACTCAATGCTCTTATTTTGTTGTTCTCTGCTTGCCATTATTCTTCTTTTTGGAAGTCGATGCCTACAATTTTTACTGCGGGGAAGTCGGGGCTTGCGACCATCGCCATGACATCGGGATTATTACGTGAAAACCAATCGACGTTTTTCAGAGGCATCACGAGAATTGTGCTTTTCAATTCCTGAATCAAATCAGCGGGAAGAAAAACCTCACCATCCGATAAAACAATCACCAACGCTTCAAACCCTTCCGCTCTCTTTTTTCTTACAATATCCTCGTAAGCCAACGTAAAATCAGTACCTCCACCTCCTGCCAACATCATGGCATTCGCGGTAGCCTTTTTCATGGCCTTTTTTATTTGCCTATTTGTGAAAATGTCTTTGATTTCCGTATCAATCACATAAACAAAGCCATCATAGTCTTGGACAATTTGAGGGACATACTTCGTCAACTCTTGCATATATGTCCTTCCTGTTGCCGCCTTTGCAAGCATAGACCCCGAAGTATCCACAATGGTGAAGGCAAGGTCTCCTCTTCTTTTCAATTTGTCCCTTTCCTTCTCGACAACTCCACGAATCAAACTTTCAACGTCGTAACCCGTTTTTCCACGCTTTCGCGTTGGCCTACCAAAACCTTTTATTAGGTCTTTCAGTTCTTTGAACCACTTGGGCTTGCCCATCGTAGGAAGAGAAATCTTCTCTCGGCTTGTGCCTGTCTGCTCTCGGTTTGGTGAATTGCCTCCTCGGACTTGTGCCGCATCAGGATATTCAAATGGGTTGTCATCCACTTGTTTCGTGATTTCCTGTTGAGTCTGCTTTGCTTCATCAAGTTGCCGTGGAGTAAGTTTTGGAACCCTCTTACTCACACCACACGGCTTGTAGATAATGCCATCGTCTTCTGCCGCCTGTGCTTCAGCGGGGCTTGGATTACCTGACAATCTATCAATGATAGGCATGGTGACATCCTTTGTCTCATTGAGAATCTTGTCGTATTTCTTTTGCAATGACTCTAAACTCATGACGCTTCAATTTGCTTGATTAACTCCTCAAACTGACCTCTCTTTCGTCGCAATTTGGTTTTTTCAGATTCGGTTACGTTTTCACTTTCGAGCAACGAGTCGATGCCTTCAATGCTCCTTTCAGCACTTTTTGCAATACGTTTTTTTCCGATTTTTTCCTGAATAGCTTTTTCTTCGGGTGTCAAAACAGGCGGTTCTCCCTCCCCTTCTTTTTCGGGGACTTCTTCTCCTCTTGTTCCTCCCGCCTCTCCAATAGGTGTTTCTTTGACTTTGTTTATACGAGGGTCATTTACACCTTCCCCAACACTACCTCCCGTTCCTGTTCCACCCTGTCCCTCTCCTTGACCTCCTCCCTCGTCCTCGCCGTCTCCTTCACCTTCTCCTTGTCCTCTCCCGCGACCGCTTGAAGGGGGTGGGGTCTCACCATCACGCGCTTCGCCTTCTCCTTGACCTTCGCCTTGACCTTCGCCTTGGCCTTCGCCTTGACCTTCGCCCTGACCTTCGCCCTGACCTTCGCCTTCGCCCTCGTCTTCTTGCGGGGGTTGCTCTTTCTTGGTGCAATCATCATCAGGTTGTACCATGTGATACGCATTGTGTGCGATTTCATACGGCCACCCTGCTTCGTTGACAGGCAAATTGTATTTAGGATACCATCGTGACGGAACAAAAGGCAATTTGCTTGCTCGGAAGTTGAATACTGACATAAGCATATCACAAGCCTCATCACCAAGCGTCGCATTGATTCTCACGTCCGCGCAGATGTTTCCACAATACGAGTGACACGGGTCTGCATTCAAGCAATCCCCATTGAAAATATGACCCAATTCATGAGTCATGCCCGTCTTTGTGGTTTGGGGAAACGCAAGCGTCAGAAAAAACGGCGTATTTACGGCAATTCTGTAAACATTTTTTTGAGTGTCCCAATAGCTATAAATAGTCTCACAACTTCGGTCATACATCAAAAAAACATCGTCGGGAAGATTTACAATTCCCCTAATCTCGTCATATAAAAATTTTTCCTGTTCTTCTGAAAGACTTGGGAGCATACGAGCATATTTCGATGGTTCAGAGGAGCCATCTACTACGCTCATGGGCACGGGCATATTCCGCTCTATGGTTTGACGATACCAATCAAAGAACGTATCAAAATCCTCAAAGGGATTGTCGGGGAATTGAACATCAAAAGCCATTAAGAAGCGTATGTCTCTCTCAATTTTTCAATTTGTGCTTTCTGCTTATCGGTCGTCGCCCTTGCTTCATACGAATCAAGGATTGTCTTTGCGGCTTCGATATAATCAAACTTTTTCAAAGCGCGTAATAGAGGCACAAGTTTTACTTGCTTTGCTTGCAAAGCGTTAAGTGAGTGCATTGCCGTCAATTTTTGAAGAGAAACAGGATTTACCTTCTTCGTATCCATATCCCCCGCCATGTCTTTATATTCATCCATATCCTCATAGCCCATGATACCTTTATTGATGAATTGATTGACGAAACGAATTAGTTGGTCTTTTTCATCAGACGAAGCCTTGTGACGTGCAATAAATCCGATTGCATCCGAGTAGAAATTCATGACCATTTGCTTACGGAGGGGTGTTCCTTCACTTTCTTCCACCAATCCCAAAAGTTTTTCCATCCAATCAATCGCCTCGCTATTGTTAGTTACGCTTTGGGATTGCGACTTCATATCTACCAATAACGAAACTGCGGCAATTTCGGCATCACCATCTGCGTCATCAAGAGCGTCTTGAATCATTTGTTTCAATGCGCTAACTGAAGTTGAAGGTGTCGCAGACGAGGAGGCTTCTGACCCTGCCGTTTGCATGGAATATGTGCCACTACCCCCTAACATCGCTGAAGCCAAACACTTGTAGATGCCTTGTTGAAGGCGTAAACTATCGCCTCCATCCATTTCGTCATCTACTCCAAAGTTGTTCCTGATAATTTTGAACAATGCCGTCGTTTTGGTTTGAATGTAGAGTTCTTCTTGAGACGACTTTTTTCCTGCAATAATTGCGTCCTGCGTCCCCTTGGAAAAACCTGCCTCATTCATTTCATTGATGAAGTCCTCAAAAATATAGTTGGCTCCCCTATCCCTTTGATTGAGCATGGTTGGCAAAAATCCAAATTGCCATTGCAGGTTGACCTCATTCAAAAGTTTGAAATCAAGGTCTTCCATAAGCGCACCTGCTTGGCTATCCTTGGTTACGTCATTCAAGCACATTCTCATTCCTTCCAATTCAGTAGGTGGAGTGCTTACATACATGATTTCTTCAATGATGAGGTGGCAAAAACGTCTGAAAAGAGCGTCCTCAATGTCTGCGGTCGCGTTTGCAATACCAATGATGCGGGTATCCAACAAGGGCATTTTCAACTCAATCGCTTCGTCGAGTTGGGATTTTACAACTTCATAATTTGAACCTGCCTTGACCTTTTTAGGAACGCCCGCACCTTTGCCTTCATTTAGCGTTCGCATTGAATAATCCTTAATGATTCGCTCTCTTACAATGTGAAGCAATGGAGCTTACTTGTCTTGTTCGCTCTCATCTACTTTATCCAACTCGTCCAAAATGAGCCAAAAGTTGCCGTAGCCAAGCAACGTGCTTAAATACAAACAAAGGTCTCTGACATCATCTCGAACCACCACATCTTTACCTTCTTCGGCGGCTTCGTCTTGCATTTTGAACAACTCGGCATCAGAAAAAAGTTCTCTTTCCACCTCCATCCCTTTATCGTTCAAAAAATTATCCCCCAAACCCCCTGTCATAGATTGAAGTTTCATTTCTTGCTTGGTGGTTGTATTGCTCTCCCAAGTCCAAACAAAAAGACCTTCAAAAATGCTATTGAGGGCTTTAAAATTTTCTCCTGTGATGCACCCTGCTTTGTCTCCATCGAAGAAGTCTTCTACATATTTGTCAAAGATTTTCTTGCCATTGCTGACATACGCTTCAATTAGGAATGTGCTTGGAAACCAATTTGGCTTGTAAAATTCCAAGATGTCTCCTCCTGCCCTTCTTCCTGTTAATCGAGGCAAGCCCTCAATGTTGGAAGGCTTTTCTGACCCGATGTAAAGCAATGACTTGGGCATCCTCCATCGCTCGGTCATTTCAATGATAGAATATGACTTTCCGATAGACGACTTTCCAAGCAAGAGAAATGGAATATCGTATCTGATTAGTTGCTTGACAAGTTTGATTGTCCTGTCACCTGAAAAAATTGCTTCTGCCATTAGATGTAAAGTTGAAGAAAATGGTATCTAATGTTTGACGGCAAAAAAGAAGGTGATAAAATACCACCTCTCTCAAACTTGTATTTCTTGCCTTCAACATCGTCGCAGTCGAACTTGACTCCTTGTCCTTCTTTCTGATTTAATTCGCTAACTATTTCGCAAGTCGTTTTTTCGCCACCCTCAAAGTTGTACTTCTTCTCTGAAGACATAGACCGCTTATTGACAACGCCCTCTCCTCCTTCCATCTCGACCATGTTGGATTCCCCAACACGCACAGGGATGCCACCTTCTTTGTGACTTGGGCCTTCAAGCAATTCTCCGCGATAACGCTTACTCATTTTTGTATTTTTGTTCAAAATAAAGTCATGGCATCTCAAATTCCTACTCAATATCTTGACAAAAAGGGCAATGCGTCAACTCTTGGAGTGGGGCTTTTCGCGCTCACAACTTTCGTGCTAATTTACCAAATTTATTTCTATTCAAAGTTCATCAGCAACCTTGAAAAGAACTCTGACATCGACGAAAGGTTAGCACGTCTTGAAAGGCTTCAAATGGAGTCAACAAGCCTTGCGTAAAACAAACTTCTTATCACGTAAAATAACCCTTATAGGG
>PBDH01000022.1 GCA_002717305.1 Gammaproteobacteria bacterium | reverse complement strand
TCTTTTGCAGGTAACCGAGTTAGTCCTGAAAGTCGCGCGAAGATTGCTGACATCGCGGCCGATCTGCAATCCTTCAACCCGGATGATTTTGCTATCGTGGCATATCGAGCGGTGACACCGAGCGGAACGCTTGATGAAGCCATTGATCAGTCTGCAGCGCGTGCAGAGCACGTGCGATCACTACTTTCTGAAGCGGGGTTACCAATACGCAGCGCTTATGGATTAGGCCCATTAGTTGCGCCTAAGGGTTTATCTCCTGACCGCGTGGAGATTGTAAAGTTTAGGTAGCCACGTCTCTTAATGATCAGCTTTTCTTATGATAACGACCGGACCCATGGATCACGTAACCTCTAGTCAGGGAGCTCGCCAAGTTCTTGCTTACTGGTTTACTGAATATGCCGCCGGTGATCTTGCTAAGAAGCAGGAAAATCGTTGGTTTGTCGGTGGTCCAGACATTGATAGAGAAATTGGACGGCGGTTCGGGCACCGCATTGAGCTCGCGCTTGCAGGTGGTCTCAAGGATTGGGAGGGGGAGGCGGGAAGTCGGCTGGCTCTCATCATTCTACTTGACCAATTCACACGTAACATCTTCAGAGGAACCTCGCGCGCTTTTGCTGGAGACCTGCGCGCCGTCGGGTTGGCGAGACGTGGTCAGGCAATGGACATTTTTAGGGATCTTCCACTGATCCAGCGGGTATTTGCACTGATGCCTTTGGAACATAGCGAGCTCCTCTCGGACCAGGCGTTGTGTGTCGAGGAAATGAGTCGCTTGTATGAACTCTCGCCAGGTGAGGATGGGCCCAGATTTCAAGCATTTGTTGAGTATGCCCGAGAGCATAAGACAATTATCGAGCGTTTTGGTAGATTCCCGCAACGAAACGAGGCACTTTCTCGTATTTCAACTGAAAATGAACTACGTTTTTTAGGTGGCGCGGAAACTTATGGGCAGAGTAAATCGGTGTCATAACAGTTCATATACCTTGAAGTTGTTAAAATTATCGAACGAGTGGCGGCCGCGGTAATTTGCCAAAAGACGGGCGGGATCAGATTTTTGATAGAGCTATAAGGGGCAGGTTAAGCCCTTGTAAAATCTCAGAAATTATCAGGTAATTCCAATGGGAATTGAACTTCGCCCTCGGGGATCTGCAGGATAAGGGTATTTGCCCCGTGAGAGGAGGCATAACAGCAAAGTCGAGGTGTGAGCCAGCTCGCATCCTCATCCGATAATCTAGGGATAGCTATCCGCATTTTTTTTTGCGAGGTCTTTGGTTCGATTGCCACCAATAAGTCTGGAGTATCAAAACGCAGTGATTTAGAGTCGAGGGGCATCAAAGTTTTTTTATGGTCCCCAGTTAGCGTCATGGTTCGGTGTGGGATACCAGCATCATCAAAGATGGGGCCTTCAGGGAGAAATCCGTGGCTCGCATAAAAACCTATGGCACCGATCTGTGCTCCCAGAGTTGGCATGTTTCCGGCCTCTTGAATCCTCGTTACTGCAAATCGCAGAAGTTTGCTCCCTACATTTCTGTGACGGATTTCCCGAATCACTGCCATGCGTCCAATCTTCTTTAGATCGAGTATACGTGCGCAACCGACGGCTGTATTACCGTGCTGCGCCAGCATGTGAATTGCATCTTGATCCGCAGGATCCCACTCATCTGACGGGTCAATTCCTTGCTCTTCAATAAAAACCTGTGTCCGAATCGACTGCAGTGCCTCCTGAGCATCTGCCCAGCTGACTTCACGAATCGTGGTTAGCGCGTGGCACGAGTGATCCCGTTCGGATGAATTCGACGACGGCGTCGTACCAGAATTTTTCGAGATTACGGATGTCACTAGATCTGCAAGTACGAGTATTGGCGAGATGAAGTAGTTCAGGAGGCGTTTGAACACCGATACGTTCTCCGTTTACATAAAGTGTTTGATTGACGTAGGCCATCCGGCAACCAGAGTCTAGTTCCCATTGTGTCACTGAATCGATAAGCGGGTCGATCTCGTCATCAATTTCTGCGTTCAATT
This sequence comes from Gammaproteobacteria bacterium, assembly GCA_002717305.1. GTDB lineage: Bacteria > Pseudomonadota > Gammaproteobacteria > Pseudomonadales > Litorivicinaceae > HIMB30. The sequence continues at coordinate 34,951 of PBDH01000022.1, read as the reverse complement.
CCATGTCGAGATAGGGTGTTGTGACTCTTGTCGCTAATAGATATTCAAGAACATGCGGTTCATCGAGATACCGAATAATCGTAGCCTTTGCTTCTTGCAGATCACTCACGAGGATCTCCGCCGGGGCACAGGTGTGTGGTCGTTTTGGATCACTGAACCGTATCGTTTGATTATTTGCGTTGATGGTTTCAATTGCTCCCTCGAGAAGCGCACCGGCGTCGGGTGCACGAAAACCTATAGAAAGAGTCATGCAGTCGGGATCGAGGCTTACACCATGATGGATGACATTTGGTGGTAGATAGAGAACATCCCCCGGATTCGCAGTCCAGCTGGTCAGTGGCTCAGCGCGTTCCACCAACGCAATCGGTTGGTTGATAAGCGTCAGGGTATGCCTGTTGGCAACTGGGCCAATTTCCCAGTGCCTTCGTCCATTCAACTGAATTAAGAAAACACTAAATTGGTCAAAATGACGGCCGACGCTGCCATCAACAGACGCCCAAGAGAGCATACAATCTTCGAATCTCCAGGACGGGATCCATTTTATTGACCTGCGAATTTTTTCGTACTCGGGAAATAGGTGCTCAAGCGCGTGGATTATTGCGGTCCAAGGCTTCTTGGGTGTTTTGAACATCTCGAATGGACCATGCGCCAAAGTGAAGGTCTCGCCTTCAACGCCGGTCAATAGACGACTGGGTAAGTCAGTCTTTGTAAGGATCTGTGGGAGGGTAGATGGATCGGGAATCAATGCGTCGACTTCGACTGCCTGCTCTAGGATAACCGGCGAAGTCTGCCAGAATTGCGAGAGGATCCGTCCGTTGAAAAGAGACACATCCTTTAGTCTCGCTACGATCATACCGAGCGCGCCTGAGCCTCAGCAGATCCAGTGTAGGAAACCGGCGTCATATCGAGTAGCAATTGTTTCGCCTCCTCTGGAATCTCTAGGTCGGTAATGAAGACACGCAGTGACTCCTCATCAATTGGCTTACCGCGAGTCAGTTCTTTGAGTTTTTCGTATGGTCTCTCAATACCATAGCGGCGCATGACTGTTTGGACAGCCTCTGCTAGCACTTCCCAACGTTTTGCGAGGTCATCAGTCATAACAGCTATATTAATTTCGAGCTTATTTAGGCCCTCTAGTGAGGATTCATAAGCTATCAGCGAGTGAGCGGCGCCGACGCCAACATTCCGCAACACGGTAGAATCGGTCAGATCACGTTGCCAACGCGACACCGGAAGCTTCGTCGCTAAGTGTTCGAATACCGCATTAGCAACTCCGAGATTTCCTTCGGAATTCTCAAAATCGATGGGGTTGATTTTGTGTGGCATCGTCGACGAACCCACCTCACCGGCGACTGTTTTCTGATTGAAGTAGTCTAGAGCGATGTAACTCCAAAGGTCTCGATTAAGATCGATCATGATGGTGTTGAAGCGCTTCATCGCGTCAAAATATTCGGCAATACAGTCATGGGGTTCAATTTGGGTAGTGTAGAAATTGCATGTAAGGCCTAGGTTGGTTATCACGCTCTCAGAGTGAGAAGCCCAGTCAATGTCAGGATAGGCCGCTATGTGCGCGTTATAGTTGCCTACTGCGCCGTTGAGTTTTCCAAGCAGTTGAACGTTTTGAAACTGAATAAGTTGGCGCTCGAGTCGAGCGACTACATTGGCTAATTCTTTACCGGCAGTGGTTGGTGAGGCGCTTTGTCCATGGGTTCGAGACAGCATCGCGTGGGCGGCCCATTCGTGGGCCTTGCTACGCAGGAAGTTAATAATTTCTAGCATCTTGGGTACGAGGATCTCCTCCCGCATGCGGCTTAGCATAAGGCTATATGATAGGTTGTTGATGTCCTCGCTAGTACAGGCAAAGTGAACAAACTCACGAATCGCGTGGAGCTCGGGGTTTATCGCAAATCTCTCCTTAATAAAGTATTCTATTGCCTTCACATCATGATTGATGGTCCGCTCTATTTCTTTGACGCGTTCGCCATCCTTTTCTGAGAACTCAGACGCGATGGCATCGATTTCAGCGATTGCCTGCTGAGATAGGGGGGCGACCTCGTCGATTAGTGGATTGCTTGCGAGTGACTTGATCCAAGCCAGCTCAACCTCGACGCGCGCCCGCATCAGGCCAAACTCACTCACGACTGGTCGAAGAGCGTGGACTTTGGATGAGTAACGTCCATCTACGGGTGAGATCGCGGTCAGAACAGATACATTCATGGTTTTCCTATAATTGGATTGAGTCTAAGTCTTTGAATATGCGACTTCGCTGAAATAGTAGCGATAGTCTTCCGCCACCAAGTTGTCTATACAGCATTGCGGCGCGGATACCACTTAAAAGAAGTGCCCGCACCTTAGCTGGATTATTACCCTGTTGCAGGTGACGGCCGTGGTTGCCCGTGACCATAATACGGAACTTGAGTGTCGAGATGGTCTCCTGATAGGCAGTATTTAACGTTTCTATAACCGATTCATGCGTTGGGCCAAGCTCTTCCGCTTTTTTGACCGCGACTTCTAAACGGCCGCGGAGCTGCTCGAGAATTTTTGGCTGTTTATCCAACTGACGTTCTACTTGCATCAAACTAATAAAATATCGGATTGTCTCTGGATATTTTCTATTGCCTCCTCGGCCGAGCATCTCGCGCAGCATTCGCGAACCGGGTCGGAGCCTATCGATATTATTACCATATACATCTAGGGGGGTGCTTGGAGTCAGATTGAGAATGCTTTGAATTAAGACTTCAAAATCATCATACGGAACAAGGCCAGTATTCGCTAAGCGATCAACCTGGTGTGCGGCCATAGCGAGGGCACATAGGGGATACAGACGATTTGGATTGCTCACGTCAGGGCTTCCTCGATCACAGCGCCACCCAGACAAATTTCTCCATCGTAGATTACGACGGATTGTCCCGGCGTAACTGCACGTTCCGGTTTTTCAAACACTATATAAAGATTATCACCATCTGTCTCAATTGCGCATGGAGCGTCTACTGCTCTATACCGGACCTTGGCAGAATACATGCCAGGAAGTCGCGGAGGCTCTCCAATCCAATTGATCTGGCGTGCTAGAAGACCCTTCGCGTAAAGTGTGGGGTGGTCTACCCCCTGAACCACAATCAGTTCATTTTTTTTCAAATTCTTACCAACAACAAACCAAGGTGCGTCTGGATGATCTTTGATCCCACCAACACCTAGCCCCTGGCGTTGACCGAGGGTATAAAACATTAGTCCTTGGTGGCGGCCAATAGCGTCCCCTGAAGCGGAAACGATATTACCTGGCTCCGGCTTGACATAATTTTTTAAGAAATCACTGAAGCGACGTTCGCCAATAAAGCAGATCCCGGTGGAATCCTTTTTGCGCGCATTCACAAAGCATTGACTTGCAGCAATCTCACGCACGCTTGTCTTTAAAAGATCACCGATAGGAAATAGTGACGCGTTGACTTGTTCTGCCGTTAACGCCCAAAGGAAGTAGCTTTGATCCTTCGTAAGATCGAGACCACGGTAGAGCGGATTTTTAGCATCAAAACGTCGCACGTAGTGGCCGGTTGCTATCAGATCGGCACCTAAAGCGCGCGCATAGTCTAGGAAAGCACGGAATTTGATTTCGCGGTTACACAATATGTCCGGATTTGGCGTGCGACCGGCGTTGACTTCGGATAAGAAGTTTTCAAAAACGTTTTCCCAGTACTCCGCAGCAAAATTCACTTGATGTAGCTCGATACTGAGTGTTTCCGCTACTTGTTCGGCATCTTTTAAATCTTCTATCGCAGTACAGTATTCAGTGCCGTCATCCTCATCCCAGTTTTTCATGAACATGCCGCTAACTTCGTAGCCTTGTTCCTTTAGGAGATATGCGGTGACAGAGGAATCAACGCCTCCGGACATACCCACGATAACTTTGTTTTTTTGTTTCTGCATCACCTGATTCTACTCGGTTTGCGTCGAGCACTCGATATTCCCCGGGCAGCAAATTTTTTAACTGGTAATTACCGATAGACACTCTAATTAGGCGGAGGGTTGGAAACCCCACTGCCGCGGTCATCCGACGAACTTGGCGGTTACGTCCCTCATCGAGAGTCAATTCGACCCAGCTGGTTGGGATATTTCTGCGAAAACGCACCGGTGGATTCCGAGCAGGCACTTTGGGTGGTTCAATCAATCGGCAGCGTACAACGCTCGCAGGCCCATCACTTAACTCAATACCCTTTTGCATGAGCTCGCAAGCTATCGGGTCGATCATCCCATCAACCTGGCACCAGTAAGTTTTTTGCTTTCCGTGCCGAGGATGAGTCAATTGATTTTGAAGACGTCCGTCATCGGTTAAAACTAACAGGCCTTCCGAGTCTTTATCTAGACGACCCGCAGGGTATATCCCGGAGATATTAATGTAATCCTTAAGAGTTGACCCTTCGCCCGTAAATTGGCACAACGCACCGTAGGGCTTGTTGAAAATAATTAACACGACCGTTATAGCCTGGATCGCTATGACCAGGTTTTATCCACAATTTTATTAAACCGCTCACTTGGCCGCATGATTTTAGACGCCTTTGTGTATTCAGGTAGGAAATATCCGCCGATGTCGACCATGTTTCCTTGTCCCTCGTTTAATTCTTCTAATATTACAGTCTCGTTTGACTCCAATGCCTCATAGATTGGTCGGAAAAGATCGGCAATAGCGACATTATCTTTTTGCCTACAAAGGGCTTTGGCCCAAAATAAGGCCAGATAGAAGTGACTCCCGCGGCTATCGATTTCCTTTACCTTCGGAGAGGGAGACTTACCGGATTCAAGAATATCCTGCGTGGCTTTATCCAACGCTTCCCCCAAAGTTGACGCTGCATTAAGGCCCTTAGAATTTGCGAGATGCTCGAGAGATGCGGCAATGGCGGTGAATTCACCGAGCGAATCCCAACGAAGGTGATTCTCGTTCAGTAGTTGCTCTACGTGCTTTGGGGCTGACCCTCCCGCCCCAGTCTCAAATAGTCCACCGCCTTTCATTAACGGAACGATGGATAGCATCTTGGCGCTAGTGCCCAACTCTAAAATTGGGAAGAGGTCCGTTAAATAATCTCTCAACACATTACCGGTTACTGAGATCGTATCTAGCCCGTTATGGGCTCTTGAAAGCGAAACCTTTGTAGCTTCTCGAGGTGAGAGTATTTCTATATTTGCCCCTCTGATATCGTCGTTAACCAACGTCGTTGTAATCTTTTTTATCAGCTCTGAGTCGTGCGGTCGGTTCTTATCGAGCCAGAAGATCGTGGGCAGTTTAGTCAGTTTGGCGCGAGAGATCCCGAGTTCGATCCAATTCTTAATTGCGTCAGCTTGGGTAAGACATAGGCGCCATATATCTCCTGCCTCGACATCATGCTCGGTGATTATTGCACCCTGTTCGTCAAGCAGCTTTATTGATCCGGATCCTGATGCTACGAAGGTCGTGTTATGAGATCCATATTCCTCGGCTTTTTTTGCCATCAGCCCTATATTCGAAACAGTTCCCATAGTCGCTGGATTGAAGGCTCCGTGCTCAACACAGAATTTAATAGTTTCGTCATAGACCGCGGCGTAAGAACTATCAGGTATGACACATTTGATGTCAGATTCTGATCCATCGGAGGCCCACCCCTTTCCACCATTTCTTATGATCGCAGGCATCGAGGCATCTATGATGACATCGTTGGGGACATGGAGATTGGTAATACCTTTGTCCGAATTTACCATGTGCAATTTGGGCTGCTCGTCTAGACAGAGCGTTATATCCGAGAGTATGAGGTCTCTCTCATTTTTCGGTAGGGTTTTAATCTTCGCAAGAAGATCTCCGATTCCATCGTTAGGATTGAAACCGATACCTGTGAATATTTTTTGATGTTTAGTGAATAGGTCCTCGAAGAATGTCTTGACTGCGTATCCGAACAGCAAGGGGTCAGAAATCTTCATCATGGTCGCTTTCAGATGTAACGAAAATAGGACGCTACGCTTTTTGGCATCAGCTATTTCCGATTTGTAAAAATCCTGAAGAGCTTTGACGTCCATATATGTAGTGTCTACTACCGTTCCAAGATCGAGCGGGATTGAGTGAGTGAGGGTGCTCTTTCGATTATTTTCATCGAAAAAGCATATCGATGCGTTTCCGACAGATCTTGCCTCAATCGTTACTGATTTTTCATTATGTCGGAAGTCATTGTCACCCATTGTAGAAATGTGAGTCAGCGACTCGCTCGACCATTTTCCCATTCTGTGCGGATTTTTTTTTGCAAATTCTTTAACAGCTTCCGGTGCTCTTCTGTCAGAGTTTCCCTCACGTAAAACTGGATTAACTGCACTTCCAAGAACCCTTGCGTATCGTGCGTATATTTCGGTTTCTTCGCCTGTTAGCGGATGATCGTTAAAGTCTGGGACATCAAAACCTTTTCTTTGAAGTTCAGCGATCGCTTTTTTTAATTGAGGAACAGAAGCGCTTATGTTGGGCAGTTTGATAATATTGGCATTACTTCTTTTTGCTAAATCGCCAAGGTAGCTCAGGTCATCCGAAACGGCTTTGCCTTCGGTCAACCGATCAGGAAATTGTGCGAGGATTCTTGCGGCAAGTGAGATATCGCTTGTCTGGACAGTGATTCCGCACAGGGAGAGGAATTTTTGAACAATCGGAAAGAGCGAGTAGCTTGCTAATCTGGGCGCTTCATCAGTCCATGTGAGAGTTATATCGGCTTCCGGTTTTTTTTCAATCACAGTTTTATCCCCTAGGTGCTTATGCAATGACATATCTGACAAGCGCTAGCTCGCTAGCCTGAATTTTTTGACAGTCTTAACGAAATTCCATTCATGTCTTCCGGCGCTTTTTATTACACCGCTGTAGTTTTTACGGAAGGTAGGCTGACAACGGCGTCAAAGTTGGGGCACAAGTATAGTCGAATCAGTATGGCTTGGGTATGAAGCGTCAGGGGCAGATCGGACTACATAACCAGTATTCTGAATTGGATGCTAAACGATATCCCGCGTGGTGTTTATTTAGCTGGTCGAATTTAAAGAGTCTAAAAAGTGCTCTTTGTAGTGTTGCTGAGGCGCTCATTGTTGGAATCAAGTTTTCCGACATGTTTCTCTTTACTAAGGCGGTTTTGTCCCCATACAGTAAACAGGTGCGGAAGGATGTTTGATTCGATGAGTGAACCTGACAACTCAGGCTTCGACCCCGATGAGGATTATGGTGTTGCGGTTGCTAAGCCGGAACAAAAAAAGCCGCCGTTGTACAGAGTTATCATGCTTAACGACGATTATACGCCGATGGAATTTGTGATCCACGTTTTGGAGTTGTTCTTCAATATGAATCAAGAGAAGGCGACCCAGACCATGTTGACGGTACACACGAAAGGGGCTGCTGTATGCGGGTTTTATCCGAAAGATATTGCAGAGACAAAAGCAGAGCACGTAGTTGAGTATGCGAAAGAAAATCAGCATCCTTTAATGTGTCAAGTTGACACCGTCGAGGATTGAGAAGGAGAACTGTATGTTGAGCCGCGATCTCGAAGTCACTCTTAATAGTGCGTTTAAACGCGCCAGAGAACTTCGGCATGAATACATGACCGTGGAACATCTTTTATTGGGTTTGTTAGATAACGCGTCAGCTGTTCAAGTACTAAATTCGTGTGGTGCAGAGGTATCGAGACTGCGGGCAGAGCTTGAGCAATTTGTTATACAAACAACCCCAGGATTGCCCGATGATTCTGAACGTGATACGCAACCAACGCTGGGTTTCCAGCGCGTTCTCCAGCGCGCTGTTTTCCATGTCCAGTCTTCTGGAAAACAGGAAGTAACGGGTGCGAACGTCCTTGTAGCTATTTTTTCGGAACAAGAGTCGCAGGCCGTTTATTTTCTGAAGCAACAACAAATAGCACGAATCGATGTCGTAAATTATATTAGCCACGGTATAGCAAAATCTGAAGAGTCAGCGACTGAAGGAGATGCTGAATCGGAAGCGCAAACCAATCAAGCTGCGACCAGTGAAGAGCGATCATCGAATCTAGACGGGTATTGCACGAATTTGAATCAGGAAGTCAATAAAGGCCGAATTGATCCTTTGATTGGTCGTGACAAGGAGCTCGCGCGCGTGGTCCAGACACTTTCGCGTCGACGCAAAAATAATCCACTCCTCGTCGGTGAGGCGGGTGTTGGTAAGACCGCGATCGCCGAGGGGTTAGCCTATCGAATTGAAGAGGGTCAGGTACCAGATGTTATTTCCGATGCAGTTGTTTATTCACTTGACCTCGGGTCACTGTTGGCCGGCACCAAGTATCGCGGTGATTTTGAAAAGCGGCTGAAGGCGCTTTTGGCTGAGATCGAAAAAGAGAAGCACGCGATTTTATTCATAGATGAAATTCATACCATAATAGGGGCCGGTGCCGCCTCCGGGGGTGTTATGGATGCCTCGAATATTTTAAAACCGTTGTTATCGTCGGGACAGCTCAAGTGCATAGGGTCAACAACATTCCAAGAGTTCCGTGGAATTTTCGAGAAAGACCGTGCTCTGGCACGTCGCTTCCAAAAAGTAGATGTGCTTGAGCCTTCGATAGAGGACACGATCAAAATCTTGAACGGACTCAAGTCGCGTTTTGAGGAGCACCACGAATTGCGGTATACAAAAGCGTCTTTGACTTCGGCAGTGGAGTTGTCAGCGAAATACATGAGCGACCGGCACCTACCCGATAAAGCAATCGATATCATTGACGAAGCGGGAGCAATGCAGAGATTAGTGGCTCCGTCCCGTCGTAAGAAAGTGATAGGGGTGACTGAGGTAGAAGCTGTGGTAGCTAACATTGCCCGTATTCCACCAAAACAAATTTCAAAATCCGATACAGAAGTGCTTGAGAATCTTGAGCGTGATCTGAAACTGACTGTATTCGGCCAGGATACAGCTATCGAAAGAATGAGCTCGGCCATCAAACTGTCCCGGGCCGGACTTAAGCAGGAAGGAAGGCCAGTCGGCTGCTTCCTTTTTGCTGGGCCGACCGGGGTAGGCAAGACCGAAGTCAGTCGACAGCTTGCGAGGACGCTTGGTATCGAGCTGGTACGTTTCGATATGTCTGAATACATGGAGCGCCATACCGTCAGTCGACTAATTGGCGCGCCTCCGGGCTATGTTGGCTTCGATCAAGGTGGCTTATTGACTGAGGCCATCACCAAAAATCCGCATTGCGTGTTGTTGCTTGATGAGGTTGAAAAAGCGCACCCAGACGTTTTCAACCTGCTACTTCAGGTTATGGATCACGGCACTTTAACCGATAACAATGGCCGTAAAGCAGATTTTCGTCATGTTGCTTTGATTATGACGACCAACGCCGGAGCTGAGAGTTTGGCGAAAAGAAGTATTGGGTTCAGCGATCAAGATCAAACGACGGATGCGATGGAAGCTATCAAGCGCTATTTCACCCCTGAATTTAGGAACCGACTTGATGCGATCGTGCAATTTGGTTCTCTTGGTGAAGAAGTAATTGAGCAAGTTGTCCATAAGTTTATCGCCGAGCTTCAGGCACAGCTTGATGATCGAAAAGTGTCGATTGAGGTGGATGATTCAGCAATGCGCTGGTTGGCCAAACGCGGTTATGACAAGACCATGGGCGCGCGACCGATGGCGCGGTTGATTCAGGAATCTATTAAGCGGCCATTAGCCGACGCGATCCTGTTTGGTGATCTGGCGGGCGGGGGAAGTGTATCGGTAACCACCGATAATGAGAACGAACTTTCGTTCGATATGACACCTCGCGAAGTGAAATCGAAAGAAACAGCGTGAAGTTCAATCAGTCCGGTGGCCTAGCATTAATGAGATCAGCGTGCTCGGAATGTAATACGGCCTTTGGAGAGGTCGTACGGAGTGAGCTCTACAGTTACTCTGTCGCCTGTTAGGATTCGGATGTAGTGTTTGCGCATCTTCCCAGAGATGTGAGCAGTAACGACATGACCGTTGTCGAGCTCGACTCGGAACATCGTATTCGGTAACGTATCTACGATTGTACCTTCCATTTCAATTGAATCTTCTTTCGCCATTTGGCTCCCTTCGAGTAATGTGAAAGGCGGGATTATGCCCGCTTAATTCGCACGAATCCACTTACTGTTAATCAGCATCTCGATTGGACGGTATTCTGTTTTATAGACCATTTTTTTGGAGTCACGTATCCAATAGCCCAAATACACGTACGGGAGCCCGAGCCCGCGGGCGATTTCGATGAGCTGTAGGACCATTAAGCGGCCCAAACTTCTGCAGTTAAATTGAGGACTTGGCTCGTAGAAGGTATAGATTGCGGAAAGACCATTGGTAGTAATTTCGTCAAACAGTGTTACAGCGACCAACTGTTCATCAATCCTCGCTTCGAGAAAAAAAGCATAGTCTTGGTTGGATGCGAGAAAAGACTGATACTGCGAAGGGGAGGGCGGATACATATCACCATCAGCATGCCGCGTTTCGATATATCGTTTGTAAAGTGAGTAACGTTCCTCATCAAGGATTGGGGTTCGGGCTGAAAAACTGACATCTTGATTTCGCTTAAAAGTTCGTACTTGTCTTCTATTAGGGTTAAAGGAATCAACTGGTACTCGAACGGAAATGCAAGCAGTGCAATTTGCGCACTGTGGTCGATAGATATAGCGACCGGACCGGCGGAAACCTGATTCGGCAAGCTTGACCATCTGAGCTGCGCTGAGATCAGTGCTAGGCTCCACGAAAACGGTCGTAGCTTCTTCGTCTTCAAGGTAGCTACAAGGATGCGGTGCCGTTGTAAAGAACTTCAGTTTTTCAAAACTGCTCATGACGTCAGTGTTGTGATCCGTTTAATAAATTCTTCTCTAGTTATAAGGCTAGCACCGAGTGAGTGAAGATGCGATGTTGGTATCTGACAGTCAATGAGTTCGATTTGATGTAATTTAGCTTCTTGACAAAGTTTGGCTAGAGCAGCTTTTGAGGCATCCGGAACCAACGAAACCATCGATTCGCCGAAAAATACCCTACCTATCTTGACACCGTATAGACCGCCTAAGAGCCGGTTATTGCTAAAGACCTCAAAAGAAATAGCGGTTCCGGCCTGATGGAGTGCTAGGTAAGCCTTGATCATTGCCTCGGTGATCCATGTTCCCTCATTTTTGGTACGGGTTGATGCACAGAGACGCACGAGATCCTGAAAACAAGTGTTGATTCGGATTTCGAAGGCATGCTTTTTAATTGATTGTTTCAGACTTCGCCTGAATCGAAAGGCAGTTGGTTCGAGAATGAGTCGTGGGTCTGGGCTCCACCACAAAATCGGCTCACCATCTGAGAACCACGGAAAGATGCCACGTGAGTATGCTAGTTTAAGTCGTTCAGGGCTCAGATCGCCCCCAGCACATAACAATCCGTTGGGATCATCGAGTGCCTCGGTAACATCTGGAAAATCCAGAATATCTTCGGGAATCCAGGGTATCAGTGTCTGCACTCATCTAGAAAGCGTTCCGCATCCAGTGCTGCCATACATCCAAAGCCCGCCGAGGTAATTGCCTGACGATAAATATGATCAGCGACATCACCCGCCGCAAAAACACCAGGGATGGATGTCTCAGTTGAAAATCCCTCTAAGCCTGAGCGGACGATAAGGTAACCATCGTTCATATCAAGCTGACCTGCAAACAGATCGGTATTCGGCTTATGGCCGATTGCTATAAATACACCATGCACGTTGATTTGCTCATGCGAATGATCTTTTGTGGATTTAATACGTAGCCCCGTTACTCCAGCTTCATCGCCTAGTACCTCATCAAGCTGATAATTCCACATGACTTCAATATTTCCCTTTGCGAATAGTCGATCCTGTAGGATTTTTTCAGCTCTTAACGCATCACGGCGATGTATCAATTTTACTGAGTCAGCGAGGTTGGCGAGGTAAAGAGCTTCCTCAACGGCTGTGTTGCCGCCACCCACAACAGCGACAGAGCGTCCGCGGTAGAAAAATCCATCACAGGTCGCGCATGCAGAGACACCACGACCTTTAAACGATTCCTCGGAATCGAGCCCCAGATACTGAGCACTTGCTCCTGTAGCGATAATAAGTGCGTCACAGCTGTAGTTTGCCTGATCACCAACGAGTCCAAATGGTCTTTGATTGAGGTTGGTAGCATGTATGTGGTCATTAATAACCTCAGTGTCAAAACGTTCCGCATGCGCTTGCATATCCACCATCAATTGTGGACCTTGCAGATCTGTTACGCCACCAGGCCAGTTTTCGACATCGGTTGTTGTTGTAAGCTGGCCCCCCACTTGCGTGCCAGTAATCACAACGGGTGAGAGTCCTGCGCGAGCGGCGTAAACAGCTGCTGTCCATCCTGCTGGACCTGAACCAAGAATGATGAGTTGATGATGCACGATTGATCTGTCCTTCTCTGGTAAACTTCGTAGATGTTTCTAAAGTTGTATAGATTAAAGGTCATCAGCCCATCATCCAAGGAGTTCGGTTGAACGAATTGACAGCTCAGAACTGGTATACACGCTTAATCCGCGAAGTCATATGGCTTTTGGGCATTGCGCTGTCGATTTTTATTTTTTTGGCGTTGATTTCTTTCGATGTGAGAGATCGTGGATGGTCTTTTTATCATGGTTCTGTTACTGAAGTGCACAACACCATCGGCCCTGTAGGTGCATTTATTTCAGATTGGTTGTTGTCATGGTTCGGATATACGGCATTCGTAATCGTTTGGTCGCCTATTCTTGTGGTGCGGTGGATTGCCCGGGGTACACGCGATGGACGGATTTGGATAGCCAGATTTCTTGGATTGACCCTTTTGCTTCCTGGGATTTGCGTGATTCTTGGGTTGCACCTCGGTTCTAGCTCTTTGTGGCTGCCAATGGGTATAACCGGGGGAGGTATTCTCGGGGGATTACTGAATCAGGAACTAGTCAATAATTTCGGGGTGACTGGCACCGGTTTGGTCGGTCTCTCGTTGAGCTTTGTGGGTATAACGGTCGCATTTTCACTGAAGTGGTCGGACGTGTTGGCTAGTATCGGTTACATCATAAGTGAATTTGGGAAATCTTTGGTGGCTACTTTTAGTGGCACGAGTCAACCCGCTCAATTGAACATTGAAAGCCAGAGATCGCTATTGGGATATATCCTTGCTCCGATTAATTTCGCGATTCTGCCCAAAACGCTCCGCCGGACCCTGACGAAGGTAGCACCGCGGCCGCCCGAAGCTGATGTTGCTCAAATCGAGGCTGAACTTCTGGGTCTCACAGCAACGAATGCTAACAGTAATTCTGAAATTTCGGAGCCCAAAAATCCTTTGAATGAGGCTAGTTTGAATGATGGACCGCGATTAGATTTGGCTAGTTTAGACACTGTCGATATTCAGGCTCGCGATCCGAGCCTTGGGGTTGATTCTGTGGTTGAATCTGTGGAGCGGAACATCACGATTACTCAATCGAATGAAGCGCAAGCTCTGTTGGGTGACCGACTGGTCTCGAGGTCTGGTCATACGAAATCAAAGCCGAGAAAACCGCCAGCTGGTCAAATGATATTACCGGATTTATCTTTACTTGACCCGGCGGACCCACCATCCGACAAAGGGTTTTCTCAGCAAGAATTGACCGAGATGAGTGATCTCTTGGTGCGTCGGCTCGGTGAATTCGGTGTTGAGGCTTCGATTGTGGGCATCAATCCGGGTCCAGTGGTGACTCGTTTTGAAATTGACCCAGCCCCAGGCATCAAGGTGTCCCGAATCACCAACCTTGCAAAAGATTTAGCACGAAGCCTTGCGGTGATCAGCGTCAGGGTTGTAGAGGTGATACCAGGCAAGAGCACCGTTGGTATCGAGATCCCAAATCAATACCGAGAAATGGTTCGGCTGTCTCAGGTTCTCGGCAGTGCGGCCTACAAAAAAGATTCATCCGTACTGTCTTTGGCTCTTGGGCACGATATTTCTGGCCAATCGTTGTGCGCAAATCTCGAGAAGATGCCGCATCTTCTTGTCGCGGGTACCACGGGTTCAGGAAAGTCCGTAGGTGTGAATGCGATGTTGCTGTCTATGCTTTATAAGGCTCGTCCTGAAGATCTGCGGTTAATTCTCGTTGATCCAAAGATGTTGGAATTGTCTATCTATGAAGGAATCCCGCACCTACTGGCCCCTGTGGTGACAGATATGAAAGATGCCGCTAACGCGCTTCGCTGGTGTGTTGGTGAGATGGAACGCCGTTACAAGTTGATGTCGGCGCTTGGTGTCCGGAATCTTGAGGGGTTTAATCACAAGCTACGCGAGCACGAAAAGCGAGGGGAGCCAATCGCTGATCCGACCTTCGTTCCCTCAGGATTTGATTCAGAAGAGAGCCCACCTGAATTGAAAGCAATGCCGTTGATTGTTGTGGTGATCGATGAGTTTGCGGACATGATGATGATTGTCGGTAAGAAAGTAGATCAACTGATTGCGCGTCTGGCGCAAAAAGCGCGGGCGGCAGGGATACATTTGATACTGGCAACACAGCGACCGTCTGTTGATGTGATTACGGGCCTGATCAAGGCTAATGTACCGAGTAGGATCAGTTTTCAAGTGAGCTCAAAGATTGATTCGCGTACAGTGCTTGATCAGGGGGGTGCGGAGCAGTTACTTGGTCATGGCGATATGCTTTATCTGCCGGCAGGCAAGCCCGTTCCAGTGCGTGTACATGGCGCTTTCGTGGATGATCATGAGGTCCACAACGTGGTGAACTTCTGGAAACTGCAGGGGCAGCCGGCGTATGAAGAGGCTATTCTTGATGGACAATCATCAGGTGATGGTGAGGCATCAGGATCGCTTCTGGATGTTGATAAGGAGGCCGATCCACTCTATGACGAAGCTGTGTCGTTTGTGATCGAGACGAGGCGGGCATCGATCTCTGCAGTCCAGCGCAAGCTGAAGATTGGTTATAACCGAGCGGCCCGCATGATTGAGGCGATGGAGGCTGCCGGAGTAGTAAGTGAGATGGGTACCAATGGTTCACGCGAAGTACTCGCTTCAGGACCTCAATGATGAGGTGCCTAGTAGGATTACTTTGCGTTGGGTGGACCTGCCTTGTAATCGCTTCACCTGTTGATTATTTGGCCCGTTTGTTAGAACCGTACCAGTCGTTTTCGGCTGAGTTCAAGCAAATCACATCGAGCCAAGAGGGCGACCCGATCACTGAGATTACTGGGGAGCTGTCCATTGCTTCCTCGTCGATTTTTTATTGGAAAACGAACCCGCCATACGCACAAGTAATTGTTGCAGATGGCAAAGTACTATGGGTATTCGATGAGGATCTGTATCAAGTCCAGGCTCGTCCGATTGATGACGCGATCGCAGCGTCCCCTGTCGCGATATTTACAGGTGGGGCTGACGTGCTTGGTTCACGATTTCGGGTGACTAATGAACGAGAGAACAATTTATCAGTTTATCAGCTTGTGCCAAGAGGTACTGATGAGGTAACGCGCCAAATCCTACTTCGCTTTGATGGCGATCGATTGGTTGATTTATCGATTGAAGATGCTTTGGGGAATCGATCGTTGGTGACACTTACAAAAGCTACGTACGAACAACCCAGCCCTGAGCGATTCCAATTTACGCCACCTAAAGATGCGGATGTCATTTACGCTCTTGGTAAGCAACGTTGACAATGTCGCTGGATGGTTTACCTGACCGATTAATTGATCGAGTATCTCGATGTGCAGTGACAAACGCAATCGCATTTTTTTTGTAAGTTCATGTTCAATATCCCCGGAATTTTCTTGATAGGGTCACGATGATTCTCCTCACTCACACGCTATGCCCCGACCGGTGTTCTGTTATGCTTCCTCGCTTCTTTTACCCGGTCATTGATTGTTAAGTGAACTTGCTTTTAAGGAATAGAGAATTTCATGTTAGACCCAAAACTACTCCGAAATGATCTTGAAACTGTCGTAGCGCGTCTTGCCCGAAAGGGAGTGCAATTTGACGTGACTAATTATGAGGTATTGGAGAGAAGGAGGAAGGCCTTACAGCTTGAAACAGAATCATTGCAGAACAAGCGCAAAGACGGTTCGAAATCTGTTGGTCTTCTTATAAAAGATGGTAAGAAAGGTCAGGCAGAACAGTTGAAGATTGAGATTGCGGAGATCGGCGATAGGTTAGGTGCCATCGAGACTGAGTTTCAGGCGGTGCAGAGCGCTTTGGATCTGTTATTGATGGAAATACCAAATCTTCCTGATGCGAGTGTTCCCGACGGGTCTGATGAAGATGATAACGTTGAGGTGTCGTTGGTAGGCGAGAAACCGAGCTTTCAGTTTGCTGTTCGTGATCATATCGAAATCGGTGAACTATTCGGTGGTCTTGATTTTGATCGAGCAGCGCAATTGTCTGGCAGCCGCTTTGTGATGATCCATGGTGAGTTTGCAAGACTTCATAGGGCACTAGTTCAGTACATGCTAGATCTGCATACCGAACAGCATGGATACTCAGAAACTTATGTTCCCTTGTTGGTGGATGGACCAATTCTTGAGGGAACCGGTCAACTCCCCAAGTTTAAGGATGATCTGTTCCGTATCGCTCCTGATGATGGCGCTGGTCGAGAGAGATATCTGATCCCGACAGCTGAGGTTCCTTTGAGCAATCTGGTCAGGGACAGCATTGTCGACCACGCCAAATTACCGCTTAAGTATGTTGCACATACGCCATGTTTCAGGGCGGAGGCTGGGTCTTACGGTCGTGACGTACGCGGAATGTTTAGGCAACATCAATTCGATAAAGTTGAATTGGTATGGATAACACATCCTGACGATAGCTGGGATGCATTGGAATCGCTGAGGCGCCACGCTGAGGCTGTACTCTCCGGATTGGGATTGCATTTCCGAATTGTCAATTTGTGCGGTGGCGATCTTGGCTTTGCAGCTGCTAAAACCTATGACCTTGAGGTGTGGCTCCCCGGCCAGAATCAGTTCAGAGAGATCAGTTCGTGCTCGAACTGTCTGGATTTTCAGTCACGTCGAATGCAGGCACGCTTTAGAAATGAAAACGGTAAGCCTGAACTGGTGCATACTCTTAATGGGTCTGGTGTCGCCATTGGTCGCTGCATGATCGCTGTTATTGAGAATTATCAGAATGAAGACGGATCGATCACAGTTCCCGAGGTACTCAGGCCTTACATCAAGGCAGATCGACTTACGCCCTAGTCACAAACACTTGGTAGGTTTTGGAAGCCCGGAGATGCGTGCGAGTTGTTTGGCTGGACTGACAGGAAATAACTTATGCAGGTAGATACTGTTTCCCTTCTTGGGCCCAGCTATTTGTTTTACCCATTTGACGAGTGGTCTCATCGCAGGCGCATGGTCGAACTCCACGTAATATAGACGAGCCAGTTCAATCAGCTCCCAGTGCTCTTCCGTGAGCTGGATTGATTCAAGCTGTGCGAGTTGGTACGCCGTGCCCTCGTCCCAGTCTTCGAGGTCGTTCAGGTAGCCACTATCGTCAAGTTGAAGCACCAATGTTAGCTCCAGGTTCTACAGGGAGATTGTTCCAATTTTTGGATCCACAGATCCATGGTTAGGACATCGAGTTTTGTGTTTGGGATGAGGGACGCGTCATCCGAAAAAATGGCGACATCGCACGGAAAGTAATCGAGATCGTTCAGAGCATTTATTGCATCCCCTGCAATTACTGCCAGATGATCCGGTTCAATCCATTGGCGTGCCTCTTTCAGCGCGGTTGGTGAAGTGATTAGGTGGATCATTAAGCCTCCAGAACTACATCAGCCTCGTCAAGGTGCCGTTTGATCGTCTCTCGACTCACCATTGATCCGGGAAATTGATCAGGGGGTTTGAAATCCCAAGACCTGCAACCTTCGTGATCGACAAGGATTGTTTCGACGTCATACAGGGGCAGACTCTTGAGCTTGCCGCTGACTGCGAGGGGGCTACTATCGGGCATTCCGGGCAATGTCGCCCATAGGACTCCAGCGTCCTGAAGGACGACTGATACCGGGAATTCGAAGGTTGCAAGAACGAGAGCCATGTCAACCATCTCGCGGGTACCCAGTGCCTGAGTGGGACCGGACCGGATCACGAGAGCCACTGATTTCATCGAAACTGCAACACCCGATCTGCGGCCTGCAGTTGTTCAGCCCACTCGCCGAGTCCGCCGACCCGAACGTTTGTCACGAGACTGTCTTGGGCGACTCCGCGCCGCTCAGCGGCAGTAATGCAGGCGACTACGTCACAGTGTTGGTGCTGTGCGAGTGCATGTAGAAGCTGACTAGGATCTGTCTCACCTTGAGGAATATCACGTCGCCTGTTTGCGAGTAAAACACCGTCCTCATACAGAAAACAGAAGACCGCGCATCCTTTAGATAGCGCGGCCTTCACTGTTTCTAGGGCCCTGAGTGGAAGAGTTCCCTGGTCAGGACCCACTGACAGCAGGACAGCAAGTTGTCTCACTCGTCCCCAGAAAATACGCCCAATAGCGCGAGCAAGTGCGCAAATAACATGTAAATGTCAACGTAGAGCGCAACCGTTGCCATGGCATAATTTGTCTCGCCGCCGTGGATGATTCGACTTGTATCAAAAAGAATGTAGCCGGCTGCCAATAAAACCAGCATCGCGCTCACCACGAGACTTAATGCTGGAATCTGGAAGAAGATCAAACCAATCGATGCCAACAGCGCTATGATCAGTCCTGTGAACAGGAATCCGCCCATGAAGCTGAAATCCTTTTTCGTCGTCAGGACGTATGCAGACAAAGACAGAAACACCGCTGCGGTGCCGAATAACGCATTTCCGACCACTGAGGCTCCGCCAGGAGACTGCAGGTAGTATGAGATCATCGGCCCGAGGCTCCAGCCCATGAAGCCGGTGAACGCAAACACAAGCGGTAGTGCCCAAACACTATTGCGCATCGCCTGTAACGCAAACAGAAGTCCGATCATTCCCCCCAGAGAAAGCAGCCAGTGCATCGGTGGCGCCTGAATTGAGACCGCTAAGGCTGTCATGGCGGCGCTAAAGAAAAGCGTCAGTGAAAGCAACAGGTAGGTATTGCGCAACACCTTGCTAGCTGACTCTGATACTCCATATCCAGCAGTCGTTTGGGTCTGGGTAATGCGTTCACTCATCGAAAGATCTCCTATATCTATCTCGAGTGCTGATTGCACTCAACTTTCGTATGATTTGACGTAATAGTAATGATTCTTTTTAATCTTGCAAGGCCTTCTGCAAAGGCCTGATTTATAGGGTTTTCTCGTCTAGCGATATCTTTTTCCTCTTAGCTTCAATTATCGCCGTCTTGTAATCATGCTGAAAAAAAAGCGCTTGGTCGTGTGGTTCCTGTATTTGGTCGATAGGGCACAACTGAGGAACATCATTACGAACGCTAGAGCTTAAGAGCAGTACCTAGCCCATTGGGCCGGCTCGAGGTTCGTTGAGAATTCAACCAAATGTTGCGAAAAAAGCGACTATCGTCACAGTTATTCGTATTCGAGACGACCGCTAGGTATCTAACTTAAAGTGATTCTACAAAGGCCCCGATATTCGCCATATCATCAGTACTCAGGGCGGCTGCTTGGCCCCACATCAATGCGCTCTGTGCGCCTCGTGTCTCACCGTTCTTGTACTGCGTGAGCATCGAAACGATTGCGTCCTTGGTTTGGGCTTGTAGTTTAGGACCTACCCCGCCTTCGCCGCCCAGGCCGTGGCACGCGGCGCAGGCTGTGAACAGTTTCTTACCGAGATCAGCCGGACTAGCAGTTGCGAGCATTGCGGCCTCCGCTTCGCGTCGTTTCGCGTCCTCGATCTTGTACGCTTCGTAGCAATCACCTACGCACTTCCCAATGGGCGGATGATTGCTTTCCCATGAAATCCAGCGCGCTCCTATAAGAAGCATGGTGGCTCCGATGAAGATAGGGACGATTATTTTCGCGTTGCTCAAACACAACTCCTTTCCTGTGCCAGTGGTCAAAAGAGAACGATCGCAATGATAAAGAATTTGACGTCAGGGTCAAACCTCTGATTGTCTTTCTCACGAAGCTCAAGAGTTGAATCTGATACATGAATCACCTAACATCCGGCCCAATCACGATCGTGGTCTGCGGAGAGGTGGCAGAGCGGTTGAATGCACCGGTCTTGAAAACCGGCATAGGTTAATAGCCTATCCAGGGTTCGAATCCCTGCCTCTCCGCCATTTATCATTTTCGCCATATCCCAGTAAATCTCACTTGGCCTGATCAGAGCTTGTCATTATTGGCTTTCAGCCATATTCTGTCCCCAGGGGTTATCGGTTAGTACTACTATAGTCTGCCTTTTGTAGGACAGATTGTGGGACAGGATTGTGCCAAATCTGACAATTAAGGCGATCAAAGCGGCAAACCATTCCGGAAAATTGATGGATGGGGATGGTTTACACCGGACTGTGACCCACAATAAAAAATCTTGGGTCCATCGCTTTATGTTTCAAGGTGGTCGTGACATGGGCCTCGGTTCTTATCCCACTGTTTCACTCGCCGATGCTCGTCTTAAACGTGATCAAAATAAGAGATTGCTTGCTGAGGGAATAGATCCAATTGAGGCAGCAAAAATTTCAAAAGCAAAAGCCGCGAATGCGTCCTATCGAAAATTCGATGATGCGGCTGAGTAATGCATGGATGCTTTGTCAGCACAGTAGTCTAACGCAAAGCACCGTCAGCAGTGGACTAACACACTCAGAACCTATGCATCTCCAGTCATGAGGTAGTGGTACGCCTTTTTACACATCTGCAATACTTCTTCTCGGTCATTTGGCTCCAACTGATCTACAAGAGCCCTGAATGACTCAAAATCATCGGTCTTCATAAACTCCATTGACCTATGGAAAAGCTCTACATTTTCTGACTTGAATTAAGCTAACCTCAACCTCGATTCTTTGTTTCAAAGAGCAAGTGTAATTGTTATTATTAACATTCGGTATTTGATTCAGCTTGTGCGCCACATCAAACTTGTAGTCTGGAAATACCGATCTCAGTTCTTGCCTCGGAAACAAGACAGTTTTCTGCAGCCGCGATTCAAAGAAAATTTATTTTGATTGGTCTCGCATTTTGGGCATATCGACTGAAAAAGATGGAGCGATATCTATCTCATCATCAGGAGCTTGACGTGATAAAAAAATCAGCACAGATAAATGAGACTTTGACGGGTGAAAATGCCATCCAATCTGATGTAAATCAGCCTTGGGAGCAGGATAATCAAGCTTGGTGGGATTGGTATGTGACCCTTGCCGACAATAGTGCGCAAAAAAAAGGCGAATTCCTCGAACTCCAACTGCTGCCAGAAATAGACCTGCCGAGCAACGCCGCAATTGTAGAAGAACTGCGGACACCCTACGAGCTGACGCGGGAGCACATAATAGGTTTTCAACGCGATGGCTTCGTCAAACTGCCGAATGTCCTTACATCGGGTGCTGTGATCCGGTTGCGCCGCGAGTTGATTAAGCTTTTGGAAGAGTCCTACAACACCTCGCTCGATGGTGGTACGCGAGATCGTTTCCTTAGCCTCGAGATGGCATGGCTCGATAATCCGATTGTTAGAGAATACGTTCTGAGCCCACGCATTGGCGAAATCTGCGCCGGTCTTCTTAGCGTGCCAAGCGTGCGCCTTTATCACGACAATATTCTTTCAAAGGAGCCTGGGTGTGGACGTACTCCATGGCACTATGACGATCACCACTTTCCTCTAGCAACCGATCACGTTGTGACGGCGTGGATGCCCGCCCAGCCGATTCCGGTTGGCATGGGTCCATTGTCTTTTGCTAAACCGCTAAGTGTTTTTGAACTGGTAAAGGATATCGAATTCAACAAGTTTGATACAAGTTATGACTGCCGCATAACAGAAATCTTCAAGCACAAAAATGTCGCTATCGAAGCTAGCTCATTCGATATCGGGGAGGTTAGTTTCCATCATAATCGGAGTTTCCACACGGCAGCCGCCAATCTTACAAGTCAGAGTCGGATTGTGTTGGCTAGTACTTATTTCATTGATGGAGCACGGGTAGTAGATCAGCCAACCATGGTTTCGGGAGACTGGGAGAAATTCATACCAGGGGTAAGCCCGGGCGAGGTTGCTGCGAGTAAGATGAATCCCATCTGTTGGCCGTTGGAAGACTGAGTCAGTGTCGGACACTTTTCAGAGAAGCTGCGAGCATTGGACCGAGACAAACCGGCCTGAGATGGATCATTTTTATGCCCTCGCCTCAGTGGACTACAGATACCTTGCTGAAGCATTCAATTGGAGGGACTGGCTGGAGGCTCGGCAAGCAGAAGTCGGTCGAAGGCAGCTAAAGCTCATTGACGTAGCTTGCGGGTCCGGTAAGTTTCCAGCAGCACTCGGTAAATACGCAAAAGTTTCGGGTGCGGAGGTATCGCCCATCGAGTATTCGCTTCTCGATCCATCGGCTTTTTCGCTTGCAGAAGCTCGCGAGGCACTCGGACCCCCCTTCGAGGCTGGTAATAAGTTTGAGATGCCATTACAGGANTTAATGTGNAAGCGCGGNGAATTTGANATTGCNTGGGCGACACACGCCTTATACGCCGTGCCCGAGGACGAACTNGAGGTCGCCCTTGAACGNTTCATTCATGCNATGTCCGGAGGGGTCGGGTTTATCGCCCATGCCAACGAAAGTGCTCANTATCTTCGTTTTTACCGGCATTACCTNGACGGCTTCAAACGNGGCTTAGGGGCGCCGTATTCGAGTGCCGAGATGATTAAGGCAACTCTCNANAAAATGGGTGTCTGCTTTAATGTAAAACGGATTTCTTANGAAAATAGTGCGCCCGAGAATGCGAGGCGGCAAGTGGAGGGTTTCCTTCAGCGTTGCCTTTTNGATGACACGATTNACCTAAAAANGATGCAAGAGAACTCNTCGACCGGCCCNTATNTGGAAACCTGCGTGAAAAATGGCCGATGGNNATTTAAGCAGAATG
Source organism: Gammaproteobacteria bacterium (assembly GCA_002717305.1). Lineage (GTDB taxonomy): Bacteria > Pseudomonadota > Gammaproteobacteria > Pseudomonadales > Litorivicinaceae > HIMB30. Next base: position 12,018 of record PBDH01000022.1, on the reverse strand, counting down.
TCACGNTATTTTTCCTNTAACTGATTANCTTCAGATGATTACACAAAAACGTGATTCAACCTCAGCCNTATTTTTTCGTCGTACNACTACGAGCACNTTCGTGAGACGAGCAGCACCNGCNCTTGGCCTTGGTTTTTTATTATCGTTCGGTTCAAGCGTTGGGCAAACCTATTTCATCTCGCTATTCGCAGGGGATATTCGNGCCGACTTGAATCTTACACATGGGAGCTTTGGCGCNCTTTATACATCCGCAACACTCGCCAGTGCGNTGACCTTTTTATGGCTTGGAAAATTGACTGACCGCTTCAATCTNTCATTGCTAAGCGCCTTTTCTNTGGTGGGNCTAAGCGGTTGCGCTTTACTCATTGCTGGTGTTAATTCCCTNNCTACTCTGATTNTGGCACTTTTNGGCCTCCGCNTATTCGGCCAGGGTCTGCTGAGTCACATCGCCATTACGGCGATGGGGTGNTGGTTTATGGTGGAGCGCGGCCGTGCATTGAGCATTGCGACTCTGGGGTTTCCCNTCGGTGAGGCATTGTTGCCNGTTNTNNTAGCNTTTCTATTGACGTTTTGCACCTGGCGCGAGATNTGGACNNGCGCTTCGGTCGGCATGATNATCANTATNCTACCTGTGTTGCTGTGGCTTGCTTACCTTGTGAGAGAACGCGGACTNGATAGGCCTCGAAACGATGTCTTTGGGCCNGAAGGTTCGGGACGGCTNTCTTGGACCCGTGGGCAGGTACTCCGAGATCCNCGATTTTACGGGCTATTACCTGGACTTCTCGCGCCCCCTTTTATAATCACAGGCGTTCTGTTTCATCAAGTTCATCTCGTTGAAANGAAATCNTGGACACTCGCGGCGTTCGCNTCCTGCTACCCACTCTACGCCATAAGCTCAACCGCTGCCTCGCTNGCAGCCGGCTGGTTGATTGACCGATCGGGTGCCGCTCGCCTTTTGCGNTTTTACCTTTTGCCGCTGGCTTTAGGTCTAGCACTGTTGGCTGCCACCGACGCCATTTTTGTAGCGCCCGCATTTATGCTTTTGATGGGTGCGTCGGCCGGCGCCGCCACCGTTGTAGTCGGGGTATTNTGGGCCGAACTCTATGGCACTGATCATCTGGGTGCGATTAGATCCATGGTCGTCGCTTTGCTTGTNCTGTCGACGGCTATGGCGCCGGGACTNATGGGATTACTAATAGACGCNGGACTGAGTTTGGACTCACAATTCGTANTNNTGTCCATTTATGTANTCGCGTGCGCGATTGCTTTCGTAGCAATGTCGCCAAGTCTCGCTCTGGGACTACAACCGCCNGCATGNANGTAGTCCATCTCATGCCCGGAAACCCTCACCATACAACTTGAAGAATAACTGTAAGGAATAAANGTGCGAACNAATATAGAGTCCATGTGGACNCAAAGTCTTATGCGTGGTGAACAGCCTAGCNACGCCGATCTCCGTGATCATCTGATGGTCATCCACAGAAATCACGCCGGTTTCACNGAATCCTGCGCGTTCCGATGTCAGGACAGGTTGGGCCGCAATAGNTACGAGTTTCTTGCCGACGTCGTCGATCCTGCTCGTCATGNGCGTGTTTTNGATCTTGCTTGTGGAAGCGGTATCCTTNTAGAAATCTGCCATCGGCGGTGCGGTCCGAGGGTGGTATTGGATGGCGTAGATATGAGCATCGACGAGTTGGATTTGGCGCGAAAACGTAACCCCGACCCTGCGATCAAGCTACATCAGGGTATCGCGCAGAACCTCGATCANTTTGATGANGCGACGTTCGACGTAGTCTTATGTCACTGGGCGTTAACTTTGATGGATCAAGTCTCTCAGGTGCTACGGGAAGTAAGNCGAGTGCTTAAGCCGGGTGGGACTTTTGCAGCAATAGTGGATGGCGATCCTNTAACTGCGNCTGGCTATGTCGAAATACATAACGTGATTTACGATATGGTTNAGNGCGAATANCCCAATTACGGTAANATTGATTTNGGAGACTTGCGTGTTCGNAACTCGAAAGATCTGAGGCANCTTGCCTTTGAATCGTTCAAAGGTGCGCACATAGATATCGANTCCGCGATNTTCGAAATGTATGCTTCGCCTGATATTNTGGCGCGCGAAGNAGCCGGATTCTTCTATGCATCATTNATTTTNTCGACCTCGGCACATCACAAGATGCTAGCTGATCTAGAAGANCACTTTGCTGGGCAGCAAAAGATTGATTGCAGCAGATTCGCTTTGCCTGCAAATAGACTCATCGTCCGTCAACGGCAACTCAAAAACAGCGAAATCGCCCGATACTAANCCAATCAAGANATCGGCNAGGATTGCGAGCTGGTAAGCCGTGGGTCAACNATTCAGCCTACATAAANCGCTTTATCCGTGTGACAAGAAANCCAAGACNCATTACTGGTCAATAACTTTCGGGCATCNAGNGGATTGTTTGGATTTGGCGCTCNCCCTTNCNCTAGNTTGCAGCGTTCTGGCTTGCCNTCAAATATTNAATANTGTTTGGCNATAGACNNNTAGNTTTTTNAAACCCTATCCTGTGCTTTCGNACAGATCTNTANGCCAAGCNTTCCNAATCGTAGTTTGCCATNGGATGCACGGTGCTTCGTNNAGGTTCTTGACCCACGCGTNACCGTCACCTAAACAATAATACGCGNATTATTTCCCCGCCGGAGCGAAATGATATTGTCGCTAGATTTCGTAACTGTGCTTTNNTTGCNTAAAGGTAAATGTTAAGAAAANCTCGACGAGAATCCTNTTTTGTGCATTTTTGNTCAATTCCTTCTTGCTACNGNACGCTAGCGGATAAGANNTTGTCTTTACTGCGATTCTTGGNNAGGATGGAAGCAAAATCCACAAGCGCTTCGGCCTAATAATTGNCNCCCTGTCNAAGGCTCTTAACATTGANTTTCGTTGTGTGCGGNTGCAGTCCGAGCTTTTCGAAATGATCAAGAAGAGNTTNCTTGGTTCGTNGCATTATTNAGCATTCCAGCACGCCCCACANTAATGNTANTGGTCTTCGCACTGAAAAAAATTGATATTNATTCGCTGGCGACTNCGCTTGCTTACAACACCAACNGCACAAACGCCGGCTCAACCTTGAGNAAAGTCCTGTATGTTCCCAACCGATTCAAAAACGAATAAGGCTAGCGATCTTCAATCTCTGCAAGAAGCGCTTGTCGAGGCACTTGAAAGACCANAACATCATATTTCACCNATCTGGTTTTATGACNAACGTGGCTCAGAACTTTTTGAAGATATTACAAAGTTACCTAGCTATTACCTGACACGAACTGAAATCAAAATATTTGATGACAATTTGGAAGAAATTTCGAAAGCAATTGGCTCTGATCGCTTAGTAATAGAACTTGGNAGTGGATCGAGCCGCAAGACATTGCNTCTACTCGAGGCCCTTGAACATCCGGCGGGNTATGTGCCCGTCGATATATCGGCCGATTACCTATTCCAAGCGGCTGCTAGCCTATCTAAAAAGCTACCATCTTTGCCTGTTATGCCTTTAGTTGCTGACTTTACAACGATGTTTTCATTACCACNGTCGTTGCCTCCGCATCGCANCCGGTTAGGTTTCTTCCCAGGCTCAACTGTTGGCAATCTTGAGGTAGCGGAGGCACGATCATTGTTGAGGCANTGCCACACGNTTTTTGGTGATGAAGCTGCTTTTTTGATTGGCGTTGATCTGGATAAATCGCCTGAGGTTTTGATTTCCGCCTATGACGATCCGGAGGGTGTTACCGCTGAATTTAATCGCAATCTTTTGAGGCGAATCAACCGCGAACTGGGCCTCGAGTTTGATCCACGAGCCTTCGCTCACCAAGCACGCTATTTTACCGACCCTGCAAGGATCGAAATGCACCTAGTTGCCACCATTGATCAGAAGTTTGTAATCTCGGGCCGGACTTATATGCTAAATGCAGGTGAGAGTTTTCACACTGAAACGTCCCATAAATATACGATTGAAGGCTTTTCACAGCTTGCCGAAAAAGCGGGCTGGAAAGTAAGTCAATATTGGTGTGATGCTAAAAAACGCTTTGCTGTTCTGCTCCTTAAAGCAGCTACTTGTCGATGAACCAGCCCACACTGCTATCAAAATTTGTGCCGGCTATGCGTTAATCAATTATACCTACTAAAAACCAGAGCCATTATCCACCTTAAATCCAATGGGTAATTTCTATAGAGGTAGCCACTATCACAAATCGACTCAGCGATTTTTTGACGAACTGATTGAGGATGGGTCATTGCTACAAGCAGGCGATGTATTTGAGTTGGGTGATAAGAATCTGAAATTAACGGTTACGAGTGTTACTACTAATTTCAGGCCATCGGCATTGTCTCGTGATTTACTGCGGATGGCGGAAGAATTGAGAGATAAGAAATATGAACGTGCTCAGCTTGCTGGAGGAAAAGACCGCGGATGATAAGGGAATGCTAATTATAGAGCTTTTAGCTGGGGAATGATGCGTTCTAGGAGCATACCCATGACTTTATTCAGTGGATTTTTCCTCTAATTCGAGCAGTTCGCTCTTAGGTAATCAAGCAGACAGAGCGTTGGTTCAGTTGCGGTAATTCCGCGGGTAGCGTCTCGATGGAACTAGCTATCTTATCCAAATGAAGACATATTCGGTTTTCAGTCTCGGAGATAGTGGTACGCCGTCTTATACATCTGGCCTATATCTCTTCAACCTTTTCCTGCACGAAGAATCTGCCGACTTCAACAGACACCACCTCAACTTTCATGCCTGCCTGTAGCGCAACGTCTTTGTACGGTACAACTTGCCAAGTGACACTAGAGTATCGGTAGCTGCCCGGAGACGTCCTACTTATAGTCTCAGATAGGGTAAATTCATGGTTTACAAATCCTTCATCCACCTGTGATTCATTTTTTTCGCTTGTGAGCTGTTTTAAAAAGCGCCACAAAACAACAGCGGAGCCCACTGAGATAAGACTGGTAGCGAGTAATGCTTTGTCAACAGCTAAAGGAATCGTGCCCAAAAACAAGAGAAATGAAGTTGCAATACAACCTATCGCTAAAAAAAATAATACAAAGGTACTGAACCCTAGAAATACGATTTCGATCAATAAAAAGAGTATGCCAATCGCGAAAAAGATTTCAGGTAAATAAACTAGCGGAAAGTCAAAGAATGCGTTCATATCAATTTGAGGATTTGGCTTCAGCCGCTTTATGATTTATGGCCTCAATCACGCTCATCGCTTGTGCAACTACCGAAGCTACTTCTGTTGTATTTTCGGGTAACAAAACTAGCGAAGATTCACGAGCAATCGCTTCGCGGGCATGAATCGCTTTAGTGGCTAAGTCCAATTGTATAGCTTTCTGCCCTGACTCCGTTTTAGCAGTGTCTCCGACGGTCTTCAAAGCGACAGCCTGGGCTTCTGCAACAGCTACAAGCGCATTAGCCTCACCTTGGGCTTTTAATATTTGTTCTTCTTTATCAGCTTCGGCCGCTAAAACCACAGAACGTTTCGCTCCCTCCGCTCGGTTAATTGCTGCCTGACGGTCGCCTTCTGATTCGAGAATTTGAGCCCGCTTTACCCGTTCTGCTTTCATCTGAGCTTCCATGGCTTCCATCACAGATTGCGGGGGAATAATATCTTTGATCTCGTAACGCAAGACTTGAATACCCCATGGTGCGGCGGCGTCATTTATAATGGACACGATGTTTGCATTCAGTGCGTCTCGTTCTTCAAAAGTTTTATCCAGTTCCATTTTTCCCAATTCTGACCTCATTGTTGTTTGGGCAAGCTGGGTTACCGCGAAAACGAAATTATCGACCCCATAGGTCGCCTTTACTGGATCAATTACCCTGAAATATAAAACACCATCAACGGTTAACGAGATGTTGTCTTTGGTTATTGCGCTTTGGCTTGGAACATCGACAGCCTGTTCTTTAAGGGACCGATCCGCGGCCACAGCGTCCACAAACGGAATGATAAAATTTAAACCTGGATCGAGCTTGGTCCGGTATTTCCCAAACCGTTCAACGACGAAAGCTCTATTTTGTGGCACGAATTTAATACCCATACGTAACGTTACGCCTACCAAAATAAGAAGGATCAGTGGGGGGCTCAAAATAAAACTCACGAAATTTTCGAAAAAATCAAACATGTTGAATACCTGATCCAATAGCTTTAGGTAGTGAAATGATTGTGCTTTTTTAGCGTTATTTCAATCTCGTGAGAACTAATGGGTTTATTCAGTGGTTTTTCCCTCTGAACGAATCAAGGTGCGCAAGTCGTTTAGATCCGGTGAGCCACCAGTGGATAAAAGTGAGTTAAAAATCGTACACTTAACTCCGTTTGGGCTTGCATGATGATGAGGTTCGATCATGAATTTAGATGATTTTAGGCAGAATATATGAAAGCACTGGCAGTCGTCTTGATTTGTCTATTCGCTGTGTTTTGGCCATTTTTCATCGGCATTAATCATGAGTGGATTCGGAAGTATCGCCTTCTTTTGAGCGTTGCAAGCTTTGCCTTAATCGTCACCTTCGTGGCAGTGGTTTAAACATGGAAGAACTTACCAAATTACTTCGTCAACAGCTCAGCCTACTAAAGCAAATACGACTTCTTCTGGTCATTCTAACTGGCTCAGTTATCCTCCCGGTTTTCATTTTTATAACTATTGCGGTAATAACCGGCTATAATATTTGGAGTTTGTTTTAGCATCCCACTTATGCTTTCTGACCAAAATGGGCTTGAAACATTCGGGGTATACATCGTCCTCTTCTGTCAGCTGTCGCGCGGGCATGCGGTCATACCAAGTGTGGGACAAAACAAAATATATTTAAATAAAATAAATTAAATCAATATTTTATAGTATAAATTAGGCGGACCGCATTTCCGCTAATTTATTCTCTCTATAGACGGCTTTTCCTCAGATGTGTCTAACGGTCATTTGATGACACAAGGGCATTGTTATGTCTGACGAATTGGAGCCACCGGAACATGTCTACTGGCCCCGTGGGTGCTATCAGTACGAGTCTCCTTAGCGGGATCGTGCGTCTGAAGAAGCGACTGTGCCAGTACATCAGTCCGAACGTTGTATTGATCTCTTATTATGTCGGAGGAGGCTATCCTAAATTCCATCAACGACTTCAAAACCCTCAAAATGAGGATGGCCGATGTACAAGTGTGAATTGTCGCCTGCATTTTTGTGAGCAATTCTAAAGGCATCTGACTTGGTCCAATCGGAAAAATGCTGGCGGGTTTCCCAGGTTGAATGAGATGCATACAGGGTATGATCTTCCGTTTGTTCGCCTTTAACCAAACAAAACGTAAGAAATCCATCCACGCCGTCAAGATGCGTGTCTCGATTCCGCCAAACCGTTTCAAAATCTTGCTCTTTCCCTTTCACAATTTTGAACCTATTCATAGCAATGAACATTTGGCTTTTCTCCAATTTGTCTTACTTAAAGTATCTCTACACACGAAAAAGATTTCCAAATCGCATCCAAAAACGACGTACTAGCTCAGCCAATTTAGGATCGAAAGTCAATGCCAAAGCCACCAAAAAAACAAGTTCAAGCCGTGGGAAGCACGGAGAATGCTATCGGCTTGAACTTGAATATGAAAGTGTACCATAAAAATGCAAATGCGAATTATTCGCGTTAAAGGTAAACGCGATTTTTCTTCACCACGATGACAATTCCTTGAAACGAAGTTTAACGCGATTTTTCTTCACCACGATGACAATTCCTTGAAACGACGTTTAACGCGATTTTTCTTCACCACGATGACAATTCCTTGAAACGAAGTTTAGTGAATCCTGCGATCCGACTAATTTGCGGTTTTTCGGCGGAGTCTTGAGACTGTGCTCAGCCACTGTATTGCGTGGAGCTAAATTGTTAGATGACTCAAAAGCCTATTAGAACTATACAAATAGGCAAAGAAATAAAAAGCAGAGGACACTGTAATGGATCTGGATCTGGATCTGGATCTGGATCTGGATCTGGATCTGGATCTTCGGGTTAGGAATGGGCTTGAGCATATCCCCGTTAATTCCTTTGATCCTGTGAATACAAAATCTCTTGAGGAAGGAAAAAAGAGGACTTAGATGGGTTAAACAATGCCATTAAAACTACAACTCGGGACTATCAGCAATATGGTTATTTCTTTTGGGTTTCCGAGATAGGGGGGAAACGGGTAATTGTTCTGGCCGGCAAGTGTGGTCAGGTAGTGATTCCAAATCATTACAAAATTCGTGTGGTTGTCGTTATATCAGCCTCTAATTTCAAATACACAAAGAAAGACTAGTAAAAGAGGTTACGCCCAACGTTACTAAGAAATTTGGAGAGATGGGATTGTTAAAAAGATCATTATCTGCACCATGTGCGTGATTTTCTTGGGTGAACTACCTGCTGCGGCCCGGTCGATGAGATGGGACTACTTACGAGATGCTCTTACTAGTCATGTAAAGTCGTCAAATCTTTGGATACCTTCGTGCATGTTTCATGAGCTCCTCTTTATATTCCTCTGTGGAATTACATGCCCTCTCAAACTCTAGAAAATAAAGTTTTCCGTTAGAAAGAGCGTAATAACCGTTCACTGCAAGTTTACTCATCCTCGCGTCTGCGTCTACGAGGCCATACTGCGCAAAGAGTGCTGCCGCCACGCAATCGGAGTGATCCTCGTTCATATGAGAAACAATACGGTCCGAAGAACTTTGCAGCCAAATAGGCAATGGAATTGAATGTTCTTTCATAACTCTCTCTATTAGTGTCCAAAAGTAAAGCGTACTTATTAACGTCCCTTTGAAGCATTTGATTCCAGCATATTCGCTTTGCCTTCAAAACAGAGGGCCGTGAAGAGGTAACTTTTTATTAATACTAAATCTGATTAATGCACACACTCATTAGAACATGCCTGCGTTTGCGTGCAATATTCTCAGAAACCGATCGTTAACGATGTGGATGCTGCGAAAGCGTCGCGTGAGGGTGCGGAAGCGACCGCTAAAATGGTTAGCGCAAGAGTTGGGCGAGCCACCTATCTATCAGCTGAGCAACTCCAAGGAAACAAAGATCCTGGCGCAGAGGCAGTAGCTAAACTTTTTGAGTACCTGTTGAAGCGTCCTTAGGGGTTAAAGTTTGTCGCCATTTTTCCCCCCGCCTATGCTCAGCGTTTCGCTCCAAATTTTGAGTGATGCAGTGAATTTGTGAGGGTCTGATATCTTCCATTAAACGTCACTAACATTTTTTTGGAGCCAATTATGATTACAGGAACATACGCGTCTCTTTTGGGCCTGCTTTTGATTATTCTGTCACTCAGAATAATCGCACTTCGGGGCATGCCCGCACTTAGGTGGTTCGCTTTTGGCAATCTTGGTGAAGAAAGCCTTCAGCGGGCCATCAGGGGGCACGGTAATTTGATCGAATACGCTCCGATCTTTCTAATTCTTATGCTGGTTGCTGAAATAGGCGGTCTAAAGGAAGCTACTCTGTATAGCTATGGGTCAGTATTCCTCGTCGCCCGATTGATGCACGGTTTGTGCTTTGGATTCCTCAAGCACAGCGCGGTTCTCCGGATTGGTGGTACTACGTTAACGCTGGGTTCTATATTAGGGATAGCGGTGCTGGTGCTAATGCGTTACGCCGCCTAGGGAGACGAAATACCATCGGCCATAGAAGTGAATTAATTCATCTCTTTTGATTTGGCGGCTCGAAGAGTCAGCGTTAGGGTTTTATGGCTGGGATCGAACAATCAGTGTAGGCTCTGAAAACCTTCAGGTAACAGGAACAGGAACAGGAATGACAGAAATTCCAGACGAAGAAGTAGCATCCAAACCTATAGGTGTGGCGGTCCTGCTCGGCCTGCTGACAGGGTGTCTTTCGCATGAGCTGATTTTGATCTTCGCGCCCGATTATCTATGGTTCTCAGTGGCAGCTTTTATTCCAGGATTTTATTTGTTGCGGATTTGGACCAAGACCAAGCTGAAGTCGATGAACGTGATCGAGTCTGATGATTTGACAATTTCACGGAGACTGGGCGGCCGAGTATCTTACTCCGAGTCGTTTTCTAATATTTGTAGGCTAGTATTCTCAGCTTTTTTTTTGATTATCACCATAGGCGGGAACTTGATAGCTATAAGCTTTCCTGATGAGTCAGCTTCAATCTTTAATCTGATCGATTTGGTAGATCGTTTTATACCTTAAACCCGACGCTTTTTAGATTTACATGTGAGTGATCGAGCCGTTTGCGTGCCGACTTTCCTTTCCTCAATCAACCTATTTATTAAACTATGAATTAAATGGTCTTTCGCGACGAATGGATCCCTCCCCCAAAATGCACCGTAATTTTTGACTACCGACTTGCGTAGGTTAGGCTAATTATTGAGCGCGCAAAAATTGGAGTTCTTGATGCAGTTACACCCTAAGCATGTGGGGCCGGTGGTTATGACTTTTATGGTAGTCTTTTTTGTTACGGGTTTTATCACTTGGTTAAACGTTGGTCTTAGCGACGATTTCGTCGCACGATGGATGACGGGTTGGTTGTTCGGTTGGCCGATTGCTGCGGTGGCAGTTATCACTTTGGCACCGTTCGGGGAATCAATTACTAAATTTATAGTTAGAAAATTTTCTTAATGTCCGTCGTTTTAAGCGTCATTAATTGCTCCATGGCGATTCCCGGATTTAAATTGTGCGATAGATTTCAGATGGATTGGTCCAGAGATAAAAATTATGAAGACCATATTTTTGACTGGTGCGACAGATGGGATAGGGTTTGTTGCGGCCCAAAGCTTAGGAGCCCTGGGCCACCGACTTCTTATACACGGACGGGATCCACAGAAACTTGAGCAGGCATCCAAGAAGATAGCTGGAACGCCCGAGACATATCTCGCAGATCTAGCAAACTTGGAAGAGGTGAAGTTGATGTGTCAGGAAATTAAAAAAAATGTCAAACGGCTGGATTCGGTGATAAACAATGCCGGTGTTTTGAAGACCGGCCGGACGCGGACCACATCGAATCGTGATATTCGTTTTGAGGTCAATACAGTCGCCCCTTATCTAATTACCCGTGAGCTCTTGCCTATAATTGATAGCGACGGGATCGTGATTAACCTCTCTTCGGCGGCACAGCGGCCTGTTGATTTGAGGGCGTTACGAGAGTTCAAGGACATGAGCGACATGGAGGCCTATGCTCAGAGCAAGCTTGCGATTACTGCATGGTCCCACGCCTTGGGACGAGAATTCGAGGATGGTCCCTGCATCGTATCGGTCAATCCGGGATCGCTGCTTGCGACGAAGATGGTCAAGGAGGGATTTGGGATCGAGGGAAATGACGTCAATATCGGGTCTGATATTTTGGTCCGGTTCGTAAACGATCCCGAATACTCGAAACGAACCGGTGGTTATTTCGACAACGATTCTGGTCGGTTTTCTCCCATTCAAGAGGCTGCGACCGATGATGCGTTCATAGATGAGTTGATCAAAGATTTGGATCAGATCATCGCTGAAGCCGGTCTACATTTTGGGTGATGTGCCCCCAAGACGAACGTGGATGAACCTTCGAGGGGTCTGGTTGCTCTTGCAACCTTGGAAAATCGTCACAACGTGGCCCTTGTCAAGATTGTGTCTAAATTGTTGTTCTGAAGATGAACACTGTAAGATTTCGGCATGAATAAATTAAGCTTGTGTGTCCCTGTCATTCTGATACTCGCTGGTTGTCAACAGGCGACAAAATCTGTGAGTTCGGCCGCAGAGACATTCGGTTCACTCCAGCTGGAAGACCAGAGCCATTTGTCCGCAGTCATGGATGCTTCGGATGCCATCCACTTAGAACGCCGGGTCGGCATTGGTTCACCAAAATATCGAGTCGATCGACTTATCGGCAGGACGCGTGCCGAAGCCATTGAAATGATCCTTGGAGACCTCGCCTCAGATTCCCGTAGTTCCGGCGAGTTACCTGCTTGGTTGCACCATCCTAACATCACTTTCCTGGATAACTCGTGGCGATATTGTCATCGATTGTCGTCACAG
>PBDH01000021.1 GCA_002717305.1 Gammaproteobacteria bacterium | reverse complement strand
CCTCTTTGTCATCAAGCGCAATCTCAACCCTAGGTTTTTGTATTTCATCAAGATATGTCTGAACTTGAATACCACGTACCCGCATTGAAGACTGGACCATTAGACTCTCGTGTAGTTGCCCTTGAGCATCAAGCCAAGCGGTGTTCACAACTTTTGATTCTGTCGCCTGTGCCTCAGATACGAGTGCCTCCTTGATTGCGACCAATGTGGATTGATCTGTATTGAAATCAGGATTCCCGGAACCGTGACTACCGGCTACAGAGATCAACGGCAGTGTTATGCCAGATAATAAAACCCAAACAAGCCAATTTAGGCGATTCATCGATTATGACCGATTGCTGGCAAGAGAGGCTAGATACAATGCCCTAAGATCATCCACTACCGTCTGATCTAACGACATGGTGGTCTCATAAGTATCTTCACCTACTGGCGCAATACTGACTACTTTAGCGCCGTAAATAACACCTTCAACTTGTGTACGAAAGGTATCACTTAAGACAGCCATATCAGCAACTGTGGTAGTTGCGTCAAGGTATTGGCCATAAACTTGCTCAGTCAAACCCCGGTATGCATCAAGTTTAGAGGCCCGAATCGCTAGCAAGCGCTGCTGCGCGTCAACATCTGAAGGCTGCACACTGATCACTGCATACCCTGTCGAACGAATAGCACTTCTGCGTTCAACAACGGGAACTACCTTCGTTTCAATTCGTGTTTCAACAGGTGGTTGCATCAGAGCGGCAGCATTTTGCCCCGGTGGCGTCATCGTGACACTACACCCTGAAACCATAACTACCAGTCCCATAGCAGCCAATCTAACCATATTACGCATGTCGTAATCCTCAATTTAATTTGCCGAATTCGATATCAATACAGTCAACGAAGCACGTTTGGTGCCAAGTTATGTATCGCTTCTGACAAGATATATCGGCAGATACTCGAAAAATTTTACGAAAGAACTAATTAGTTTCCGGTGTTATTAAAAACAACAAAAGTTGGCACTCGTCTTGCACATCTATATAAAGCACACACTTACTTGTCACCGCATAGTATTTAAGTATTTGAAAATTAGAGGTTTTTATCGTGCAATTCGCTCTGTCAGATATCCGACAGTCAATTCCACAAGTAGATTGGAAAGCGTTAGGTATTCCTGCACTTGTGCTCTTGATTATAGCAATGTTGATCCTACCGCTACCAACATTCTTGCTCGATATACTTTTCACGTTAAATATCATGATCGCCTTAATTGTTATCATGATCGCAATCCACACAGAAAAACCGCTGGATTTCTCAGCATTTCCAGCAGTACTGCTTTTCGCGACGATGCTACGTCTTTCCCTCAACGTGGCATCGACGCGTATTGTTTTAGTCAATGGCCATGAAGGAACGGATGCTGCGGGCAAGGTTATCGAGGCATTCGGTAAATTTGTCATTAGCGGCAACTACCTCGTTGGTTTTATTATTTTTGGTATCTTAATGATTATTAATTTTATCGTCGTTACCAAGGGTGCTGGCCGCGTTTCTGAGGTCATTGCCCGTTTCACGCTTGATGCAATGCCCGGAAAACAGATGGCAATCGATGCAGATTTAAATAGCGGCGTAATTGATCAAGACGAGGCCAAGAAGCGTCGCACCGAAATTTCTCAAGAATCAGATTTTTTTGGCTCTATGGACGGAGCCAGCAAGTTTGTCCGCGGCGATGCTATCGCTGGTTTATTGATTCTCATTATTAACATTTTAGGTGGACTGATTATTGGAATGACCCAATATGATATGTCTTTCACTGATGCCGGTGAAATCTATGTACTCTTAACTATAGGCGACGGCCTCGTCGCACAAATCCCATCATTGATACTGTCTCTTGCAACCGCAATCGTCGTGACACGCGTCACAACTAGCGAATCAATGACCGACCAGACCACCGGACAATTAGCAAACCCTAGCGCTCTGTTCATCACGGCAGGTATTCTGACTGTTCTCGGCATCATCCCAGGGATGCCATCGATGGTCTTTATCATGCTCGCGACGATGTGTGCTGCTATCGGATATCTCGTATATCGGTCAAATCCAACGGGAGATGAGTCTGAATATGAGCCGCCGCTTGACACCGAAGTTCAGGCAACCGATGAACAGGAAATTAACTGGGGCGATGTCAGCCAAGTCGATCTTGTCAGTCTTGATATTGGATATGGCCTTATCCCACTCGTGAATACCGAAACCGGTGGTCAATTGCTGACTCGGGTTAAAGGTGTTCGGAAAAAATTATCAACAGAACTTGGATTCCTCGTTCAACCTGTTCGCATCCGGGATAACCTTGACCTCGAGCCAAATACGTATCATTTGATGGTAAATGGTGTCATTCGCGGACGAGGTGAAAGCTATGCTGGCAAGGAACTTGCCATTAATCCGGGCCACGTCTCAACGCCACTTGAGGGAATCGCGACCAAAGAGCCTGCATTCGGTTTGGAAGCGTATTGGATTGAACCATCGCAGCGGGACTATGCAAGAACACTTGGCTACACTGTCGTGGATGCGCCAACGGCGATTGCGACACATCTTAACAGTATACTGTACCAAGCAGCGCCCGAGTTGTTGGGTCATGATGAGGTACAACAATTACTGGATAAAACCGCCGAGCGTTCACCTAAACTTATTGAAAACTTGGTCCCTAATAAACTGAGTCTCGCGACCGTGACACGTGTACTCCAAAATCTTCTACGCGATGGTGTCTCAGTCCGAGACATGCGAACAATTCTCGAGGTATTAAATGAAGAGGGTACTAAGATCCAGGACCCAGATGAACTGACCGCGCTGGTCAGACCAAAGCTTGGGCGAATGATCGTGCAAAGCCTCGTAGACATGACAGAAGAAATGCCTGTCATGACTCTAGACCCACAACTTGAGCAAATGTTGCATAACGCAGTTCAGCAATCGCACCAAACAAAAACCTTAACTATTGATCCGGAACTAGCTGAGAGTCTGTTTAGGTCAATGCGTCAGGAAACACAAAAAATTGAAGAACAAGGTAAGCCCGCAATCTTAGTAGTGTCGCCTGCGGTACGCGCATGGCTGGCAAATCTAGCTCGCCCAAGAATCCCAGATCTTACGGTCTTGTCATATACAGAAATCCCAGAAGATCAAGCCGTCAATGTAGTAGCTACAGTGACAGCTCAAGTCGAACAAACAGAGTAAGGACATCACATGGAACTGAAACGCATACTCGGAAAAGACAACAGACAAGCGATGGAGGAAGTCGTTCGGCTGTACGGACCTGACGCCTTGGTCGTGTCAGGTCATAAAATTAACGGTAAATTTGAGCTTATTGTTGCTGTTGACCTAGAGGCAGACTCGGATCTAATCGATGTGCCGGATGCAGAACTTACGATGGATGCTCCAAAATCACCAGCACAAAAGGTTTCGGAGACATCATTTAGGAAGGTGCTGCATGAGCGCGCGGACCCGACTCTCACGGAAGATTCATCTACAACTCACGAATCAGTCCGCGCACGCGAAATCGTTGAATTATTCCGGGAAGAGATACAAGTATTGAAGCGTGAAATTCAAGAAACTAGAAAAGCATCTTCATGGCACATGCAATTGGCAAACCCGCAGGCACTTACGGTCTGGCAAAAGGCTCTTATGGATCACCCCATGCCAAGTCGGTTAAGAACGTTATTGATCGATTCGTTGGCCGAGCTAGTTGATACGGACGAGGCTGAAGCGCAATTACATGCCATCCTGAACGAAAGTCTGAACACCGTTACTGAGTTACCTGAGGATATTTCTGGAATGCACGTATTTTTCGGACCATCAGGGTCTGGTAAGACGACGCTGATCGGAAAACTAGCCCGCATGGTCATCGATCGTGTAAATCCAGAACGAGTTGCCGTCGTCAGTTATTCTGATCAAAAAATTGGTGCCTGGAATCAAATGCAACTAATGGCATCCCAGTTGGGTGTAAATTGTTATCGAGCGAATTCACCGGACATGTTAAAAACAGTCCTGCGAGAATTGGGAGACTGTGATTGTATTTTAATCGATACCAGCGGCGTCAATATAACGCGGCATCATGCCGAGATTTCTCAATATGCCCCGGAAGCACTCATGCATTTGGTTATTACGACTGAAATCTCTCGGTCATCAATCGAAAGGCTCTTCAATGAGGATCTATCTTGGGATAGCGTGAACATAACCAAAATAGATGAATCCAATGATGCTTGGATACTAATTGATGCTTTACTGCAACGTACCGACCTGCAGCTTTGGTTGCAATCTTCATCGGATCTGATTAACCGCCCTGCGGCACCGGTTAATACTGCAAAATGGATAGCCGACGTGATCAACACTGTGACCATCGCGCTTCCTGACAGCAATATTGGTTCATTAGACGGAACAGATGGTCGACAAGAAACCGAATCAGTGTCTACACTTGAGTTTCTGACGGGGATACGAGCACAGCGCTCCGACGGGTCAGAGATAACGGTAGAGCCCGTGATTTAACGGATGATTAAAATGAGCGACCTAAAAATCATTGGTATTGCGAGCGGTAAAGGCGGCGTTGGGAAAACAACTATTGCCACCAATCTCGCCGTCGCGCTCGCAGAAGCCGGAAATCAGGTCATGTTATTTGATGGAGACTTGGGCTTAGCTAACGCGCAGCTTGCGCTTGGAGTCCAAGCTGAATACAACTTTAGCCATGTCATTAGAGGCGAAAAGTCATTAAACGATATTGTGATTCGAGGTCCAAGTGGAATCTTCGTAGTTCCAGGGGCCTCAGGCATGGGCAAGATGGCCGATCTAAACGAAGCAGAACTTCGTGGTGTTGTGCAAAGCTTCTCAGAATTCCAAGAGCCTCTCGACTATCTCATTGTTGATGCAGCTGCCGGTATTGCTCCTTCCGTGACCACATTTTTGAAAGCTTGCCATCAGACGATGGTGGTAGTTCGTGATGAGCCCTCATCCATCGCTGACGCCTACGGGATAATCAAGGTACTAACCACAGAACACGGCTATACTAATATTGGATTAATACCTAATGGTGTAACCGATCAACGCTCGGGCCAGCTTTTATACCAAAGATTGAATGCTGTCTGCGTAAAGTTCCTTAATCTAGATTTAGAATATACCTATTCAATCGAATCCGATGAAATGATCCTGGAGGCCGCCCGCAAGTACGCGCCTGTGATGAAGCATTCGCCTGGGTCAATGGCGGCACGTGATTTTAGAAAGCTTGCAAAAGAAATAAAATTGACCCCGGTGACCCACCGAGCATCAGGAGGCCTACAATTTTTTGTTGAGCGGATGTTGACTCGAGAAACTGAGGTGAGCAATGGCTGATCTCGATTTATACAACCAAGTTTCTCAGAGTGGACGAGATCCAATACTTGCTCATGTTGGCCTCGTTAAACGAACAGCGCTTCATCTCAAGGCACGTATCCCGCAGGTGATGGATGTTGACGAACTAATCCAAGTGGGCATGATTGGTCTGATTGAAGCATCCCAGAGTTTTGATACGACCCGTGGTGTCGATTTTGAGATTTTTGCAAGAACGCGGATTCGCGGGGCTATTCTTGACGAGGTACGCAGAATTTCCGTACTCCCGCGTTCCGCTATTTCGCACATCCGTGAGACCAACGAGGCCACCCAAGAACTAGCCACGGAACTTGGTCGCACTCCAAGGCAGAGCGAGCTTGCAAATTTTATGGGCAAGGATTCAGTCGAATATCAAAAAGAACGCTCTCACGCACATCAGATGCTAATGGTTGATTCTGAGGCCGCAGAAGACGAAATGCTCAATACTCCCGCTCAACACGGGTATGAGCCTGAACAAGAAGTCGGAGACGCCATGATAATGGATTCACTGACTCAGGCGATTGAACAATTAGCCGAACGTGACCGAATCATAATGGCCCTGTATTACACAGAGGATCTAAATTTAAAAGAGATCGGTGCGGTACTCGATATTAGCGAATCCCGCGTAAGCCAGCTATTGTCAGCAAATGTCAAAAAGCTTAGAAAGATACTGGCACTTTCGGACAGGTGATCTTTATGCCCATATTTGGTCCAAACGAACAACAGTTAAAGGAAAATGCGAAAAGGGATTACGAAAAGGCAGTCGGCCTGAAAGGTGATTCTCGAAAGGAAGATGCCTATCGAATGCGAATCGGACTACGTGCACGTGGGCACATCGACAAGTTATTCGTTGAAGCAGCTCAAAAAGCTGAAAAATTCAATGACATCGCAATGATCCATATCGCACAAGGGAAAGCAGCACCTGAGCCGCCGAAACCCCCCAATTCTATGAAGCTTATGACAGCCTCAGGTGAGGTGTGGTCGCACATCCCAGAACAGTATTCAGTGCTCGTATTCAAGTACGGGATGCTATATCAAAGTATGAATATTTCGGGTCCGAAAGCTATTCTTAATGTTCAGAGAATCATTGATTCCATCTCAAACGAACTAAAACTTCCGAATCAATTAATGGCTCTCGAATTCCTTCGCACGCAACTTGCTGAGGAAGGTATGGATGTCGAAGCCGAAATTGCAGCACTTGAACCGGACGACGGAGCTGACCTCGAAGAGGTTTAGGACTTTAAGATGGAGTGGATTCTCGGCATATTAATTCTTATCTTGGGCGGAGCAGCTATTGTTGTTATTTACTTGAGTGAACGGATTAATGTTTTTGAAACTTTACTTGGACTAAACCCCAAAGTAACGAGTGATAAGCTGGCAGAGCATGTTGCTTTTGGCCCGAATCCTTTCGGCGATCTTTCCGGCGAAAATTTATGGAAAGCAATGTCCGGAGAGGAGATTGAGGGCGAAAAGATAGATATTGACCATGTTGAGTCGATGCGGCCACGTTATGAACTCGTTATTACGCGCCACATTGAAACGATTCTGGAAGACGGACGATTTGATGCTCGGGCCAAAGAAAGAACTCCTGTTAAATCTATCCTGCGAATCCCAATGTTGCGAGGCTCAGTCGAATCATTCATCCCTTTCACCGAGGCGTCTCGCTTTTACGAAATCGGCCAAGAAGCTGAGACCAATCCCGAAAGCGCAGAAAGGTTAGCTACTGAAGTGGATGAGGTTGTTGATGATCTTTTCAACCGGGTACAGCTTGAACGATCAACTTCCTTGGGACGAGCGTTGCTACCGATGCTCGATAGCAGCATTGAGGAGATCGACGAGATTGACAATTCAGAGGAATCGAATACCTCAGGAAATGACAATCAACTCGCATTGCCGCCTAGTGAGGAGGATGCTAGCAGGTCATAAGAATCTGATTGGGATAATCGCTAGTTAGCAGTTTCTGGCATCGGTAACGGTGCCTCAGGGTTTGGATATTCAATCAATACTTTTTCGCTAGCTTGAGCAGCACTTACTTTTTGAGCCTGTGACTGTAAAAGCTCATAATAACGTTCGCGCTGCAGCGTCACCAGTGCCTGGACATCCTTATTCAACTCATCAACACTCGAAATTTGTTTCCGAAGCGAAGAGACTTGACCGGCCAAGCCTTGCATGGACTTCGCAAGATCTACGGTGATCTTTTGTTGCGACTTGATTTGTGTTTCCACTTCACCAACTCGTGCTGTAAATGCTTCACTTTGACGACCAACGGATTCTGCTGCTTTCGCAGGCAATTCGGTTTGAACAATTTGCAACGACCCATTTAGTTCATTCATACGTTCAGTTAACTGGATCTGAGCATCACGAAATGCTTCCTGTGTAAAACGTAGCTGCTCGATCGAATCATTGATTAATTGAAATTGTTCAAGCCCTACATTCATTTCAACAACCCGTTTACCCACAGCAAGAACCATGCTCTCGAGATCGGCTGATCGTTTGGATAATTGAGCGGCCATGAAACCAAAAACAGCAACTGAAATAAACAACATCGCGCCACCTACTGACAAAACTATTGTAGAGGTTCTGGAGCTTCGGTACGACGATTCATCTAGTTTTCGCGCAGCCTTGACCAAGTTTCCAGTTGATATATTGGCAGTTGCTGACGCTTTGGTAGCCGCTTCTGCGGAATCCAGTACCGAGCCCATTAAAGTTTCCATGGACTGAACTGCCTGAGTGACGGACCGCTCACCAGCCTCATGTATCTTCTCAATTCGCGTTTTTACGAGCTCGTCTGCTAGATGAATCGCTTCAGCGAGAGTGGCATCTGCCGCAGCCACGGCAAGGTCACCGACTGGTTCCCCAATTTCCTCTTCTGCGGTTTCGACAGATTCTTCAGCGTTATCAACTGACTCAGAATTCTCATCTGAAGAGGCCTCTTCGTTCAGCTCCTCATCTTTTGGTGTCTCGTTCTCACTCATCTTCTGTCTCTTCCGTTTGATCTTCAGCGAACGTCTCGTCGCTACTCTCAGCCCTGTATGGTTTTTCGACTTCATACAAGCCATTTACCTGTCCACTCAAAGAATCGGATGCTTTCATCACGACTTTAAGCTGATCAATTGTTTTAGAAAGTTTTTCTAAAACGTCCCGACTCAGCTGGGCAGAGCGCCAGGCTGGCAAATTCCACGCTATGGGTTCTAGCGACGCAATCTCATCAATCTCGGCTTTCAAGGCGTCAGCAGTAGAATGAGCGGCTATCTTTGGGGTCAGAGCTTCATAATCGAACTCTTTATATTGGCGCTTCCCAGGCCCCACATTCTCAAACCGATCATTATAAGAATCCACATCGATCACTGGGCCCGTATGTTGTTGTTTTTGTCCCTCGTTGACTGGGGGGTCATCAGGCGATTGACGATTCGGATTAGGCCCGCCATTTCCTTGAACGACCGCACGCTCGCCTTTACTTTTGCCATCCTGTCGAAAAAGTTCGCCAGACACCTTTTACTCCCCGCCTTGCAGGATCCGCTGGAGTGAACCTGCCGTTCTCAACCAGTAATCGGCACTTATACCCAATCCTTGAATGTAAGCCTCGCTTTCTGCCCGGTTTTGGAATGGACCACTAACCACAGCATAGCGGATATTACCGTTAACTCTTACAGGGACGACCACGGCTTCAGTTAAACCCGTTTGCGTTGTTATCCACGCTTCCGCTCGTACCTTTGAAGCAAGCACGATGTGCTGCACAAATTGATTTTGTGATGGGGCATTTTTTACAAGTTCAACCGCGGGATCTTTGAAGGTCGGATCACCCGCAGTCACGTCAGACGCAGACGCTGTTGGTTCTTCCCTAAACGGCCGAGATGTGACGGTTTGTTCAGTTTCGGTGGCAAGATCAAGTGACTGAGTCTGGCCCTCCGTGTCCAACCGATTTGGTGTATCTGTTAACTGTTGGACTGCTTCGGCTGTAATGTTTGTCGATTGCGCAATTTCGGTCGCAAGCTCCTTCCGGGCGGCTTGCTCGTCCGTTAATCCGTCTCCTACTGGGGGCGGTGGGGATTGTGACGCCTCGACCTCCTCAGGACTCGGCAATTGTGGTGTCGTTTGCACCGAGGGGTCATATGCAGCCTCTATGACGGACTGCCCGCGGTCTTTACGCGTGAAAATACTCGTCTCAAACCCAACCAACCGCAGTCCCCTATCTATCTTTTGTCCAATCTCAGGGCTTACAAAGCCAGCCATTATTGTGCCACCTATCACCACAATCATAATCAAAAGAACGGGACCTAGCTTGCCTCGTTTCTGGGTTGACTCTTCCTCTTCAAACAAGGCTCGCATATCGTCAGCCTCTCGCTCACCAGCTTCGGACGTAATACCAAGTGCGTCGTCGAGATCAACTTGCAAGGACATTGATACTTCATCAGCTGACAAACTCGGCTCCAAGTGTTGTGAGACGGTTTGATTTATTCTCGACAAAACCCGTTCCACTTGGAACTCTAGGCCCTCAGCCATGCCCGCTTTGCGGAGGGCCAATTGCTCGTCTGGGGTTGGTGGCTCGACTTCCCAGCGGATTAGTCGTGACCCTAATCGATCAAGCGCTTTTTCCACGGCCGTTGGTAATCGATCCAAGAGGAATACCAAACGCATGTTAAGCCCTGGAAAGTCGGTGACCATGCGTGACAATAATGCCCACCCGTCACTATCAATCGCTTTCGGATCATTGACCACAATAATCCGCCCAGGTGCTCCTGACTCGCTCTCCCCGCGCGCCTCCTCAACAGACATCGAATCCACCAGTTCATTAAAGCGGGTTACCAAAGCTTCTGTACTCGCCGGCATGTATGTTTCTACGGCCAGCCCTGATCGCATTTTCAAACGGTTCAGCATCATCTTACCGTAATGATCAATCACTCCATCGAAGTGACTCGTCACCAATAAATGTTGTGAATTGTCAACAACGGTATCGAAAACGCGTTGAAAACGCTCGATATCAGAGTCCCGAAAAAATATTTCACCATTGTCTTGGCAGAGTTTCACGGGAAGATCGTCAAACATGGCTTTGCATACCTTTCATTATTCGGGGTTACCTTCAGCATCGAAGCGGAAATTCGGTGGAATTTCAGGATCGGGTTTGCCAGCAGTTTGCCCATCGCGCCGGACACTTGCCAGACTAAATACATAAGCAATCACCTGAGCAACAGCATAATAAAGTTCTTCTGGGATTGTAGAATCAATGTCGGTAGTAAAATAGAGTGCACGCGCCAGAGGGGCTATTTCCACTTGCACCACGCCATGCTCCTTGGCTTCGTTTCGAATTCTAAGCGCAAGATGATCGAGGCCTTTGGCAATAACTACGGGAGCGCCATCAGATTCTGGATCGTAAATCAAAGCAACAGAAAAGTGTTCTGGGTTAGTAACAACAACATCTGCTTCTTTAACTTGTTCCATCATACGCTGTTCAGCCATTTCCCGCTGTTTGCGACGAATTTGAGCTTTTACCTCTGGGCGTCCTTCAATGTCTTTATATTCGTCTTTGACTTCTTGTTTGGTCATGCGCATGCGTTTGTTGAATTCGAATGCCTGAAAAGGTACGTCGATCGCAGCGATTAGAACTAACGTAGCTGTTACAACAAGGGTTGTGAGTCCGATCATTTGACCTGCGGCAATAAGTGCTGGCTCGATAGCCATACTAGATAGCGCGACAAGTTCATCGGCGAAATCATAAACGAAATATGCTAAGACGCTGGCGACGAGAAAAAATTTCAAGATCGACTTAGTGAGTTCGACCAAAGCCTTCAGACCGAACATCCGCTTAAAACCATTTAATGGATTTATCTTAGAGCCCTTGGGAGTTATCGCTTTCCACGCAAAGTTCAGTCCGCCCATCGCTGAAGACGCCAGAATCGCTACAACGAGTGTGAGGATAAAAAGGGGAATAATCAGGAGAAATGATTCCGTGCCAATATCTGCAAATTGAACCATCCCAAGGTTTTCAGAATAAATTTCACGTCGTTCAATGATAAATCCAGACGCAAAGATGTCTGCGAGATTACCAATCAGCCACCCACCCATCAAATAAAGAGCCGACATTGAACTGATCATCACAGCAGCAACAGTGAGTTCCTGGGAGCGCGGCACCTCTCCATCTTCGCGCCCCTTCTCTAGGCGCCGAGCGGTAGGCTCTTCGGTTTTTTCTTCTTCCGGCGTATCTTCGGCCATTACAGAACCCCTGGAACCANAACAAAGTCTTTCACNCGNTCAATNCCNTCCATCCAAAGCCANTGGATNCGCGCACCAATNCCNGCCATCGAAAGGATTAAGACANCATANCCNGTNAAAAAAAANACTGGNAAACCGACCGCAAANATNTTCANACTNGGNGCNGCCCGNGTNATNACCCCGACCCCTNNATTNACCAAAAGNAGCGCCACCAAAANCGGAAGAGCCATNAGNANCCCTCCNAGGAAAATNANNGCNCTCCACTCGATTAANGCNGCAAAATTTGCTCCACTNATAAATGCCACCCCCACAGGAAANGTCTCNAAACTNCGTAATAGNATCCCTATCATCAATATNTGNCCNCCNACACCCAAGAAAATNAGTGTTGCNAGTATCAGTAAAAATTGGGACATCAANGGGACNGTACCAATNCCNGGNTCTACCATGGTNGCCATCGCTAANCCCATNGAATTTGCNATNGCCTGGCCTGCTAGTACGACCGCTGCCGTAACNATTTGCAGAAAAAANCCCATCAAGACNCCNATCAGAATCTGATTAAANATTTCTGNTAANCCTGCNGCNGAGACTGGGTCAATAGTGGGCCAATCAACTAATGGATANATCATNAGCGTTANTGCGAGTGTCAATATAACCCTGATCCGAACNGACACCGCATCAATNGATAGAACAGGNACCGCNATCAACATCGCGCCGATACGNANAAAAGGCCAAAGCGCTGTGTAGAACCGCTNAATCAAATCTGCAACGAANAGCTCCATCAATTCACCTAGAAAAAGAGCGTGGGTATTCGCTCATATAGTTTACGAGTAAAGTCAACNATTACCGATACCTGCCANGAACCGAAGAGAACTAGTACTGCAACCAAANCGGCAATTTTTGGAATAAAAGANAGTGTCATCTCGTTAATTGANGTNGCCGCCTGAATAATTCCTATTANCAAACCNACAATCAAAGCGATACCAAGCAAAGGGCCCGCGATNANNANGGCNACCCAAAGCGCTTCTCTGCCAAGATCAATAACNAACGCAGTATCTAACATAGAATCCTCCTACGGCATCGCAAAGCTTGCGGCTAGCGAACCTANCACCAGTGTCCANCCATCCACCAAAACGAACAACATTAACTTGAACGGCATCGAAATCATCATTGGTGACAACATCATCATGCCCATAGACATCAACACGCTCGCGACAATTANATCGATGACAATGAATGGAATATAGATCATNAACGCGATGACNAACGCNCTCTTTAATTCAGAGGTTATAAATGCTGGNGCCAAGATTGAAAATGGAACCTCTTCCGGAGCNGGTATCGCTTCCATCCCGACGATCTCTACAAACATGCCAATATCCTCCTGTCGCGTTTGATTCANCATAAATCCACGAACAGGAACTTCAGCNGCGGCTATAGCTGCCTCGATCGATATTTCCTCATTTAAAAATGGAAGNATGGCGGTGTCATAAACACTATTAAAAACCGGAGCCATCACAAAAAACGTCAAAAATAAGGCGATCCCNACAAGNACAGTGTTNGGCGGTGTTTGCATGGTACCNAGTGCCTGCCGTAGTAGTGACAGTACAATGATGATTCGTACAAAAGAAGTAAGCCCAAGTAGCATCGCCGGAAGAACTGACAATAAGGTCATTAGAGCCANTAATTGAAGTGTGAGACTGTATTGTGTCGCACCTGGTTCTTCAGTCACGGTAACNATCGGAAGCGCATCACCAAGTGCTGGTGNGGCGAATAAAGANAGCAGCATTAANAATTTAATCACGGAGAATGCTCCNCCGGATCCCCGGCGTCGCGGAGCAAGTCTGAAAATTCCGGTGTTTGATCCTTAGGCCATTGGCCGAGACCAGACATAGCTTGTGGAGAAACACCNACCAGTATCCTTTGGTTATCTGCTTCAACCAACATGATACGTTGTCTAGCGCCTAAGCTAAATGTGTCAANGACTTTAATCGAAGANTGGCCAGCCCTNTTCTGTAACTGCATCCTGCCAAAACGCTTNAGTCCCCAAAGCGTTGCACCCAACAACGCAATAACGAACANAAAGCTTAATACAAAAGAAACCCAGTCAATNTATTCCAATCAAAACCTCCGCAATTTTTGTGCTTAGAGGTTCTTGATCCGGTCAGCCGCTGAAATTACCTGCGTCAAGCGAACACCATACCGGTCGTTCACCAGAACCACCTCTCCCTGAGCTACAACTGTATCATTTACAACGATATCNAGGGGNTCCCCAGCAAGACGGTCTAATTCNACNACACTNCCCTGNGTCAAACGCATCAAATCACGAATCTTTAATGACGCGCGGCCCACCTCTATTGCTAAAGTAACNGGAATGTTTTCAATNACTTCTCGATTCATTTTCGAAGGAATTTTNTCCTCATTCTCCTCCGTNAACTCTTCAGCGCCCGCTGAATCTTCTTTCTCTAAAGCGTCATCTGCTTCAAATTCACTCACAATCCACCTCCATCAGTCGGATCGACTTATTCATTTGTCTCTTCAGGCTTGATCGGATTTTCGATTTTTATCGCTACTTGCGTACCATGCGTCCCTACAGAGGATTCGAAGATCGGTACATCNTTCACAATCAAACGCGCGTAATCNGGTTTCTTAAAGAAGAGCACCTGACCCTCCTCNAAATTCTCNAAGTCACGAACAGGAACTTTCATCTTAGCGAGCTCCACTTTNGCTTGAAGTTGCGCNTCGCCAGAAGCTAGTTCCATATTTTCNAGCCACAACCGGTCNGACTCTTCATTACCNTCACCCGTTTGCAATCGACTCCTNAACAACTCNCGGAATGGTTTCAATGCTGCATAGGGATAAACAATATCNATAAACCCCTTCACCTCATCGCCGAGNTCNGCNTCGAANCGCGATAAAATNATNAGATCGTTTTCATCAACNATTTGCGCAAACTGTGGATTGATCTCAGAACTGACTGTTTCAACTTCAACTGGCATCAATGGCGCCCATGCCTCTTGTAATGAGATGAATAGCTGATCCAACATCATCTTGATGATACGTGTCTCGGTCGGTGTAAATAATCGNCCNGGTGGCANAGNACCNATCCCTCGGCCGAATCCACCAAAAAAGTTNTCNAGTGCTGAGAAGATGATATTGGGCTCAATTAGCACCATAGACGAGCCACGAAGCGGGGGAGTTCGAACNGTGGTGACNGATAATGGTGGCTTNANATCGGGAAGNTAATCACCAAACTTCATTATACGAACACGCGCGGGATTAATCCGTGGGCTTGTTCNCAATACGTCTAACAACCCTAAACGAAACATCCGAATAAACCGCTCATTGATCATATCGATCGATGAAAGATTTACNCCNAGCGTCGAATCNTCAGATGCAAGATCNTGCTTNACCACTCGAGCCTGCATATTGAACCCGGTATCTGTTTCCAGATCNCCNGNGTCAACACTCTCAGCAAGCGCTTCGAGTTCTTCTGGTGTTAACAGACTCTCAGCCATGATAGTCCCCTAGTTACTGCACAATGAATTCAGAAAAGTACACTTTCTCAANNCCACCAAAATCCTCAAACTCNTCAAGAGTNGCGTTCATTGCTAACCGGATGTCTTCGGCCATGTNAGTCCGNAAGTCCTCTTGNGCAACATCTTGCTCGGTGACCTGCCGCATGATATCCAAAATCGACGAACGAATAGCGAACGTNTGCTTTTCTATNTTCGAAATCACTTGTTCATCATAGTGAGTCATNATNGCTAGCTTGATCTGCATGACNTTTCGAGAATTCGCNACATTAGCGAGGAACTCNCGCTCAAGTTCATANTAAACNGTCTCAAATTTCTCAACAGCGGGCGCCTCNAGTTGAATTTTCGCTGGTTGCTGNGCAACCTCTTCCGCTGCCGTTNCCGCCTCAGTCTCAAGNGCACTAATCTGCTCTTCAGCAACTTCTTCTGCGCCTGGATCGAAGAATCCAGTGAAATATANTGTCAATCCNATGGTTAATAGAACCACAAGAACAACACCGACCACTAGCATGATGATCTTTACAAGACCACCTNTCTTGCCACCGCCTTCTTCTTCTTCAATCTGCTCGTCAGCCATGCTGAATCCCCTTNACTAAACNCGTATATCTAATCTTGTCGACCCATCANTCGTTAACTGATTATCAGTTAAATCGGACGAATCTTCAGATTCTGTGGTCNGAATGTCCGATTGAGTATTTTGCTCTNGTGTCGATTTTTCGCCATTCTTCGCCTCAGAATCTTGAGTTAATCCTGTATATGCAACATCAATGCCACCTTCTTCAAACCAACTTTTTAANCGCGGCATTGATTCCATCAANAGATCCCTGGTGACTGATTGGGTTGCTCTAAAGNTCGCTTCCANGCCTCGTTCCGTCATTTCCATTTCAATTTCAATCGAGCCCAATTCAGCGGGATNCATAGCGATCTCCAAACTCCATCGGCCACGACCGATTTGACCGGCAATTTGACGAGCAATTATATTACCAAGCTTATCTGTCAATCCCCGCAAAGATTCAGCGCGCCTCAGGTGCTCAGCAAGAAACTCTCTAAATTCTTGTGTCTCAGATCCTTGCGAAATTTCTGAAAGATTATTCCCATCAAACTGACTCAGCGAAAATGAACCCGTATCGGTTGACCCCCCAGGATTCAATGATGAATTTACAGCAGAATTTTTTATGGATGACGGCATCAGATCAGTAATTTTAATGGCGATTTTGTCTGATGATTCGGAAGTCAAGCTTGCCTTTAGTTGTCGCGAAATATCGTTTATCGCTAACACCTCAGTGATTCTAGAAGACTTAGTCGAAATCTGTGGTTGAATCAATTGTCCAGCTAATGCCTCGGCCAAATTCTTTGGTTTCAATTCCTCGGTATTTAGTAAAGAACCCATTGACCCCACGTGAGCCGAAGCTACCTCTCCATCCCTATATTTTAGCCAATCACCTGTCGACTGTATTTCCGTCGAGTTTTCCTCAGTCTTCGCCACAAACAACTGCATCATCTCAGCTCTCGAGAACCCCTGATCCTGCATAAATGCAACAAGTGAGTCATCTGACACCGCAGAGCTATTTTCAGTCACTGTAATCAGATTAAGCTCCCCTGCGGGGCGACTGCGTAGAGCATTGGAGTGAATCTCAAGCAATCTAGTATCAGACCCTTCTTTGCGCATAGAGTTCCCTCGCGGCAACTCTTTGCCGGTCTCAGGTAACTGATCCGATCTTACCCTCTCCAACGCGCTATCAAACCCATCCTCATACATATCGTCGTCTAGACCTTTACTTTCGGAGGATTTATTAATGTCAATACCCTTCGAAGATCCAGGTGCTTGCAGCGAAATAGTGATGTTTGAAGCAGACGACATTGCCGGTTTAGTCCTTTCAAAATTAACCTAAAGAGATATTTGCAATGTTTAGGCCAGTTTCGATTTCCGGTAGTGGAGTTGTCCACCAATTTCATCCAACGCTTGCGCTTCTTGGCGTGCTATGGCTTTTGCCGCCCTCTCTTTCTCGCGCTCGATGAGCTTTTGATATTTTTGTCGCTCCATCTCAACTTGAGTCAACAAACTCCGCTTCCGGGTCAGCTCCAGCTCTAGTATCGCGATCTGCCTCCGGATAGAGCCCACTGCGTGTTGCATATCCTTTAGCGAGTTTCGATATAGCCGAATATCACCAAAGCGCGTGGCCGATCCCTGCGTCGCTTTTATTTTCTCCTGATACTGTTCGGCTATTTTTTGAACCCGTTCACAAAGCATCTGCTGCTCCTCGAGCCTGCTTCGAACCTCATATATAGCTTCAACAGCTTTATCCCATTCCATCTTCGTGCGTCTTTCCAAGACATCCCAGCACGTCATGTCACCACCTTATTCAAAGCAGCTTGAGTGGCATCGGCATCAAATTGTTCGGACGCATCTTGCCTCATAAATGCCTCGAAAAGCGGTCTTTTCTGAATCGCCTCATCAAGCTCAGGATTTGTTCCGTGCTCATAAGCACCAACCTGGATCAAATCGCTATTTTGCTGATAAAGTGCCCATAATCGCCTGACGTAATTGGCTTTTTCTAACTGATCTGGTGTTATCAGCTGATTCATAAGACGACTGACTGAGCCTGCTAAATCAATTGCGGGATAAAAAGCGGCATCAGCCAGCTCGCGCGACAACATGACTTGGCCATCGAGGGATGCGCGCGTGATGTCAATTATTGGATCCGAACGATCATCACCTTCCGCCAAAACAGTATAAATGGCGGTAATTGAGCCATGACCATGTCGACCTACGCCTGAACGTTCAATCAACTTGGGTAATAAAGCAAAAACAGAAGGCGGATAACCTTTTGATGTGGGAGGTTCTCCCACTGCTAAACCAATTTCCCGTTGTGCATGAGCGACTCGTGTCATCGAATCGACCAAGAGAAGGACGTTTTTACCTTGATCTCTCCAATACTCAGCGACTAAGTGAGCAAGGAATGTTGCACGTAATCGTAATACCGGCGACTCATTTGCAGGAGACGCAACCACAATTGACTTAGCCAGACCATCAGGCCCCAGAGTCTCGGTTATGAATTCTTTGACTTCCCGTCCTCGCTCACCAATCAAGCCAATCACAACGATATCGGCGTTGGTGTATTTCGTCATCATGCCTAACAGAACGCTCTTACCAACACCAGACCCCGCCATCAAACCGACACGCTGGCCACGACCGAGTGTCAAAAGGCCATTAATTGTTTTAACACCCACATCTAAGGTGGACTCAATGGCCCCACGCTCCATCGGGTTAATAATTAGCCCCTGTAGCCCTAATAGTTTGTCTGCAGCGGGTGCTGGCTTGCCATCTAGGGGCCGTCCAAGTCCATCCAAAATTCGTCCGAGTTGAGCATCTCCAACAGAAGCCCTAGCTGTTGAGCTTAGAAGTCTTACACGCGCACCAGGACCTGCTCCAGATGGGTCTGTGAAAGGCATTAAATACAAAATTTCGTCATGAAACCCGACGACTTCTGCATCAAAACTCTCATGATTTGTACTCTCGATCCTGCAAAGCGCCCCAACCGGCGCCAAAATTCCACGCGCCTCAAGTGTCATTCCAACAACACGAACAAGGGTACCTGTCCGCTCAGGGACAGGACTTTTTAGATCTGAACAGACCGAGTCTACGACTACTGAAAAATCCATTATTTGGGCTTCTCTTTGTTTTCGGTTTCGACTTCGGCTTCTCCTTCGGCTTCTCCTTCGGCTTCGGCTTCGGCTTCGGCTTCTCCTTCGGCTTCTCCTTCGGCTTCGGCTTCCACTGCGACTTCGGCTTCCACTGCGACTTCGGCTTCCACTGCGACTTCGGCTTCCACT